>JAZKEE010000105.1:0-24309 GCA_040387235.1 Pseudomonadota bacterium
GCCACGCAGGTGAGCTGCTCGGGCTTTGGACAGGTGATGATCGACAACATGTGATGGTGTCTGGCCGTGGAGCCCTGGACCTGCGGCAGCACAGCAGTCTTCGAGGGTCACTGCCTGCCACCGTGGGCATGTTCCTCGGATAAGGCTGCCACAGGCGGTCGGCTTGCCACCACCCGGTCGAGGCCCAGGCGCTTGCCTTCGTACAGCGCCTTGTCGACGCGGTCGACCATGGTATCCAGGGATTCGCCATACCGGGCCGTCGCCACGCCGAAGGTGGCGGTTGCGTGGATGCTGACGCCATCCGCCTCCAGCGGGGTGGCGTCCAGGGTGCTGCGCATGCGTTCGGCGCATGCCATGGCGGCGCTCTCATTGGTCTGTGGCAACAGCAACAGCAATTCCTCACCGCCCCAGCGGCAGTGCACATCGCCCGCCCTCGCGCAATGCCGCAGCAGTTCTGCGGCGTGCTTGAGCGCCCGTCGCCGACATCATGGCCATGGAGGTCGTTGACCGACTTGAAATGGTCCGGGTCGGCCAGCACCACGGCGAACTCCTGCCGATACCGCGCCAAGCCCTCCAGCATGGTCTGGCTACGATTCGTAGGCGAATCGCCTGTTGAACAGGCCCGTCAGCGGGTCGCGCACCACCAGCTCCTGCAGGCGCGACTGCTGCACGCTTACCAGGTGGCAGCAGCTGACCATCAGAGCGGCGATGGCCAGGCCAATGCCCGCCAGGTTGAACGCCGTCAGCGCCGCCGCTGCCTGCCGGCCCATGGCGGGATCGGTGGCGAGGCTGGCGCCCACCCCTCGATGGCCACCACGGCCGCGACCAGCGTGGCAGCGATCCACCATGTGGCGCGGGAGCGGATGCGGCCGCTGACCATGGCCACGGGAACAATGGCGAAGAGGATCAGATGAAAGCCCGCATCCGCGCCAGCCCGCAGGACAGGTGGATGGTGTTGGCAATGCCACAGCCCCGGCCCTGCCGATGGTGGCCGCCTGGAACACGGGGAAGGGCTTCTCCGGCGCAAAGCAGGGGCGCAGCATCAGGGCCAGCATGCCCACGGCGGCGCTGGACCACCACCACGGCATGCCATGCCAAAGCAGCACCCCCGTGTGCACTGCGCAGATGGCACCGATCATGAGCGCCCCCACGCTGACGATGCGCCGAAACAGGGTGCGGACCATGCCGGTGTCGAACTGATCGCGGGGAGCGGTGCCTGCCATGCATTTGGTATCCCACACGCGGCAGGCCGAAGCCGGATGAAGACCCCGCGGCAAGCCCGCAGTTCAACGTTGATGACAAACCTGCGCGGCGGCGGACGCAATTGCTGCCGTGCTCATGTCAGTGCTGAATGCGCGCGGGGAGCGGTGAATATCGAAGTGCCTGTGATCACCCCTTGACCGTGTTCACTCCGCGCTGGCAGCGCCCAGCCTGGCCAGCGCTTCGGCGTCCAGCGTGAGCTGGCTGGCCTTGACCAGGTCCTGCAACTGCGCCAGCGAGGTGGCGCTGGCGATGGGTGCGGTGATGCCGGGCTGCACGATCTGCCAGGCCACGGCCACCTGGCCCGGCGTGGCGTCCATGCGCGCGGCCACCGTATCCAGCGCGGCCAGGATGCGCAGGCCGCGTTCGTTGAGGTACTTGGCCGTGGTGTTCTTGCCGCGGGCGCTTTTGGCCGCGTCGGCCTCGGTGCGGTACTTGCCGGTCAGAAAGCCGGCGGCCAGCGCGTAGAAATTGATTACGCCCACACCCTTGTCTACACACAGCGGCTGCAGTTCCTTCTCGAACACGGCACGGTCGTACAGGTTGAACAGGGGTTGCAGGCTCTCGTAGCGGGCCAGGCCCAGGCTTTCGCTGGTTGCAAGGGACTCTGCCAGGCGCGCCGCCGTGAAGTTGGAGGCGCCGATGGCCCGCACCTTGCCGGCCTTGATGAGATCGCTGTAGGCGCCCAGCGTGTCGGCCAGCGGCACCGCTGCATCGTCGTCGTGCGACTGGTAGAGGTCGATGTGGTCGGTCTGCAGGCGCGTGAGCGACGCGTCCACCGCCTGGCGGATGTACTCGGGGCGCAGGCCCACCTTGCCGTCGCCCATGTCCTTGCCCACCTTGGTGGCCAGCACGATGCGATTGCGCTTGCCGTTCTGCTTGAGCCAGCGGCCGATCACTGATTCGGATTCGCCGCCCGTGTGGCCCGGCGCCCAGCGCGAGTACACGTCGGCGGTATCGACGAAGTTGAAGCCGGCATCCACCCAGGCATCGAGCAGCCTGAATGAGGTGGCCTCGTCGGCCGTCCAGCCGAAGACGTTGCCGCCAAAGCACAGGGGGGAGACTTGCAGGCCCGAGCGGCCCAGGGGACGGAGGTTCATGGAGCAGGATTCCTTGGATGGGGTTTGGAGCGCTTGTTCAGGGGCATTGTTGCTGCTTTTGAGAAGGATTGCAGGCGGACAGAGCCTTCGGCCGCGGGGCGCAGTGGCCGCCGTGCCTGGCCGACGCCCCGGCAGTGCGATATGGGCAGGCCTGCGCGTGACGTTGTTCACGGGAGTGGCGTCTGCTGCCCTGGCTGCATATGGACTTCACCGCCCTGCGAAGAGGACACTTCGCCCAGCCTGCAGGGAACCCCGTGCCCTGCAGGCACCAAGGTTCGTCTACACGGGGATATCTGGCAAGCAGGGGTGTTCAGAGCTCCTGGTCTGCGCCTTCACCGGAGAAACCATGATGCGATCAACTATCAGGTGTGCAGCGGCTTTGGCCCTCGGCGCAACGCTCGCCGCCACGGCACATGCACAGCCGTCCGTGCGCCCCGCAAGCCGCGACGCCGCCCGGCAATGGCTGGAGAGCACGTTCCCGTCGTTCTTTCCCGCAGCGGGTGGGCAGGACGGAAGCACCCCCACCTACGCGTACCGGATCTACCCGGCGGTAGGCAATGCCTTTGCCTTCAGCGAGGGCCGGTTTCTCGTGGCCAGCCAGAGCCAGACCGCGGGGCAGATCGTGGACCTGACGGCAGCCATCTGCCAGCTCAACGCCACGCTGTGCGAGACCACGTCCGTGCCTCCCCCCGGCACGGGCACCGGCGCCGCGTCGGACTGCTTCAACCCGGTGCTGTTGCAGCAGGGCACGACCTACCGCTGGGACTGGCAGTCCAGCGATGGCGCCGTGCAGTTCAGCACCGAGGGCCGCATCAACGCCCCCAGCAGCTTTGCAGGACAGTCGGGGCTGATCGAGACCGAGCGCACGGTCCTGGTGAGCAAGGCGGGCGCCACCTCGTTCAATGCCCGTGTGTGGGAGTATGACAGTCTGGAAAACACCCCCCAGGGGCCGGTGCTGCTGCGCTACGGCAGCACGGCCCGCGTCGAGGCACCGATTGCCGGAATGCGGACCACCATGGTGCTCAACCCGGCCAACCGCGTGCGTGACTTTGCGCTGGCGGTGAACGAGAGCTATACGCTCAACGAGGTGCGGCAGACCACCCTGGAGTTCCCCGGGCTGCCGACCCAGACCAGCACGGGGCGTGAAACGCAGACCATCACCTACCGTGGGCAGGAAAGCGTCACCGTACCGGCTGGAACCTACATGGCCTGCAAGTTCGAATGGACCAACGGCGCGCGCCAGTCGGCGGGGTGGACAGCCAAGGGCAGCGGATTGCCCCTGGTGATCACCGGCGACGATGGGGCAGGCAACCCCATCACGCTGTACATCAAGTCCAGCTCGCACATCAACGGTCACCCCATATAGCCCAGGGCGCCCAGCAGCGCGCCTGCGCCCAGCATCCACAGCAGGTGCAGGCGTGTCTTCCACACCAGCAGCATGGTCACCACCGTCACCAGCCACAGCGGCCAGGCGGTGGCCAGGCCGCCATGGGCCTGGGCCAGCACCCAGGTGGTGGCCAGCAGCAGGCCGATCACCACCGGCACCATGCCCTGCTTGAAGGCGCGCACGCCGCGCCGCTCGCGGTTGCGGTGGCCCCAGCGCGTTGCCAGCCACGTCAGCAGGCTGCTGGGCAGCATCACCCCCACCATGCACACCGCCATGCCCAGGGCACCCAAGGCCCAGCCCAGCGGGCCCGCTCCGCCGGCGTTCAGCCCTACGTTCCAGCCCAGCAGGGCGATGAACAGCACATTGGGCCCGGGGGCGGCCTGGGCTATCGCTATCGACGCATTGAACTGCGGGTCGGTCAGCCAGGTCTGCTTTTCCACCAGGAAGCGGTGCATGTCCGGCGCCGTGGCAATGGCGCCGCCCACGGCCAGAAGCGACAGCGACATGTAGTAGAGGAACAGCTGCAGCCACTCGGCCCAGCCCAGGCTGATGGTGGCGCCGGTCATGGCGCAAGCTTTCGCCAGGTGAGCAGGCAGGCCGTGCCGCCCAGGATGGGCAACGTCCAGGCCAGCGGCCAGCGCAGCACGGCCATGGCCACCACCGTGAGCACCGTGACCACCGAGCACACGATGGGCCCGAGCGGGTGGGTGCGCAGTGTGGCCGAGAGCTTGAGGCCCGTGCCCGCGATCAGCCCGGCCGCCACCGCACCCATGCCACGCAGGGCGCCAGCCACGGCCGGGTGGCTGGCAAACTGGGCATAGATCACGGCCAGCGACAGCACCAGCATGAGCGGAAACAGCAGCATGCCGGCCAGTGCCGCCAGGGCACCGCGCCAGCCGAAATACCGGTCGCCGATGGTGATCGAGAGGTTGACCACGTTGGGGCCCGGCATGATCTGGGCCACGGCCCATTCCTCGACGAATTCCTCGTTCGTCATCCAGCGCTTGCGTTCCACCAGTTCGCGCTGCACCACGGCCAGCACACCGCCAAAGCCCTGCAGCGCCAGCCAGGTGAAGGACCAGAACAGGTCGGTGCAGTTGCGCGGGGCCGGGCGCGGCTCTGCCAGCAGCGGTTGGTTGGGGGAGGGCGGGGTGGCAGGGGCCATGGGGGCTGGGCGGGAGCAGGTTCGGGGCACCATCGCGGCGCTACCATGCGATGTTAAGGCAATGCAAAACCAAGTACCCCACGCGTCGCACGCCCTGCCTTGGGCGGTCTGCGGCGCAAGCAAAAAATGCCCGCCAGGGCATCGGCCATGGCTGCGCTTTGCGCCTGGCAGCCCATCCCAAATCATGGCATGCGCCATCGCGAGCACATGTTCAGCGTTGCCTTGAAGGCCCCACAGGTGGGTATGCTGGCGCCTTCCCGCATCCTCAATTTCTCGACATGAAACTCATCCGTTACGGACAACCCGGCGCCGAGCGCCCCGGCCTGCTGGACCGCGAGGGCGTGCTGCGCGACCTTTCCATGCTGCTGCCCGAACTGGGCCCGGCCCAGCTCAACCCGCGCACGCTGTCGGCCCTGGCCGCCATCGACACCACGCGCCTGCCGGCCGTGGAGGGCGCACCGCGCCTGGGCTGCCCTGTGGGCGGTGTGGGCAAGATCGTTTGCGTGGGCCTGAACTATGCCGACCATGCGGCCGAAGCCGGCATGCAGGCACCTGCCGAACCCGTGCTGTTCATGAAGGCGATCACCTCGCTGAGCGGCCCGAACGATGGCGTGCGCATTCCCCCCGGTTCGCTCAAGACCGACTGGGAGGTGGAACTGGGCATGGTCATCGGCACCCGCGCCAGCCACGTGACCGAAGAGGCTGCACTGCAACACGTGGCGGGCTATGTGCTGGCCAACGATGTGTCCGAGCGTTCCTGGCAGATCGAGCGCGGCGGCCAGTGGGTCAAGGGCAAGAGCTACGACACCTTTGCGCCCGTCGGCCCCTGGCTGGTGACTGCCGACGAGATGGCCGATCCGCACGCGCTGGACCTGTGGCTCGAAGTCAACGGCCAGCGCGTGCAGACCGGGAACACGCGCAACTTCATCTTCGGCTTGCCGAAGGTGATCTCGTACATCAGCCAGTTCATGACACTGGAGCCCGGCGACATCGTGCTCACCGGCACACCGGCCGGCGTGGGCCTGGGCCAGAAGCCCGCGCCCTGGTTCCTCAAGCCCGGCGACGTGGTGCGGCTGGGTGCGACGGGGTTGGGCGAGCAGCGGCAGGCCTGCACCGGCGGCTGATGCGCGCAGGGGAGTAGGGTGGGTACAACGCGCCGGGTTCATGCGCTTGCCGCAGGCAAAGCATGGCATGGATACTCTGGCCTGTGCCGTCCGCCCCATCCTCCCATTCGTCGACCCTGCTCACCCGCCTGCGCAACCGCTTTGGCCGCCGCACGCTGTATGCCGTGCTGTGCGCCTTGCTGTGTGCGCTGGCCTTCTTCGAGGTGACCTCCTGGCACAAGCTCGACGCCATCGACAACCGCGTGGGGGATGCATTGCTGCGCTGGAATGCGGACAGCCGCAAGCCGCCGGACGACGTGGTGCTGATCGACATCGACCAGCCCTCGCTGATGGACCCGCAGATGTTCGACATCGCGGGCAAGTGGGTATGGCCGCGCGTGATCCATGCCGAACTGATCAATGCGCTGGTGGCCGAGCAGCCGCGTGCCATCGTGCTCGACCTTTTTTTGTCGCAGCCTGATCGCTTTCGCCCCGAGAATGACGCAGAACTGGCCAAGGCACTGGCCTTTGAGCGCGCATTTGTTCCCATGCTGCTCATGGAGGAGGCGGAACAGAAGGCTCCGTTGTCCATGGCTCCGCCCGCCATGGGCATACGGGCACTGGAGCATGCCGACCCCAAGGCGAGCTATGGCATCGAGGCGCCGCTGGCCCTGCCGCCCGATGTTTGGCGCACGGGCTACATCAATTTCATCAAGGACCGCGATGGCATCGGCCGTCATACGGAACTGGGCCGCGAGGTCGATGGCTGGTGGATACCGCACATGATCGGTCGCGTGGCGGACGCACTTCAACTGCCCAAGCCCGGGCAACCGGGTTTCCGGTTGAACTGGTACGGCACCGAGTTCACGCGCATTCCCTATGCCAAGGCCTACCTGGCGACCCAGACGGAGGGCGGCAAACTGCCTTTTGACGCGCATGGCAAGATCATCGTGATCGGTGCCACGGCCAGCGGGATTTTCGACTTCGTTCCCACGCCGTTCAATGCCACGACCCCTGGCCCCTTTGTCCTGGCCACTGGAATGGCCAATTTGCAGAACAATGACTGGTTGCGTGAGGCGCCGGTTTGGGCAAATCCCACTCTGGTGCTGGTAATGATTTGCGCTCTGGCGGTGGCCTTTGTCGTTCGCATGTCACCCATCTGGGTGATTACGGGTTATGCGGCGGTGGCGGCTGCGGCCGTCGGGGGCAGCCTGCTGGCGTTGCAGCAAGTCCATGTGTACTGGATGCCCGTATCCACGCTTGTGCTGGGGGCGGTGGCATTGTTGGCCTTTGGGCTGCTGTCTTCGCGGCTGGAAATGGGGCAGCGGCGCCACGTACAGGCCATGTTCTCGCGCTTCGTGGATCCACGCATCGTGCAGGACCTGTCTGAAACGGTGGCCCAGGCCGAAGTGTCCGCAAGCCGCGAAATCACGCTGCTGTTTTCGGACATCCGGGGCTTCACCAGCCTGTCGGAGCATCGCAAGCCCGAGGAGATCGTGAACATCCTCAACCGCTACTTCGAGATGCAGGTGGAGGTCATCTTCCGCTACCAGGGCACGCTGGACAAGTTCATTGGCGACGCCATCATGGCGTTCTGGGGGGCGCCCATTGCCCAGCCCAACCATGCCGTGCTGGCGGTGGAGGCGGCGCTGGGCATGGCCGATGCGCTGCAGCGTTTTGCCGACGACATGGCGCGTGAAGACCCGACCGCCAAATTCGACATCGGCATCGGCGTGCACACGGGTTCGGCCGTGGTGGGATTCCTGGGCACTTCTCGGCGATTGGACTACACCGCAATCGGGGATGCCGTCAACCTGTGCAGCCGCATCGAAGGTTGCACAAAAGGCATAGCCCGGGTTTTGGTTTCCGAGTCGACAAGAGCACAATGTGGGGAAACATTTGTTTTCATTGACCGCGGCGATTTCGAGGTGAAAGGCCGCGACCAGGCGGTGCGGCTTTTCGAGCCGCAGCGCCGGGAGGCAATGGGGGAACCTGCATCCGCCGCGACCCCGATTTCGACACAAAGAGGAGAAGGAAAGTGAACACATCATTCGTAGGCCTGTTGAAAGGCCTGCTCATTGCGTTGCTGCTGTCGCTGGGCGTCGGCGCACACGCCCAACAGCTGGAGGTCACTACGGCCACCGAACTGCGCGCGACGCCAGCCACGAATGGCAAGGTGCTGACCAATCTGGCCTTGGGCAGCAAGCTTGAGCAGATCAGCAAGCAGGGTGGCTGGATCAAGGTGAAGTTCGAGAGCATGGAAGGCTGGGTGCGTTTGAATTTTGTGAAGACGCAGCAAGCTGCCGCGCCAGCCGCTGCGCCGACCACTGCTGGTACCGGTAGCTTGGTAAACCTGTTCGCAGGCGGGGGTACCAAGCCTACTTCGTCCACGGGCACCAAAGGACTCACCAAGGAGCAGATTGCCAATGCGCAGCCTGACCCTGCGGAGATGGCGCGCTTGGAGACGTACGCCATCAACCTGGGCCAGGCCGAACAGTTCGCACGCGGCGGCAAGGTCGTAGCGCAGAAAATTGACGCATACACCGGAGCAGAGAAATGAAGATCCAACGCTTGAAGGCGGCCGCGCTGGCGCTGGCCACGGTCGTATTGCTGACCGGTTGTGAAACCATGCCGCAGGCTGGCGGCTCTGGAGGCCTGAACGTTCTTTCGTCCGCGCTGGGCGGCGGTTCTGGCGGTGGTTCACGTGCCGGCGGCGTCATGGATGTATTCCAGGGGCTCTCCACTGCATTCAAGGACTACTCGCCCGAAGAACAGCGAGCCATGGGCAATGAATTTGCGTCTGTGCTGGTGGGGGCACGTCCATTGCTGAAAGATGCAGCGGTGCAGCGTTACGTGAATCAGGTGGGCTGGTGGGTAGCCGCGCAGGCAGAGAAGCCCAAGGACAAGGACGGTAAGGACATCCAGTTCGCTTGGCGCTTTGGCGTGCTTGACTCCGATGCCGTGAACGCCTACGCCACGCCTGGAGGGTTTGTGTTCATCACCTGGGGTTTGATGCGGCAGCTCAAGTCCGAAGCTGAACTGGCAGGTGTGCTGGGCCATGAAATTGCGCATGTGACGCGCGGACATTATTTGTCTGCCCTCAAGAAGGGCGGCATTGCCCAGGCGGCGGGTGGCGCGGTGCAGGCAAAAACGGGAGGCAGCGCCCTCAACACCCTCGTAACAAGTTTTGCGAAGAAGGTGTACACCAGCGGGCTGGACCAGTCAGATGAGTTCGATGCCGACCGCCAAGGCGTGCTGTATGCCGCCCGCGCTGGCTACGCACCCATCGGCCTGCCTACAGTACTGAACATGTATGCGGCCACGGGCTCCGGCTCCAACCAAGCCTACGAAGTGCTGTTTTCGACCCACCCGGCTCCCAAGGATCGCCTGGACAAGCTGCAGCCTTTCATGACGAGCAAGTTCTCCACGGCCGCGAACGTGAGCAACGAAGCCCGCTACGAAGCCATCAAGCGCCTGCTGCCTACCAGGTAACTCGCGGGGCGCCATTGCTGCCCCCCTGAAAGAAACCCCGGCCATGCATTGTAAGGCCGGGGTTTTTTCTTTCCGGCAGTGCGGCCGGCTCAGCCCATCTTGCCCTTGAACCGGTTGCCCGCATCGCGCCAACCGGCCTGCTCGGGGGTCTTGACCTGGAAGGCCTTGATGTCGGCCTGGCTCTCGTACTTCACCTTGAAGATCTTGAAGCTGGCCTGCGTGTCGTAGTCGACAAAATACCAGGAGGCATCTCCGCGGGCCTGCGGCTCGTAGGTGGCCTCGTACCAGCACAGGTCGGCCAGGCTTTCGTGGGCTACTTCGCAGACGGTTGCATCGGCCTGGTTTTCGTACTTGGTGACCAGAATCTTCGCCATGGGCAGCTCCTCTTCGTGCTGTGTGAAGGTCGCCACAGGACGTGGCGGCGCATTGCCTGCGTTTCTGTGCCAGGAAACTGCGCCAAGGTTATCCAAAAAAGCGTAAAAAACTCCACAGAACCGACGAGCGTCACATCTGGACACCTTGTCGGTGGATTTTCGGCTTTTCAGCGCACCGAAGTGGCTACTCCACTTGTGCGGTCTCCACGAAGATCAGTTCGCACGAGTTGGCGCCCGAATCCGCGCGGGTGAGGGAGCTGGTCCAACGCCAGCCACTCTGGTGCGTGACTTCCACCAACTGGCCGGTGATGCGGATGAAATTGCCCTTGCGCGCTTTCTTGAGCGCCCGCTCCACCGCCGCGTTGGCCGGAATCAGGTGCATGTTGGCCGATGACTCGATGATCTCCTGCAGGGGGATCGGTGGCTGGCTGGACCAGGAATAGCGGTACCAGCGCCCGCCCTGGGTAATGTTGAGCGGTTCGTACACGGCAGGGTCGGCCATGCGCCGCCAGCCCAGGGCCAGGTCCACGGGCGACAGATCGGCCTCGCGGCCAAAGGAGTATTCCTCACGCCCCAGTACCCGGGCGCGTATGGCGAACTGGGCCAGTGGTTTGACCTGGTAGCCCTGCAAGGCAAAGGGGGCGGCGCTGGTGGATGTTTGCTGCGGCACCTCGGCAAACACCTGCTGCATGGCCGAGGGGCCTTGCAGCCGCTTGTCCACGCGGCCCACGCGCAGCTTTTCGACGGCGAAAAAGCCGATGAGCAGGATGATCGCCAGCAGGACAACGGTCTTGAGTCTCATGGAAGGTTCTTGCGGCGGCCAATGCAGGAAGTGTGCGGAAATAAATGTAACGCGAGGCTCCGCATTTTTGCGCAATTGGCTGACAGCGCGCGCATGCCTGGCCCTCCACACTGCACCTATCGCTCGCCACAAAACCCACTGCCATGCCATCCTCCTTCTCCCCGACATCGCGCCTCTGGCCAGCGCTGCTCACCGGCGTGGCGCTGGCGGCCAGCCTTGCTGCCTGTGGCGACACCGCCATCCTCTCGCCCGAGCAGGGCATGGGCAAGTCGCCCACCTTGCCGGCGCCCAACACATCGCTGATTCCCACGCTGCACATCGCCCCCGCCAAAGGCTGGCCAGAGGGCACCATGCCCACCACCAGCGTGCCGGGCCTGTCGGTCACGCCGCTGGCCACCGGGCTCGACCACCCACGCTGGGTGCTGGTGCTGCCCAATGGCGACGTGCTGGTGGCCGAGAGCCAGGCGCCGCCGAAAGGCGAGGGAGCGCCATCGGGCGGCGTGTTCGGCGCCATCCGGGGCTGGGTCATGAAGACGGTGATGGGCGAGGCTGGCTCGGGCAAACGCCCCTCGGCCAACCGCATCACGCTGCTGCGCGACGCCGATGGCGACGGCAAGGCCGAAACGAAGAACGTGTTCCTGCAGAACCTGAACTCGCCGTTCGGCATGGTCCTGGTGGGCAATGAGCTGTATGTGGCCAATGCCGATGCAGTGGTGCGTTTTCCCTACGAAGCGGGGCAGACCCGCATCACCGCGGCGGGCACCAGGCTGGTGGACCTGCCTGGCGGCCCCATCAACCACCACTGGACCAAGAACCTGATCGCCAGCGCCGACGGCAGCAAGCTTTATGTGACCGTGGGCTCCAACAGCAACGTGGGCGAGAACGGCATGCAGGCCGAAGAGGGCCGCGCCGCCATCTGGGAGGTAGACCGCGCCAGCGGCAGCCACCGCATCTTTGCCAGCGGGCTGCGCAACCCCAACGGCCTGGGCTGGGCGCCCGGCACGGGCGCACTGTGGACGGTGGTCAACGAGCGCGACGAGATCGGCAGCGACCTGGTGCCCGACTACCTCACTTCGGTGAAGGACGGCGCCTTCTACGGCTGGCCCTACAGCTACTACGGCCAGCATGTGGACGAGCGCGTGAAGCCGCCACAGCCCGACCTGGTGGCCAAGGCCGTGGTGCCCGACTATGCCCTGGGCTCGCACGTCGCGCCGCTGGGCCTGGCGTTTGCACAAGGGCCGGCCTTGGCGCCCCAGCTGGCCAGCGGCGCGTTCATCGGCGAGCATGGCTCGTGGAACCGCAAGCCGCGCAGCGGCTACAAAGTAGTGTTCGTGCCCTTTGCCGATGGCCAGCCCTCCGGCCTGCCCATCGACGTGCTCGCCGGCTTCGTGAGCCCCGACGGCGATGCCTATGGGCGCCCGGTAGGGGTGGCCTTGGATGCGCGCGGGGGCTTGCTGGTGGCCGATGACGTGGGCAATGCCATCTGGCGCGTGGGGGCGGCCGTGCCCAGGTAGCACGGCATTCAGCGCATGCCCACCGCTTGCAGTGCCTTCTGCAGCGTGATCCGGAAGACGGTGTGCTGGTAGGGGTCGGCAATGACCACCGCGTGGGTGGTCTGGTCGTCGCTGAGCGTGAAACCGTTGGTGTACGCGCTGATGTTCACGAGTGCGTCAAGCGCCAGGGCAAAGGACTTGTGGTCGCCTGCGAAGATGACGCGCTCGTCGGTCACCACCAGCTCCCCGGTAGCGACGATGAGGGCCTCGTTCACTGCCATGCTGGTGGCATTGCCGCGGTGGTTGGTCCCCACACCGAACATTTGCGGGTGGCTGGTGCCCGTGGTCTCGGTCTCGTAGCCCACGGTGTGGACTTCTCGCAGCCCGGCCTCGACCGCCGCATAGGCGACTTCTCCAGGCCTCACCAAGGCCTGGCGCGGGACCATGGGCGTCAGGGGCTGTTCCTGTAGCCGCGCCAGGGCTTGCTGCTCGCGGGCTTTGCGCATCTTGATGCCGCGCGCACTCACTACCAGAAAGAATCCCAGGGCACCTGCGATACCCCAACAGGTGGCCACGCCGATCACGGCCTGCAAGGGCGTGGCGCTGGGGGGGATCTCCCCCAGCAGCCACAGCCGGAACCAGTTGACCGGCACCAGCGCAAGGATCACCACGATGACCCACGAAATCATTCTGCCGATGCCCATTGCGCTCCCCCGCTCCTTTGTTGCTGGTCAAGGCATGAAGTCTACCGGCGCGCGCTGGCGTCCTGGATTGGTCAGGCGTTCACCGAATCGACCAGCTCGGTGGGGAATTCGCCGGGCATCACCACCTCCAGCATCTCCACATCCTCGCTGTGCCCCAGTTCGCGGTGGCGTATGCCGGGCGGCTGGTACACGCAAGAGCCGGCTTCGAGCCGCACCACTCCCTGGCCCTCATACTCGAACTCGATCCAGCCCTTGAGGATGTAGACGAGCTGGAAGGTGGTGCGGTGCAGGTGCGGCTGGCTCGAGAACTCGGCCCCGCCCGCAGCGCGGATCACGTGGGCCACCACGCGACCCTCGGTCACGCTTTTGATGCCCAGGTCGCGGTACTCGAAGAACGAGCGCAGCCCGCGTTCGAAAGGGGCGTTGGCGGCGTGCGTGGCCACGAAGGTGGAGGCCGGGTTGGCTGGGGCGGTGGTGTTGTCCATGGCGGGATCTCTCCTTGTCTTTGTCACAGCCAGATGTCGTGGACCGGCACCTCGGCAGGGAACATGTTGATGTACTGCACCAGGCGCGGCAGGGTTCCCCGGTTGGGGCTGGCACCATGCGGCAGGGCCTGGTGCCAGATCACGAGGTCGCCCGCACCCGCGCCGATGGGCGTGGCGCCCAGGGCCTGGAAATCCTGGCGGCGTGGATCGGCCCCGGGCGGCAGGCTGGCCAGCCAGTCGCCCACCGTGCGGTGCAAGCCTGGCACCACGGTGAGCGCACCCTGCTCGGGTGGGGTGTCGGTGAGGTACAGGATGCCCTGGGTGCAAAAGGGGATGGGCTGGGCCAGGCTCACGTCCCAATGCAGCCCCTGGGCGCCATAGACATGGCCCGGGCGCTCGGGCACGTTGAAGCCGCAGCGGTCGGTGCTGCGCCACAGGTCGGCCGTGCCCCACAGCTGGGCAAAGGCCTTGTGGATGCGCAGCGCCCGGCGGTTGCGTTCGAAAGCCGGGTGCTGGAACAGCTGCAGCATGATGTTGCGCGGTGCATGGGGGTACCACGACTGCGGATCCTGCGGTGTGGCGCGCACCGCATCCCACACCACTTGCGCGGCCGCCGCGCTGTCGTCGGCTGGCACGGCCTGGCGCACGACCGCATAGCCATGCTCTTCCCAGTGCGCCAGGTCGGCGGCATCGAGCACGGGCGGCATGGCGTCGATCCGGGCATGCAGGTCCACGATGGCATCGGGCGGTGGGCTGCCATCGACCAGGGCCTGGATGCGTGCCACGGTGGCGGCATCGGGTGCCCCCGCCGTGCGCACGATCCAGTCTTCGAAGTCGGCGAAGTCCGGCGCCTCGCGCAGCACGTGCTGTATGGTCTGCTCCAGCCCCATGCCCAGTGCGGCCAGCACGATCTGGGTGCGGTGGGCTTCTTGCGGGCCTAAGCCGGCCTTTCCCTGGCGCGCGGCCATCCAGCTGGACCAGCAGCGCTTGAGGTAGGGCACCTGCAGGGTGCCGCGGTCATGCGGCGGGCAAAAAGGATCGGCGCAGGGCAGGGAAGGGGACATGCAAGGACCAAAAACAGGCGGCTGTGCGGATGCTCCTTTTTATCACCTGCGCGGATCCGGCCAAGTGATAGGTCCTGCCCTGGTGGCTACTGGGGCACGAATCCGCTTTGCGCCACCAGTGCGGCCAGGGCCCGGGATATCTGCGCCAGCCGCAGGGCCTGCTCTGCGGGCGTGCCGGCGGCCGGCGTCATGGCGCTGGCCTGCAGCCTGGCGGCCACTTCGGGCATGGCCACCACCTGGTTCAGTGCCGCGTTGTAGCGGGCCACGGTCGCCTCGTTCAGGCCAGCGGGGGCGTACAGGCCAAGGAAGTCACTGGTCGTGTCCAGGCTGGCGAGGCCGGCCTGTGCGAACGAGGGCACGCCCGGCAGCAGCGGCGTGGCGCGGCTGACGGCCACGATGCGCAGCCGGTTGGCCTTCTGGTACTGCAGAAAGTCCGAGATGCCCGAGACGCCGGCCGCAATCTGCCCGGCCAGCAGGTCCGTCACCATGGGCGTCGCGCCGCGGTAGGCCACCGGCACGATGTCGGCCTTGAGGTAGCGTGCCACTTCACCGGCAATGAACTCCGGCGCGCTGGCCGGTGCCGGCACGCCGATGCTGGCCTCGCTGCGGTGTGTGGTGAACCAGGTGCCCAGCTCCGCCAGGTTCGTCGCCCCGGTCTTGGGGTGCACGGCCAGCGCCAGCTCGAAGTTGGCCACGGCGCCCAGCGGGCGGAAGTCGGTGGCGGGTGCAAAGCCTGGCGCCTTCATGGTCAGCGGCACCATGGCCACGGTGTGGGTGTTGCTCATGAAGATGACCGAGCCGTCCGCAGGCGCGGCCTTGAGGGCCTGGGCCGCAATCTGCCCGCCCGCGCCGGGTTTGTTGTCCACCAGCACGGGCTGGCCCAGTTGCACGGCGAGCTTTTCGGCCACGATGCGCGCAGCCGTGTCGGCGGGGCCGCCGGGCGGGTAGCCCACCAGCATGCGGATGGGGCCGCTGTAGGTTTGCGCTGCCGCCGACAGCGGGAGTGTGAGAAGCACCGCCTGCAGGTAGCGGCGGCGGGACAGGGCGAGGGGGCGGGGGAGGGGCATGGCGTTCTCTTTCAGGCAAGGGCGTTGTCGGGCTCAGGCGGCCTGGCGCTGGGTGAGCAGGGCGCGGCGCCGTTCCACGATGGGGTGCAGCCGGGCCCGGGCGGCCTGTACCAGGGGCGGGGGCGCCTTGTGCGGCGAGCCGGTGTCGAACGGAGGCTGTGGGTCGTACTCTGCAAACAGCTGGATGCCCTGGGCCACGTCGGCGCTGCTGGCCAGCGCAATCGCCTGCAGCGCGCAGTCGATGCCCGAGGTCATGCCGGCACCGGTGATGCGGTTGCGGTCCACCACCACACGCTGATCCACGGGTGTGGCGCCCACCAGGGAGAGCAGTTCGTGCGATGCCCAGTGGCAGGTGGCTCGGTAGCCTTGCAGCAGGCCGGCCGCGCCCAGCACCAGCGGGCCGGTGCAGATGCCCACGATCCATTTCGCCCCTGCCGCCTGCTGCGCGAGGAAGCCCAGGGTCTCCTCATCGCTCAGCAAGGCCTCGATGCCGGGCCCGCCGGGTACCACCACCATGTCGAGCTGGCCGCAGGTGCCAAACGATGCCGTGGGGCGGAACTCCCAGCCCAGCTCCGTGCGGATCGGGTCGGTGTGCTTCCACACCAGGTTCAGTTGCGCACCGGGTATGCGCACCAGCAGGTCTGCGGGCGCGACGTAGTCGATGGCCGTGATGTCGGGAAATACGAGCATGCCGATGTTCATGGGAGGTTGGCTTTCGTTGGTGTCGGGATGCCTTCACTGTAGGATGGAGGTGTTTGTCCGTTAGGACACAAGCACCACGATTTCTGCCAACCTGTTTTTCATCCCATGGCCCCTCCCGCGCACCAAGTCTGGTTTCTGGTGTTCGATCAGTTCCAGCTGCTCGACGTGAGCGGGCCGCTGCAGGTGTTCGCCACCGCCAACGATGAGCTTCGGCTGGCGGGGCGGCCCCCGGCCTACGAGACCGCTGTCTACGGGCTCGAAGGCGGTGCCACCTGCAGCTCCAGCGGGGTCGAGGTGCTCGCGCGGCCACTGCCGCAGCGGCTGGCCACAAGCGTTCATACCCTGGTGGTGCCAGGGGGCCCCGGGGTGTTCCGGCCCGCGGCCCCGTCGTGCGAGGCCGCCGATACCCCTGTGGCGCAAGCCCTGGCGAGCTGGATCAAGCGGGCGTCACCGCGCATCGAACGGCTGGCGTCGGTATGCACCGGTGCCTTCGTGCTCGCGCACACCGGGGTGCTCGATGGCGCCGGTGCGGTAACCCACTGGGCCGCCTGCGAGCAGCTGTCGTCCCGCTTTCCGGCGATTGCGGTGCAGCCCGATGCCATCTATTTCCGCCAGGGGCGGGTGTGGACCTCGGCCGGGGTCACGGCCGGCATCGACATGGCCCTGGGCATGGTCGAGGCCGACGTGGGCCGCGACATCGTGATGGCCGTGGCCAAGAAACTGGTGGTGTTCTACAAGCGGCCCGGTGGCCAGTCCCAGTTCAGCAGCGCCTTGTTGGAGCAGACGGCCGGCGACGAACGCATCACCCGGCTGCACGCCTGGATTGCCGAGCACCTGCGCGCGGACCTGGGCGTGGCCCGCATGGCCGACCAGATGGGCATGACCCTGCGCACCTTTGCGCGCTTTTACGCCGCGCACACGGGCACCACGCCCGCCCATGCGGTGGAGCGCATCCGCCTGGAGAAGGCCTGCCGCCTGATCGAGGCGCACCGGCACAGCAACAAAGCCATTGCGGTGCAGTGCGGCTTCAATTCGGAGGAGGTGATGCGCCGGGTGTTCATGCGCCACCTGAACGTGTCACCCAGGGGCTATCGGGAGCGGTTTGCGGCGGCCGACGCTTAGTGGCCGTAAGAATGGGTGGTTTCCAGGCCTTTGCCGGGCTTCACTTCCACCAGGTAATGACCGCTTTTGCGGCGGCCATGGACTTGTACCGGTTTTCAGCACCGTGCTCATCCCTTGCCACCACAGAGCATGGGACAAGTGCCGAGTTCTCCAGGTGGACCTGTATCCCCTTGGGAACTCGCCGCTGAGCTGGTGGACGGCCTGCAGGTTGGAGCGCTGCGGTGGTGCCCACGCCACGCTCCCGGCTCCCCCTCCGATTGGAGTGGCGTAGGTCCAGGAGACTGAGCGGCCTCAAGTGCCCAGGGGCCCCGCCCTGGGCATGCCGGTTCTACACGGAGATTTTTTGGTTGGCGGGTGTTCGCTTCGATGCTTTCCATCGCGCAGACGCCCAGGTCGCCGCATCCGGTGCGCCGCCCGCAAGCCCTTTGGCGATTTGTGGAATGCAAAGAGTCGGGACAAAAAAATGCCGCCTCTAGGGGCGGCTTTGGAGGGGCTTACCTTGGAGAAAAAGGGAAGATTCCAGTCGGCTGGGCTGGTCAGGCAAAGGTGTTGACCTGGGTACCCAGCGTGCCCGAGGTCGCCAGTGGCGGCTGGGGCAGGGCCTGCAGCAGTGTGGCGGCGGAGCTGGCCTGGATGTCCAGTGCCTTCTTGAGTACCCGGACGTTGAGGGCGTCAGAAGTTTCACGGCTGGCCAGGGCCGTGGCGGTGGCGACGATGCTGTTGCTGAGGGCTACATCCATGGGGTTTCTCCGGAGCTTGTCTCACTTATCGGCATTCTGCTCCGTAAATGAAGAATGTTTGCGCACTGTTACATCCCGAGAGCGTGCGCTTCGCCGCTATTCCAGCGCTGCGACGCCGATTGGTGCGCACGCGGCCAGGTCCGATTCGCTGATGTCCGGAAGGTGGCGTGCCGCATTGCGCAGGGCGGTGCGCAGTCCTTCCTCCAGCACCGGATGGTAGATGGGCATGCCCAGCAACTGGTGCACCGTGAGCTTCTGCTGCACGGCGAGCGCCAGCAGATGGGCCAGGTGCTCGCCGCCGGGTGCACACATTTCGGCGCCCAGCAGCCGGGCATTGCCCTTGTCGGCATAGACGCACAGGCGCCCGTGGTTGTGCTGGGCGGCGCGGGCCCGGCCATGGTTGTCGAAGTCCACGGCGCCCACCACGGTGTGGGCCGGGTCGAGTTGCGCAAAGGGCACTCCGACCACCGCCACATTGGGATCGCAGAACACGATGGACAGGGGGGTGCGGCGCACAAAGCGCGTGGGCTCGGCCGCCAGGGCGTTCATGCCGGCGATGTGGCCTTCGTCCGCGCCCTCGTGCAGCAGCGCGGCGTCGTCGTTGGCGTCTCCCGCCAGAAACACGCGCAGCTTGCCGATCTGCTGGGTCTGGCGGTCCACCTTGGGCATGCCGCGTTTGTCGAGTGGCTCGCCCAGGGTCTCCAGGCCCAGGTGCTCGATGTTGGGCGTGCGGCCCATGGCGGCGACCACCTGGTCCACCACGACGCGGTTGGCCCCGCTGCTGACCTCTATGCCGCCCGGCACCTCGCGCAGCTCGGCCTTGGCATGGGTGTGCAGCACCATTTCCTTCTTCAGCAGCGCTGTCAGTTCTGCATTCAAGGTCGGATCGCTCAGCCCTCCGAGCGTGTGGCCGCTGGTGAAGGCCGCCACCTCCAGGCCCAGGCGCGCCAGGGCCTGCGAAAGCTCCACGCCGATGGCGCCCATGCCGATCACCGCCACGCGTGGGCCCAGTGTGGGCTGCTCGAACAGGGTGTCGGTGGTGAGGATGCGGTCCCCGAAGGCCAGCCATTCCTCGGGCACCACGGGCCGCGAGCCGGTGGCGATGATGATGCTCTCCGCGTGGTAGCGCACGCCGCCCACGTCCACCGTGTGCGCATCCAGCAGAACGGCGCGGCCCGAGAGGCTGGTGCCGCCCAGGCCGTCGGTGGCCTTCATGGCGCCGGCGACGAAGTCGTCGCGCAGTGCACGCACGCGCTGCAGCACGGCGGGGATGTCGGCGGTGAGACCCTGGGCGCCGCGGATGCCGAACTCGTCGAAGGCGCGGCGCCGGTGGAAGGCATTGGCCGCCTCGATGAGCGTCTTGGATGGCATGCAGCCCACGCGGGCGCAGGTCGTGCCCCAGGGGCCCTCATTGACGACCAGGTAGCGATCGGTGCGCTTGCGCACTTCGCGAAGGGCCGCAAGGCCGGCCGTGCCTGCGCCAATGATGATGGTGTCGAGCGGCTGGCCCATGGATCGCGTCTCCCGAGGTGCATTGGAGCCGGTAGTGTGAAGGGCGGGGCGCCGTGGGCTTGTAGGCCGGTTGCCCAAGGTGTGTGCTCCTGCGGATTTGCGTTCCATCCCATAGCCAGTAGGGAGCCGCAGACAGTGCAGTGGCGCGGCAAGGCGAACCCACGCGGTTGGACGGTTGGACACAGATCCCTGTCAAGCGGCGGTAGCCTCTATCCAGCCCACCCGGCCCTGGCCCTGGTCGTTGATGCGCTGAACGAAGGCGTGGGCCTGGGCCTGAGGCAGCCGCAACTGCAGGGTGACCAGCGTGCCGTGCTGCACGTCCAACAAGTCGGCACTGGCGGCTTCCACTTCGCGGCGCAGCATGCCTTCCAGGGCATAGGGCACCATGCACTGCAGCGTGGCCATGCGCTGCAGGATGACCTTGGGCGCGGTCAGCAAGGCCTGGGCGATGCTGTCGGTATAGGCCCGCACCAGCCCGCCCGCGCCGAGCTTGACGCCACCAAAGTAGCGCACCACCGTTGCCAGCACGCCTTCCAGGTCCTGGTGGCGAAGCACGTCGAGCATGGGCCGGCCTGCGGTACCGCCGGGCTCGCCGTCGTCCACCGCGGCCGACTGGCCGCCCGCCAGCAGGGCCCAGCACACGTGTGCGGCGCCAGGGTGCTGCTTCCACAGTGCGTCCACTGCGGCCTGGGCGCTGGCCCGGTCGGCCATGGGCTGCACACAGCCGATGAAGCGGCTCTTCTTGATGATGAGCTCGCTGTGTGCGGGGGCGGACAGGGTCTGGGGCATGGGGCGAAGAGCTTATCAGCGTTGCGCGCACGCCAAGGTGTGGTGCGAATGCACCACTCGCGGGCGCACCCGGTGGCAGTTATGTGACGCCTGTCACAGTGTCCCGCCCGCTGGTCGGGCTCGGGCCTGTAAGTGTGCGTTCTGTCACAAGCTCAGACGCGGTGCGTTCCTACACTTGACCCCATAGCCGATACCTATTCTCGGCAAACAACAGACAAGTAAACGCACCCAAGGACCCGCCATGTTCGCACTGCCATTGACCGCCTCCCTCCCCAGCACGCTGGCCAGCCACGTGTTCGGGCGCTTCGCCGCATCGTCGGCAGCATCTTCCACGCCGCGCATGGCCATGCCGACCCCGAGTGCTGCCGCCAGCGCGCTGCGCGCCGATGTGGCGACCGATTTCGAGGACGAAGAAGAGTTCGATCTGGCCCAGCGCGTGCGCGACGTGGGCGAGTGGTAAGAACCACCGGCGCATGGGGCGGCGGCGGCTCAGGCAGCTGTGGTGTCGACCGGGCGTGACATGAGCACGCTGGTGTAGTTGGTGAGCGGCCTCCAGTCGCATTCGCCAACCACGCGGTAACCCCAGGATTCGTACATTGCAATCAATGCATGGGCCGGTTGGGCCGTGTCCAGTGCCAGGGTGGCGGCCCCGGCATCGCGCGCCCTGCCCAACAGTTCCCCGTGCAGCAACTTCCCCAGACCCAGGCCCTTGAATCGGGGCGCCACGCAGAACTGCGTGATGGACCAGACGGTGCGGTCGCGGTACAGCGCCACCTTCGACTCCGGCTGCGGAGCGCGCAGGGTCGCCGTGGCCGCATAGTCCCCGTCGATTTCCATGACCAGCGCCAGGCCCGAGGCCAGGCGCTTGGCCGTGTCCTCCACCGTCTGGTGGGTGGCCCAGTAGCGCAGGCCCTTCGCAGCGTGCGGGGCGTAGGCGGCATGGACCAACGCGGTCAGCCGCTGCAGGTCATCGCGCGGGGTGAGCTGGCGCAGGGTGGGTGCTGAAGATGGGCTGGTTGTCACGGCGTCCGTCCGGGCGGGGGCTGGTCATAGCTTGAGTGACCAAGTTTCTCCCACCAATTGTTGCCCGAAGTCCTCGTAGGGCTCCGACTTGTAGAGGACGAACCCCCGTTTGGCATAGATCGAACGTGCGGTAATGAGACAACTGTTGGTCCACAGCACCATTTTTTTGTAACCCTTGGCACGCGCAAAGGCGATGCATTCGTCGGTCAGCCGCGCCCCCAGTCCCAGGCCGCGGGCCTTGGGCGAGAGGATCAGCATGCGCAGCTTGGCCGTGGTGGCTGACTTGCGCACCAGGAAGATGGCGCCCACGCGCTCGCCGTCGAGCTCGGCGATCCAGCATTTCTCCCATTCGGGCTGGAACCTGCGCACGAACTGCGCCGCGATGTCGGCCACCAGAGCCTCGAAGCGCATGTCCCAGCCGTACTCGCGGGCGTAGATCTCGCCGTGCTGCTGCACCACCCAGCCCATGTCGCCGGGCGCGGGGTCGCGCAGCACGGCCACCCTGGCGGGCCCGCTGGCGGCAGCGGCGGGCTCCAGCAAGGCCTCGATGCGCTCCATGGCCTGCACCAGTTCCGCCTGGCGGGAGGCTGGCAGGGAAGAGAGCAGGGCGGCCGCCTCGTCGCGCGAACGCTGCTGCAGCGGGGCAAAGGCGGCATGCCCGGCCGGCGTCAGGGTCAGCACGCTCTGGCGCGCGTCCCTGGGGCTCGGCGCCCGGCTGATCCAGCCGGCATCCTCGAAGCGCCGCAGGATACGGCTCAGGTACCCGCCATCCAGCCCCAGTTCGCGTGCCAGGTCGCTCGCCACCGGGGCTTCGCGGTGGGCCAGTTCATAGAGCACGCGCACATCGGTGAGTGACAGCTCGCTGCCCAGGTAGGGATCGAGCACGCCGATGCGGCGGGTGAAAAATCGGTTGAATTGGCGGACGGCCTTGATGGCGCCGGCAGGGACTTCGGGAACGGTGCTTCTCACGATTGATTGCCCTTGTCATGTAATTGATTGACTTTGGCAAGTATATGCGCAACGACCCATGGCCGGACGCAGGGTAGGACAAACCGATCCAGGGCGACAAAACGGCCCCGTCAACGTAAAATCGCGGGTTATCCATAACGGCCTCGCCTATCCGAGGTGCGTACCCCCACATGAACGCCCCTGTCGACGTCTCCTTTTTTGCGCGCGCAGCCAAGCCGCTGACCAGCTATCGCCCTTACTGGGCGAAGCGCTTCGGCACGGCCAAGTTCCTGCCGATGAGCCGCGCCGAGATGGAGCAACTGGGCTGGGACAGTTGCGACATCATCCTGGTGACGGGCGATGCCTATGTGGATCACCCGAGCTTCGGCATGGCCGTGATCGGCCGCACGCTGGAGGCCCAGGGCTTTCGCGTGGGCATCATCGCCCAGCCTGACTGGCAGAGCGCCGAGCCGTTCAAGGCACTGGGCAAGCCCAACCTGTTCTGGGGCGTGACGGCGGGGAACATGGATTCCATGATCAACCGCTACACGGCGGACCGCAAGATCCGCAGCGATGACGCCTATACCCCCGGCGACATCGGCGGCAAGCGTCCCGACCGCGCGGCCATCGTCTACAGCCAGCGCTGCCGCGAGGCCTACAAGGATGTGCCCATCATCCTGGGCGGCATCGAAGGCAGCCTGCGCCGCATTGCCCACTACGACTACTGGAGCGACAAGGTGCGCCGCTCGGTGGTGGTGGACGCCAAGTGCGACCTGCTGCTGTACGGCAATGCCGAGCGCGCCCTGGTCGAGGTGGCGCACCGCCTGGCCGCACGCGAGCCGGTGGAGCAGATCACCGACGTGCGCGGCACGGCCTTCGTGCGCCGGCCCGACGACGAGACCGGCAAGGGCTGGTTCGAGATCGACTCCACCAGCGTGGACGAGCCGGGCCGGGTCGAGGCGCACATCAACCCCTACATGACGACCAGCGAGCAGGCAGCCGCCCAGGGCAGCACCTGCAGCAAGGAAGACGGGACCCTGGATGCCGAGGCCGGCGCAGCCGCTGCGGCCGAGCCCAACCCCGCCATCCGGCCCATGCTGTTCGTGGCCAACCCGGCACTCAAGGCTAAGCTCAAGGTGCCGCCACGCGACCGCAGCGTGATCCGCCTGCCCAGCTTCGAGCAGGTCAAGAGCGATCCGGTGCTGTATGCCCACGCCAACCGGGTGCTGCACCTGGAGACCAACCCCGGCAACGCGCGTGCCCTGGTGCAGGCGCACGGCGAGGGCGTGACCGCCCGCGACGTCTGGATCAACCCGCCACCCATCCCGCTGACCACGGCCGAGATGGACTATGTGTTCGACCTGACCTACGCGCGCGGCCCGCACCCGAGCTATGCCGACGAGAACGGCAGCCACGAAGGCACGACCAAGATCCCGGCGTGGGAGATGATCCGCTTTTCGGTGAATATCATGCGTGGCTGCTTCGGCGGCTGCACCTTCTGCTCCATCACCGAGCACGAAGGCCGCATCATCCAGAGCCGCTCCGAGGACTCCATCATCCAGGAGATCGAGGACATCCGCGACAAGGTGAGCGGTTTCACCGGCACCATCTCGGACCTGGGCGGCCCCACGGCCAACATGTACCGCCTGGGCTGCAAGAGCCCGGAGATCGAGGCCGCCTGCCGCAAGCCGAGCTGCGTGTACCCCGGCATCTGCTCAAACCTGGGCACCAACCACGATCCGCTGATCAAGATCTACCGCCGCGGCCGCGCGCTCAAGGGCATCAAGAAGATCCTGATCGGCTCGGGCCTGCGTTACGACCTGGCCGTGAAGTCGCCCGAGTACGTCAAGGAACTGGTGCAGCACCACGTGGGCGGCTACCTCAAGATCGCGCCCGAGCACACCGAGCAGGGCCCGCTCACGAAGATGATGAAGCCGGGCATCGGCAGCTATGACAAGTTCAAGCAGATGTTCGAGA
>JAZKEE010000106.1:0-40063 GCA_040387235.1 Pseudomonadota bacterium
GTGCGCCAGGTCGGCGACGTTCATGCGCGCATTGCCACGCAGCAGGGCAATCAGGGAGCGGTCGAGTTCATCCATGGTGTCATGCCATAAAGTGAGCAATGGCTGCCATTTTGACAATCAATCCTGCATTTCGGTACATTTTTGCCGATTCACATTGCCTCGTGCCCGCCGGACACTGGATGCCACAGAACCGGAGACACCCCATGCGACACGACGCCACCCCCCGACACACCAGCGTATCCACCCTCTACCTGAGTGCCCCCGAAGCGGTGGAGCTGATCCGGCGCAAGGGCCTTGCGGCCTGCCTTGCCGGCATTGCCGCCAACATCACCGAGGACTTCCTGCGCTGGGAGAGCTTCGACAAGTCGGCCCGGGTGGCCAGCTATTCGCCCGACGGTGCAATCGAGCTCATGCCGATTGCCGACGACGTGACCTACACCTTCAAGTATGTCAACGGCCACCCCAGGAACACGCGCCTGGGACTGTCCACGGTGATGGCCTTCGGCGTGCTGGCCGACGTGGCCACGGGCACGCCGCAACTGCTCAGCGAGCTGACCCTGACCACCGCCCTGCGCACCGCCGCCATGTCCGCCGTGGCGGCCAAGGCGCTGGCGCGGCCCGGCAGCCGGGTGATGGCGCTGATCGGTAATGGCGCGCAGAGCGAATTCCAGGCCCTGGCCTTCCAACACCTGGTGGGCATCACCGAAGTGCGGTTGTACGACACCGATCCTGCCGCCACCGCCAAGCTGCAGTCCAACCTGCAGCCATCGGACCTGGTGGTCACCGTGTGCGGCAGCACGGCCGAGGCCGTGCGCGGCGCCGACATCGTGACCACGGTGACGGCCGACAAGACCCGCGCCACCATCATCACCGCCGACATGGTCGAGCCCGGCATGCACATCAACGCCGTGGGCGGCGACTGCCCCGGCAAGACAGAACTGCAGGCCGAGGTGCTCACGCGCGGCCGGGTGTTCGTCGAGTACCCGCCCCAGACCCGCATCGAGGGCGAGATCCAGCAGATGCCGGCCGACTTCGCCGTGACCGAGCTGTGGCAGGTGCTGGCTGGCCGCGAGGCCGGGCGCCGCAGCGACGGCGAGGTGACGGTGTTCGACTCCGTGGGTTTCGCGCTGGAGGACTTTTCGGCCTTGCGCTTCATGCGCGATGCGGCGCTGGAGATGGGCGTGGGCGAGCGCATCCAGCTGATCCCCAACCTGGCCAACCCCAAGGACCTGTTCGGCACCCTGCGGCAGGCCGTGGCGGCTGCGGCGCCGCGCGTCCTGGCCGTGGCCTGAGGTTCAGGCCGCCGGGGCGAGGTCGGATACGGCGATGAGCAGGCTGTTGGGCTCGGGGTTGTGGCAGGCCAGGCCCCGTGCCGCCACATCCTCGTCGAAGTGCACGAGCACGCGGCCCTGCGCGTTGGCAGGGCCGAGCACGGTGCCCTTGCTGCCAATCAGGCGCCAGTAGTCGCCCGAGGGCTTGCCATCCGGCGGGCCTTCGGTCGTGCCGTTGAAGCGTTGCAGCATCACGCGCCTGCCGAGCGCAGGCATGGGATCGCCGCTCAATCGCACCAGACCACGCTGCTTGCCGGGTCGGCCCGCGTGGTGCGGAATTGGTTGGCAGGGTGCGCCGGGTCGGCCAGGCCGAACGAGATGCCACAGACGATGGTGCGGTCCTCGCCGATGCCCAGCACCTCACGCAGCACGCCCGGGTACGAGGCCAGCGCCGCCTGCGGTACCGAGCCCACGCCCAGGCTGTGCGCAGCCAGCAGGAAGTTGGCGACATAGGCGCCACAGTCCACCGCGCCGTACACGCCCAGGGCCTCGTCGCTGCTCACGATGGCCACGTGCGGTGCGCCGAACATGCTGAAGTTCTCGGCGGCCTGGCGGGCAGATGCCGCGCGGTCGCCCTTGGCGATGCCCAGCGCTTCGTACAGGCCGTAGCCACATTCGCGCCGGCGCTCCTGGTACACGCCGCGGTACTCGCGCGGCCAGGGCAGGTCGGGTGTGGGTGGGGTGCCGGCAATAGCCTCCTGCAAGGCGTTGCGCAGGCGAGCCAGGGTTTCCCCGCTGGCGATGTGCACCTGCCAGGGCTGGGCGTTGCACCACGATGCCGTGCGCTGCGCCGTGGCCAGGATGCGCGTGATGGTGACGCGGGGCAGCGCTTCGGGCAGAAAGGAACGGCAGCTGTAGCGTGTGCTCAGCAGGTCGTGCAAGGTGTCGGATGCGGGCGTGGCCATGGAGGGCTCAGGCCTTCTTTGCCTTGGCCTTGGCTGCGGGCGCCTTGTCGGGAGCGGCTTCCTCTGCGACCTTCTTCTTGGGCGCTGACTTCTTGGCGGCGGTCGGCGCGGGCGCGTTCAGCAGCGCATCGAGCTGTTCGCCGATCTCGCTCTCGATGCGGTCCTTGAACGCGCCGAACAGGAAACCGAGCTGGGCCTTCATCTCGAACTGGCTGGCATCCACCAGCAGGGTGCCCTTGACCCCGGAGCGGCTGAAGTGCAGCGTGTCCTCGGTCTCGCCCTCTTCGTAGGTGCATTCCATGTCGAACTTCTCCTCGGCCTTCTCGGCCCAGGAAAAGGCGACTTTGCGGGCCTGCTTGAAGCCCAGTTGGTGTTCGCGATGGATGTGGATGTCAGGCACCGGGGGTCTCCTGGTTGGGTAGCAATTGGCGCAGCGCTTCGTGGCGCTGTGCCTGGGGTTGTTCACTCAGCACACGCACCGCATCATAGAACCGGTGCCAGTCGCGCCCCTCGCGCTCGAAGATCGCCTCGAAGGCGGGGACGAACTCGTTGTAGGCCGCCTGGGCGGCAAAGCTGGCATTGTTGGCGCTGGCCACCCAGCGGTCGTAACCGGCCGTTTGGGCCGGCGTGGCCTGCCAGCGCTCGCGCAGGGCCGCATAGTCGGCGCGAAAGGACTGCATGGCCGCGGCTTTCTGCGCCTCTTTGTCCGGCACACCCTGCTGGGCGTAGATCCTGGCCAGGCGTTCGCGCGTGGCCTGGGTCAGCGCGCGGAACTCGCGCCGGCGCGCCTCGCTGGCCACGAAGGCCGTGCTGGCCTGGGGCGTGGCCTGCTGGGACAGCCAGCGTGCGCTGCCCAGCCGTTCCACGGCGGTGGCAAAGGATTCATTGAACAGCGTGTCGCCCTTGGCGTAGACCACCTGGTGGGCCAGCTCATGGAACAGCAGGCGCACGAACTCGCCTTCGGGCCAGCCGATGAAGGTGCTCAGCAGCGGATCGCCCCCGGCCCAGTTCATGTAGCCCAGGGTGGAGTAGGCCGGCACGCCGTAGACCTCGACCTCCAGTCCTTCCTGCGCCAGGCGGCCGCCTTCGACCTTGGCGTCGGCCTCGTCGAAGTAGCCTCGGTAGCCGATGCAGCCCGTGACCGGGAAGCACCAGGTGTGCAGCGTGAGCGAGTAGGGCGGCGCGGCCACCACGTTCCACACGGCGGCCGGGCGCTTCAAGTCCGCATAGCGGCGGTAGCTGGGGTTGTCGGGCAGGCCCAGCTCGGACACCGCAAAGGCGCGGGCGCGCTGGGCCAATTGCAGGCGCTCGCGCAGCGGCAGCGGTATGTCGGTGCGCGCGATCCAGTCCTCCAGCGGCTCGGCCGAGCGCATCAGCTGCACGTGGCCGCGCACCGATTGCCAGTAGTAGCCGAGGGTGTTGCCGTTGCTGGCGCAGCCGGCCAGGGCCAGGCTGGCCGTGAGGGCAAGCAGGGCCCACGGGCGGGAGGGTGCAGAACGTGTAGCAGGTGGCATCCTGGCCGAGTTTAGACACAAGCCGGTAACTCGGCCACCGGCAGGGCTGTCAGCAGCATGGCGTGGTGAATTCCTAGAATCCCTACCCATGACCGACGCCACCACCGCCCCCGCCGCCAGCCCCGACATCCCCGAAGGCCTGTTCGCCGACGACGCGGGCTGCCCGCGCTGCACCTGGTGCCAGGCCACGCCGCTGTACCGCCACTACCATGACAACGAATGGGGTTTTCCGGTGGCGGACGATCGGCGCCTGTTCGAAAAGCTGTGCCTGGAGGGCTTCCAGTCCGGCCTGAGCTGGCTCACCATCCTCAACAAGCGCGAGGGCTTTCGGGCTGCGTTCGCGCAGTTCGATGCAGTGCAGGTCGCAGAGTTCACCGAGGCCGATGTGGAGCGCCTGGTGGCGGACGCGGCCATCGTGCGCCACCGGGGCAAGATCGTCTCGACCATCAACAACGCCAAGCGTGTGCTGGAGCTCAGGCAGGAATTCGGCTCGCTTGCGCGCTATGCCTGGCAGTACGAGCCCGCCGCTGGCGAGCGGCCCGAGCGCATCACGCGCGAGGTGGCGCGCACCTTCATCACCTCGCCAGGCTCCACCGCCATGTCCAAGGACCTCAAGAAGCGCGGCTGGAGCTTCGTGGGCCCCACCACGGTGTATGCCTTCATGCAGGCCATGGGCCTGGTCAACGACCACCTCGAAGGCTGCCACGCGCGCGAGAAGGCGCTCAAGGCGCGGGCGGATTTCGCAGTGCCCTGATCCTGGCGGTGCTCAGCCCGGCCAGCCGGGCAGTTGTTGCAGCGATTGCAGCAATTGCCGGCCTGCAGCGTCCAGGGTGGTGTCGTTGCGCACCTCGATGCCGGCCGTGCCCGGCGGCGCCAGGAACCGCAGCGCGCGCTGCACGCGCTGCTCCACTTCGCCAGAACTTTCCCGGCCGCGCAAAAGGATGCGCTGGCGCAGTACCTCGGGGCTGGCCGTGATGTGTACGGCCACCAGAGCCGGGTAGCGTTGCAGCGCCTCGGGCAGGTAGGCGCGCGAGCCGTTCACCATCAGCCAGCGGCCCTGCGCCAGCGCCGCCATCTCGCCATGGCGCACGCCATAGGCCAGGCCGTTCG
This sequence comes from Pseudomonadota bacterium, assembly GCA_040387235.1. GTDB lineage: Bacteria > Pseudomonadota > Gammaproteobacteria > Burkholderiales > Burkholderiaceae_C > Acidovorax. Next base: position 4,861 of record JAZKEE010000106.1, read on the forward strand.
CCTCCCAGTGCAGGGCAAACGCATCGGCGGCGCGCAGTGCGGCGTGGATCTCGGGCGTGGTGCTTTCGTGTGCCTCGCCACCGGGGCTGGCCGGGCGGCTGATGGTGCGCTGTGCCCATTGCACGGGCAGCCTTGCGGGCAGGTGCTGGCGCAGCCAGTCGAGCAGGCTGTCCTTGCCCGCGCCCGAGGGGCCCATGAAGTACAGCAATCTCGCTGCGGTGCTCATGCGCCCAGCTCCAGATGGTCCAGCAGCACGAAGTCGGCTCCTGGCGTGGGCTCGGCGAACAGGGCCAGGCTGCCAAAGCGCAGCGGGGGCAGGTCGGCAAAGAACTGGTCTGCAGCGTCCTGTACCAGCTCCACGGTCTCGTCGTCCGCGCCCGCGAGCGAGCCGGTCAGCGACATGTGGAAGCGGAACTCCTCCAGCACGAAGGGGTAGCCCCACTGTTGCAGCAGTTCATCCTGCCGGGGTGTGAGTTCGGCGGCCCGGCGGCGCGCCAGGTCCTGGTCGGACAGTGCTGCGGCCAGGGGCTGCAGCTGCGTCACGCAGGCCGCGGCCACCGCCTGGATGTCGGCATTGGCCGGGTGCGCGGCCATGGGCACCAGTGCCAGAAAATCGCCGATGCGCTCGACCTGCATGGGCGGCATGCTGAACGGCCGCAGCCCCTGGGCCAGCGTCTGCACGGCGTGGTGCAGCGTAAGCCAGTCCACCCCCGGTGCCAGCGCGAACGGCGCCTTGAGCGTGGCATGCCAACCGTAGCGGCGTGGCGCGGCGGTCAGGCGTTCCAGTTCTTCCCTGGCCACGCCGTGGATGTCCAGTGGCTGCATGGGCTGCAGCAGCGCGGCGCAGCGGCCCAGCCAGTGGCTGCCGGCCAGCCAGGCCAGGGTGCCAGGGTTGGGCGCGAAGTACACCGCATAGCGGTGGTAGGCGGCGGTGGGGGAGGGGGTGTTACTCGTCGTCATGGGTGATGGTGAGTTTGACGCGGTCGCCCGCAAACCAGGCGCGAGCCCATTCGATGGGTGTGCCGGCCAGGTCGACGTTCAGGCTCTCGACCAGCAGCACCGGGCGCGCGGCGGGCTGGCGCAGCTCGGCGGCCACGGCGGCATCGGGCAGTTCGGCGGTGATGCGGCTTTCGCGCCGGGTGTAGTCGGCCACTCCGTGCGCGGTGAAGCCGGCGGTGATGGAGCCGGTCTCGCGCACCACGGCGGCCAGGCCCTCGAAGCGGGGCAGGGGAAAGTATCGTTCGCTCACGTGCAGCGGCTGGCCTTCGGCCTGGCCGATCACGCGCAGCGCCAGCAGCGGGCTGCGGGCAGGCACTTGCAGCGCCTTGGCCAGCGCTGCCGTGGCGCGCACCGTCTGCTCCTGCAGCACCACCAGGCTGCCGCGCAGGCCGGCCTGGGCCAGGCCCTGCTGGTGGCGCATGCGCTTGCCCAGCGCCAGGTCGACCGCGAAGTCTTCCACATAGGTGCCACTCCCCTGGGTGATGCGCACCAGCCCCTGGCTGCACAGGCTGGCCAGCGAGCGGCGGATGGTGTGGCGGTTCACGCCGAACTGCTCGGCCAGCGCGTGCTCCGAGGGCAGGCGCTGGCCCGGGGGGTAGACGCCGCTGCCGATGGCCTCGGCCAGTTCGGCGGCGATGCGGGTCCAGAAGCTGTCGCGTGCCGGGCGGGGATTGGGCGCGGATTCGAAAAGTGAGGAAGGGCTGGTGGTGGCTGTCATGAAACCTACATGCGCGCTGTCTAAGCTGGCGCCAGTTGTTCAATTTGTCTATACAACTTAAAGAGTACCACCTCCATGTTTCAAGCCTTTGACAACCCGGGCCCGGGCCGGCCGCTCTCGCGGGCGCACTGGATGGCGCTGCTGGCCCGCGCTCCCATCGACCTTCTGGAGCCCGCGCTGCACGACCATGCCGCACTGCCTGCGCGCTGGCTGCGCTCCCCCGAAACCGGGCTGATGATGGTGCAGGGCCGCGCCGGCGGCACCGGCGAGCGCTTCAACCTGGGCGAGGTCACGGTCACCCGCTGCGCACTGCGCGTGGAGGTGGACGGCGCCGATGGCGGCGAGCCCACCGTGGGTGTGGCCTATGTGCTGGGCCGATCGCACCGCCAGGTGCAGCTGGCCGCCCTGGCCGATGCGCTGCTGCAGGACCCCGCGCGCCAGGCCGGGCTCGACGCCAGCCTCCTCGACCCCATCCGCCGCCACCTGGCCCAGGTGCAGGCCGAGCGCCAGGCCCGCACGGCCAGCACGCGCGTGGACTTCTTCACGGTGGCCCGCGAAAGCGGCAGCAACGACGACAGCGACGAGGACCAGGAATGAGCGCGACCCCTACCACCGACCTGTCGGCACTGGGTGCGGGCTTCTCCAGCGAGGCCCTCGGCAGCCAGGGCGTGTTCCGAGCTGTGCTCCAGGCACTGTCGCAGCCGGGCGCCCCGGTCGCCATCGCGCACGATGCCGAAGTGCCCGCCACGGGCCACGAGGCCTCGGCCGCCGTGCTGCTGGCTTTGCTCGACAGCGAATGCACGCTGTGGCTGTCGCCCCGGCTGGCGGCCAGCCAGGCCGGTGTGTGGCTGCGCTTTCACACCGGCTGCGTGCTGGTCGATTCACCCGAGCAGGCGCGCTTCGCCTGGTTGGCCGCGGGCGATGCCATGCCTGCCCTGGCCGGCCTGCAGCGCGGCAGCGACGAATACCCCGACCAGTCCGCCACCTGCGTGATCGACGTGGCCGTGCTGGCCCCGGCCGTGCACGGCGCGGGCGCCTGGCGCCTCACGGGCCCGGGTATCCGCGACGCGCAGTACCTGCACGTGGCCGGCCTCCCCGGCGACTTCGCTGCGCAGTGGGCCGACAACCATGGCGCCTTCCCGCGCGGGGTGGACGTGGTGCTGGCCACGGCCACGCACGTTGCCGGCCTGCCGCGCACCACCTGCATCGAACCCTCCACCGTAAAGGCCTGAAACGCATGTACGTTGCCGTCAAGGGCGGGGAAACCGCCATCCTCAACAGCTACCGCCTGCTGGCCGAGCAGCGCCGGGGCGATGCCGCGCAGCCCGAGCTGTCCGTGGCGCAGATCCGAGCGCAGCTCAAGCTCGCCGTGGACCGCGTGATGACCGAAGGCTCGGTGTACGACCCCGAGCTCGCCGCCCTGGCCATCAAGCAGGCCTCGGGCGACCTGGTCGAAGCCATCTTCTTGCTGCGCGCCTACCGCGCCACGCTACCGCGCCTGGGCACCACCCGGCCGCTGGACACGGCGCGCATGGTGCTGGGTCGGCGCATCTCCGCCACCTTCAAGGACCTGCCCGGCGGCCAGGTGCTGGGCCCCACCTACGACTACACCCAGCGCCTGCTCGACTTCACGCTGCTGGCGCAGGGCGATGCACCGGCTACAGCGTCCGCCCCCGCACCGCTGGCCGATGCACCGGCGACCACTCCGCGCGTGGTCGACCTGCTCAACCAGGAAGGACTGATCGAGACCCGCCCCGTGCCCCCGCGCGACCCCGCCCCGGCCGATCTCACGCGCGAACCGCTGCGCTTTCCGGCCAACCGCGCCACGCGCCTGCAGAACCTGGCGCGTGGGGACGAGGGATTTCTGCTGGCCATGGCGTATTCCACACAGCGCGGCTACGCACACTCGCATCCCTTCGTGGGAGAGCTGCGCCTGGGCACGGTGGCGGTGGAGATCGTGCCCGAGGAGCTGGGCTTTGCCATCTCCATCGGCGACATGGAGATCACCGAATGCGAGATGGTCAACCAGTTCGCGGGCAGCAAGCACCAGCCGCCGCAGTTCACGCGCGGCTACGGCCTGGCTTTCGGCCACAGCGAGCGCAAGGCCATGGCCATGAGCCTGGTGGACCGCGCCCTGCGCGCCGACGAGCTGGGCGAGCCGGTGGAGTCGCCCGCGCAGATGCAGGAGTTCGTGCTCTCGCACAGCGACAGCCTGGAAGCCTCGGGCTTCGTGCAGCACCTGAAGCTGCCGCACTACGTGGACTTCCAGTCCGAACTGGAGCTGGTGCGCCGCATGCGTGCCGCTGCAGCAGCCAGCCCTTCTGAAGAGACCACCCTGGGAGACGATGCATGAACGCGCCCCACGAGCCCGTGCTGATGGGCCTGCCCGCCGATGCCGCGCCCACCGACGGCCACTTCAACTTCGCCTACCTGGACGAGCGCACCAAGCGCATGATCCGCCGGGCCATCCTCAAGGCCGTGGCCATCCCCGGCTACCAGGTGCCCTTCGGTTCGCGCGAGATGCCGCTGCCCTACGGCTGGGGCACGGGCGGCATCCAGGTCACGGCGGCCATCATCGGGCCGGACGACTGCCTCAAGGTCATCGACCAGGGCTCGGACGACACGGTCAACGCCGTCAACATCCGCCGCTTCTTCGAGCGCACCACGGGCGTGGCCACCACCACGCGCACCACCGAGGCCACGCTGATCCAGACGCGCCACCGCATCCCCGAGACGCCGCTGGCCGAGGGCCAGGTGCTGGTCTACCAGGTGCCGGTGCCCGAGCCCATGCAGCGCCTGGAGCCGCGCGAGACCGAGACACGCACCCTGCACGGCCTGGCCGAGTACGGGCTCATGCACGTCAAGCTGTACGAAGACATCGCGCGCTACGGCCACATCGCCACCACCTACGACTACCCGGTGCTGGTCAATGGCCGCTATGTGATGGCGCCGTCGCCCATCCCCAAGTTCGACAACCCCAAGATGCACATGAACCCGGCGCTGCAGCTCTTCGGCGCGGGCCGCGAAAAGCGCATCTACGCCGTGCCTCCGTATACGCCGGTGGAGAGCCTGGGCTTCGAGGACCACCCCTTCGAGGTGCAGCGCTGGGATTGCGCCTGCGCGCTGTGCGGTGCCACCGACAGCTTCCTCGACGAGGTCATCACCGACGACCAGGGAGCGCGCATGCACGTCTGCTCCGATTCGGACTACTGCCAGGGGCGCCAGGCCGCAGCAGCGACCGTGTCCGAAGGGGCGGCTGCATGAGCGCCCTGATCCTGCGCGAGGCCGCCGAGGCCGATCTGGACGAGGTACTGGCGCTGTACCAGGGTGTCGAGGACAGCCCCGAGCATGTGCTCAGCCTGGCGGACGCCAAGGCCATGCTGGCCCAGTTCCGTGCCTACCCGAGCTACCGCCTCTGGGTGGCCTGCGAGAGTGCCGAGCCCGGCGCCGACGTGGTTGGTACCTACGCACTCCTGGTCATGCACAACCTGGCCCACCGGGGCGCGTCCTCGGCCGTGGTCGAGGACGTGGTGGTCGCAGCCGACCGCAAGGGCCAGGGCATCGGCCGCCAGATGATGGCCCACGCCGTGCAGTTGGCGCGCGAGGCCGGCTGCTACAAGCTGGCCCTGTCGTCCCACCGCAAGCGCACCGACGCGCATGCCTTCTATGAATCCCTGGGCTTTGCGCAGCACGGCCTGAGCTTCTCGATCGAACCCTGATATGGACGCCACCCTTTCATCCCCCACCCCCCTGCTCAGCGTGCGCGGCATCAGCAAGCGCTACGGCCAGCGCGTGGCGCTGCAGGACGCCTCGTTCGACCTGTGGCCCGGCGAGGTGCTGGCCGTGGTCGGCGAGTCCGGCTCGGGCAAGTCCACCCTGCTCAACGCCGTGGCCGCATGCAGCCGGCCCGACGCGGGCAGCGTGCAGTTCCAGGGCCGCGACGGCAGCCTGCAGGACGTGCTCGGCATGAGCGAGGCGCAGCAGCGCCTTCTGGCCCGCACCGACTGGGGCTTCGTGCACCAGAATGCGGCCGACGGCCTGCGCATGGACGTGTCGGCCGGTGCCAACGTGGGCGAGCGCCTCATGGGGCTGGGCGAGCGCCACTATGGCCGGCTGCGCGCCACCGCCACCGAATGGCTTCAGCGCGTGGAGATCGATGCCAGCCGCATCGACGACGCGCCGCGCGCCTTCTCCGGCGGCATGCGCCAGCGCCTGCAGATCGCGCGCAACCTGGTGACCCAACCGCGCCTGGTGTTCATGGACGAACCCACCTCGGGCCTGGACGTGTCGGTGCAGGCGCGCCTGCTGGACCTGCTGCGCCAGCTCACGCGGCAGATGCAGCTGGCGGCCATCGTCGTCACCCATGACCTGGCCGTGGCCCGCCTGCTGGCCCACCGCATGGTGGTGATGCAGCGCGGCCGGGTGGTCGAGTCGGGTCTTACCGACCAGGTGCTCGACGACCCGCAGCACCCCTATACCCAGCTCCTCGTTTCCTCGGTACTGCAACCATGATGATGAACACCCATCCACCCATCCTGGAGCTCAAGGGCGTGGCCAAGCGCTTCACCCTGCACCACCAGAACGGCATCGAGCTGCCCGTGCTCGGCAACGTGGACCTCTGCGTCGGCCCTGGCGAGTGCGTGGTACTCGACGGTCCTTCGGGCATGGGCAAGAGCACGCTGCTCAAGCTGATCTATGCCAACTACCGCGCCAACGCCGGCAGCATCACCGTGCAGCCCGCCAGCGGCCCGGCAGTGGACGTGACCCAAGCCAGCCCGCGCGCCCTGGTGCAGCTGCGCCGCGACACGGTGGGCTACGTGAGCCAGTTCCTGCGCGTGATCCCCCGCGTGGCCGCGCTCGACGTGGTGGCCGAGCCGCTGGCCGAGGATGCCGGCGATGACGCCCACGCACTGGAAGCCGCGCGCGAGACCGCGCGCCAGTGGCTCACCCGCCTGCGCATCCCCGAGCGCCTGTGGCATCTGCCGCCCGCCACCTTCTCGGGCGGCGAGCAGCAGCGCATCAACATCGCGCGCAACATGATCAAGCCCAAGCCGCTGCTGCTGCTCGACGAGCCCACGGCATCGCTCGACGCCGCCAACACCGACACGGTGATCGCCCTGGTCCGCGAGGCGGTAGAGCGCGGCGCCGCGCTGGTCGGCATCTTCCACGACGCGCACGTGGGCGCCGCCGTCGCGACACGTCGCGTGAACGTGGCTGACTTCCGCGGGGTGGCCGCATGAGCGCCGCAGCGGTCTTCCACAACGCCCGCATGGTGCTGCCCGGCGAGGTGGTGCAGGGATCGCTCTCGGTGCAGGGCGGGCGCATAGCCGCCCTGGCCTCGGGCGGCACCGCCGCCTTGCAAGGCATCGACCTAGGGGGCGACTACCTGCTGCCCGGCCTGGTGGAGGTGCACACCGACAACTTCGAGCGCCACCTGATGCCGCGCCCCAAGGTGCAGTGGGCCGAGATGCCGGCGCTGCTGGCGCACGATGCCGAGATCGCCGCCGCCGGCATCACCACCGTGCTCGACGCGCTGGGCGTGGGAGAGGCCGATGCGGACAGCCTGCGCGGCAGCGCCTGGAACCGCGTGCTCGACACCATCGACACCTGCACCGAACGCAATCTGCTGCGCGCGGACCACCACCTGCACGTGCGCTGCGAGCTGCCCGCGCCCAATACCATCGACCTGTTCGGGCCCTTCCACGGCCACCCGCGCCTGTCGCTGATCTCGCTGATGGACCACACCCCCGGCCAGCGCCAGTGGGAGAACCTGGAGCAGGCGCGCACCTACTACACCGGCAAGAAGGGCTGGAGCAGCGAGAAGTTCGAGCGCCAGGTGCAGCATGCCGCCACCCTGCAGGCGCAGTACGCCGAGCCGCACCGTGCCTATTTCGTGGACTACTGCCGCACCCACGGCATCGCCCTGGCCAGCCATGACGACACCACGGTGGCCCACGTGGAGCAGGCCCATGCCGAGGGCGCGGGCATGTCCGAGTTTCCGACGACGCTGGCGGCGGCCCAGGCGGCGCACGAACGCGGCCTGCTCACCGTGATGGGCGGGCCCAACGTGGTGCGCGGCGGCTCGCACTCGGGCAACGTGGCGGCGTCCGAGCTGGCGCGCCAGGGCCTCCTGGACATCCTCTCGTCGGACTACGTGCCCGGCAGCCTGCTGAGCGCCGTGATGCGCCTGGTGCACGACGGCATCCTCACGCTGCCCGAGGCCGTGGCCACCGTCACGCGCAACCCGGCCCATGCCTCCGGCATGCGGGACCGGGGCGAGCTGGTGCCCGGCCTGCGTGCCGACCTGGTCCAGGTGCACATGGCCGACCTGCCCGATGGATCGCAGCAGGCGGTGGTGCGCGGCGTCTGGCGCGAGGGGCAACGGGTTCTCTGAGCCCTTCTTCCCTCCGCCGAACCCTGCCGTGGCAGCCCCCTGACATGCAAATTTCCCGCAACTGTCAAGGCACTGTCACAGCCGCCTCCCACACTGCATTTGTATAGACGACTTGGAATCCACCATGCCCATCGCCCTGCGTATCGAGCAACTGAACAAGCACTTCGCCAACGGCAAGCATGCGCTGCGCGACATCGACCTCACGGTGCACGCCGGTGAGATGGTGGCGCTGATCGGCGCTTCGGGATCGGGCAAGTCCACGCTGCTGCGCCACGTGGCCGGCCTGGTGGTGGCCGACGGCGACAGTCGTTCGCTGATCGAGGTGGACGGCCGCTGCGTGCAGCAGGGTGGGCGCATCCACCGCGACATCCGCAAGGTGCGCTCGCAGGTGGGCTTCGTGTTCCAGCAGTTCAACCTGGTGGACCGCCTGCCCGTGATGATGAACGTGCTGGTGGGCATGCTGCACCGCACACCCAAGTGGCGCGGCTGGCTGCGCGTGTTCCGCCCGCACGAGCGCGCCCTGGCGCTCGAGGCCCTGGCCCGCGTGGGCATTGCCGACTGCCATGCGCAGCGGGCCTCCACCCTCTCGGGCGGGCAGCAGCAGCGCGCCGCCATTGCGCGCACCCTGGTGCAGGGCGCCAAGGTGGTGCTGGCCGACGAGCCCATCGCTTCGCTGGACCCTGAGTCCTCGCGCAAGGTCATGGACATCCTGGCGCGCATCAACCGCGAGGACGGCAGCACCGTCATCGTCTCGCTGCACCAGGTGGACGTGGCCATCAAGTACTGCCCCCGCGTGGTCGCGCTGCACCAGGGCCGGGTGGTGTACGACGGCCCCTCGGCCGCCCTCACACCGGCTCTGCTGCGCGAACTCTATGGCGTGCAGGCCGACGAGATCCTGGGCGCCAGCCTGCCGCTGGCCGTGGTGCCTGCACCGGCGCAGCATCCGGCCAGCGGCTGGGCGGCCCAGCCGCTGGCCCAGGCCGCCTGAAGCGCCTGCCCTTTTCTTTCCTTCTCCTTACCGTTGTCACCTCTCTGGAGCCATCCATGATCAAGAAACTGTGCGCAGCCCTGGCCCTTGGCCTGGGCATGACCACGGGCGCCCTCGCCCAGGACATCAACTTCGGCATGATCTCGACCGAAGCCTCGCAGAACCTCAAGGCCGACTGGCAACCCCTGCTGGACGACATGGCCAAGCAGACGGGCCTGAAGATCAACGCCTTCTTCGCCTCCGACTATGCCGGCCTCATCGAAGCCATGCGCTTCAACAAGATGCAGGTCGCATGGTTGGGCAACAAGTCGGCCATGGAGGCGGTGGACCGCGCCAATGGCGAAGTGTTCGCGCAGATGGTCAACGCCGATGGCACCCAGGGCTACTACTCGCACCTGATCGTGCACAAGGACAGCCCCCTGGCCACGCTGGACGACGTGCTCAAGAATGGCAAGTCGCTGAGCTTCGGCAACGGTGATCCCAACTCCACCTCCGGCTTCCTGGTGCCCGGCTACTACGCCTTTGCACAGAACAAGATCGACGCCAAGACCCATTTCAAGATTGCGCGCAGCGCCAACCATGAGACCAATGCCCTGGCCGTGGCCAACAAGCAGGTCGACGTGGCCACCAACAACAGCGAAAACCTCGAGAAGATCAAGGAACGCCAGCCCGAGAAGTTCAAGGACATCAAGATCGTCTGGACCTCGCCGCTGATCGCGCTCGACCCGCTGGTGATGCGCAAAGACCTGCCCGAGCCGCTGAAGGCCAAGATCAAGGACTTCTTCTACAACTACGCCAAGACCGATGCGCGCGAGAAGGAGATCGTCATGAAGATCTCCAAGCTCTCGGGCTTCAAGCCGTCGACCAATGCGCAGCTCACGCCCATCCGCCAGCTCGACCTGTTCGGCAAGCGCAACAAGATCGAGGCCGATGCCACCCTGGCCGACGGCGACAAGAAGACCCGCCTGGCCGAGATCGACCAGCAACTGGCCTCCCTGAAGTAAGTAAGCAAGCACGCATCCGGCCAGCCCCTACCATGTCTTCCGCACTGACTCCCTCGCTCGCAACCCTGGCGAGCACCGCCGCGCCCAAGCGCAGCCTTGCCTGGTACATGTCCTGGGGCATCCTGCTGGTGGTGCTGGCCGCTTCGTGGAAGGGCGCCGACATGCGCCCGCTCGACCTCGTCAAGGACTCGGGCAACATGGCCCAGTACGCGGCCGAGTTCTTCCCGCCCAATTTCTCACAGTGGCAGATCTACGTGCAGGAGATGCTGGTCACCCTGCAGATCGCGCTGTGGGGCACGGCGCTCGCCGTGGTCACCGCCGTGCCGCTGGCGCTGCTGGCCTCATCCAACATCGCGCCCTGGTGGGTGAACCAGCCGGTGCGCCGCGTGCTCGATGCCTGCCGCGCCATCAACGAGATGGTGTTCGCCATGCTGTTCGTGGTGGCCGTGGGCCTGGGCCCGTTCGCCGGCGTGCTGGCGCTGTGGATCCACACCACGGGCACGCTGGCCAAGCTGTTCTCCGAGGCCGTGGAGGCCATCGACCCGCAGCCCGTGGAAGGTATTCGTTCCACCGGTGCGAGCGCCCTGCACGAGATCATCTATGGCGTGATTCCCCAGGTGATTCCGCTGTGGATCTCCTACACGCTCTACCGCTTCGAGGCCAATGTGCGCTCGGCCTCGGTGGTGGGCATGGTGGGGGCCGGCGGCATCGGCGTGGTGCTGTGGGAGATCATCCGCGGCTTCCAGTACGCCGAGACCTGTGCGGTGATGCTCATCATCGTGGTGACCGTGAGCCTGATCGATCTGGTGTCCGCCCGCATCCGCAAGACCATGATCTAGGGATGGATACGCCATGGCACTGACCCCGCACGACATCGCCCTGCTGCTCGCCGAGCGCGGGCAAAAGCAGTACGGCCGCGAGGCCGTGAGCCAGCTCGACCATGCGCTGCAGTGCGCGCACCTGGCCGAAGGGGCGGGCGAAACCCCGGCCACCGTGGTCGCAGCCCTGCTGCACGACCTGGGCCATCTGCTGGCTCCCGCAGCGGCCGAGCATGAGGCCCGTGCACCACGCCACGACGACCTGCACCAGTACGTGGCCCTGCCGTTCCTGCACGGGGTGCTGCCCGATGCGGTGCTGGAGCCGATCCGCATGCACGTCGATGCCAAGCGCTACCTGTGCGCGGTGGATGCGGGCTACTGGGCCACGCTGTCGCCCGCTTCGCAGCACAGCCTGGAGCTGCAAGGAGGGGCGCATGGTGCGGTGGAGGCGGACCGCTTTGCCAGTCAGCCTTTCGCGCACGAGGCCATCCGCCTGCGCCGCTACGACGACCTGGCCAAGGTGCCGGGCCGGGCGACGCCGCCGCTGCCGCACTACCTGGCGTTGCTGGAGCGGGTCTCCAGCCAGGCCTGATCAGCGGAATTCCGGGATGTCGGGCACGGAACCCCACATGCAGAACGACGTGGGGTGGAACGGGAACTGGCGCGGTGGCGCATCCGGGTCGGTGACCATGCGCACGCCGCTCGAGAACTCGTAGACCATGCCGTCCGGCCCCTCGAAGTAGAGGAACATCGCGCCCGAGGTCGGGTGCTTGCCCGGGCCGAACACCACACGCACGCCACGCGACTGCAGCAGATACCAGGCGCGCATCAGGTCGTCGATCGACGCCACCTGGTGGTTGATGTGCTGCACGCCCGCATAGCCCGAAGGGAACAGTGCGATCTTGTGGTGTACCTCGTCGATGCGCAGCAAGGGGGCGGCGCCGATGCGGTCGCTGACCTTGGCGCTGAGCACCGTGGTCCAGAAGCGCTCGTCGCGCGCGGGGTCGGTGCTGCGCAGACCCACGTGCGAGAAACCGGTGTTGCCCGTGTCGCGCGTTGGAAAGAAGCGCACGCCGCTGTGGAAGGGCGCTACCGCCAGTTCGATGGCGTTGCCGCTCGGGTCGTTGAAGCCGATGAAGGCCTGCACGCGGCGCTGCTCGCACTCGTCGGCGCGGCCCTCGCGCACTGCATGGCCCAGGCGCTCGAGCTCGGCGGCGGCGGACTGCAGTTCGGCCATAGAGGCGATCTCGAAACCGGTCGTGTGGTCTGACGGGTCGCCGTCGAAGTACACCAGCGTCTGCTCGCGCGCGTCGCTGCGAAAGCCCACTGCCATGCCGTGCCGGGGCGGTCCGTAGCGCTGCCCTTCGCGCAGGCCCAGGATGTCATTGGCGTAGCGACAGGCGCCGTCGAGGTCGCGCGTGCCCAGGCGCACGTAGCTGATGTCCTTGAGTGCAATCATCTTCCTTTTGTCTCCGTCATTTTTTGCCGGCCGCGCTTGCTAGTCCAGCTTCAATTTGGCATCGGCGATCACGCGGCTCCATAGCTGTGTCTCCCGGCCAATGTACTCGCCGAACTCGTCGGGCTTCTGGTCGAAGCGGTTGTAGCCCAGCGTGCGGTAGCGGTCGGCAATGTCCGGCGTGGCGAGTATCTCGGTGATGTCCGCAGCGATCCTCTCGCGCAGGGGCTTGGGCGTGCTGCGGGGGGCGAACAGGCCGAACCAGGCATTGGCCACGAAGGCCTTGGCCTGTGCCGATCCGGCCATGCCGGGCACCCCGGGCGCAAAGGGCGAAGGTTGCGCTGCCGCCACGCCCACGAAGCGGATGCGGCCCGACTTCTCCATGGGCCCTGCGCTCGCGATGCTGCCCAGCGCCCACTGCACCTCGCTGGTGGCCACGGCGGCGAACAGCTGCGGGATTTCCTTGTAGGGCACATGCGTCATACGCGTGTTGGTGGCGGCCAGCAGGCGCAACGCGCCCAGGTGGCCCGGGCTGCCCAGGCCCCACGACCCGTAGGTGACGCGCTCCGGCGCCGCCAGGGCGGCCTGCACGATGTCGTCGATGGACTTGAAAGGGCTGTCCTTCGCCACGGCGACGAAGAAGTCGGTCTGTAGCGTGGGCCGGATGGGGGCAAAGTCGCGCTGCGGGTCGTAGGGCAGGCGGCTGTACAGGTGCACGTTGGAGGTCAGCATGCTGCTGTCCAGGTGGATCAATTCATGGCCGTCCGAGGCGGCGCTGCGCGTCGCGTTGAAGGCCACCACGCCGTTGCCGCCGGGTTTGTTGTCGACGATGACCGGTTGGCCCCAGCGGCGTGACAGCTGCTCGGCCACCAGGCGCAGAGAAACATCCGGCCCGCTGCCGGTGGAGGCCGCCGTCGTGATCTTGACGGGCTTGGAGGGCCAGGTGTTCGCCAGGGCCGGCGCGCTCTGCAGCCCCACGGCGGTGCTGGCGAGGCCCCATGCCATCACCTGGCGGCGGGACAGGGTGGATGGCGATGCAAGCGGGGTGTTTGCAGGAGTGACCAGACAGGGGCCGCAAAGGGGTTTCATGGATCGGTTTCCTTGGTGGGGCGTTCGAAATGGTGGGAACGCCTTACTTTTGTACTGGCGCGCTGCCGCGCTGAACAGAGGCAACACCAGCAAAACCGATCGAAATGTCGCTTAAATCGTGGTCTGGTCCGCGTATTTTGTGAACAGCTTCAAGAATGCTTCAGCGGCCATTGAAAATGGCCGTGCGCGGGTGCACAGCGCGACGATTTCGCGCGTCACCACGGGGTCGGTCAGCGGCACCGAGACCACGCGCTGCCCATCGACCCGCGACAGGCTGTAGGCCGGCAGCACCGAGACCCCGAGGCCCGCCGCCACGAGGCCGACAGCGGTCTGGATGTTGGCCACTTCGAACGCGGGCTTCAGGCGCAGCGTGAGCTGGCCCAGGGTCTGGTCGGCCAGCCGGCGCAAGCCCGTGTTCGAGGTCAGCAGGATCAGGCTCTGGTCCGTGAGGTCGCCCCAGCTGGCTTCGCGCCGCTCGGCCAGCGGGTGGTCGGGGCTGCATGCCAGCACCAGCGTGTCCTTGTAGAGCACCTGCGAGACCAGGTCCGTCGAGGCCAGGTCGGCGGTGCAGATGCCGAAGTCCGACTTGCCCTCGCGCACGTGCGCCACCACCTGGTCCACGGGCGCGTCCACCAGGGTCACGGTCACGTTGGGGAACTGCTCGCGAAAGCGCGCGATGACCTCGGGCACGAGGCTGGCCGCCAGCAGCGGCGAGGTCACGACCGAGAGCCGCTCGCTCTTGCGCCGCTTGCTTTCCTGCAGTGTCTGCAGGCCCGAGTCGAGCGCGAAGAACACGTCGCGCACCGTAGGCAGGAACTGGCGGCCGGCCTCGGTCAGCTCGATGCGGCGCGTGGTGCGCTCGAACAGGCGCACACCGAGCTCTTCCTCCAGCGTGCGCACGAGCATTGACAGCGCCGAGATCGTCAGGTGCATGCGTGCCGCCGCGCGGGTCATGGTGCCTTCATGCGCCACGAGCCAGAAGGCGCGCAGCTGGCGCAGGCTGAGGTTGGAGGGGTTGTCCAGAAGATCCATGGCGCGATTGTGTCGGCAAACTTCAAAGTCCTTCAAAATTATGCGATTGCCCGGTGAGGGGTGCGTCGGTCTAATCCGATCCATGCTGAACCAGGCCTTCCATCCCCTTCGCCGCGAAGACCCCGCCCTGCTCACGGGCCGTGGGCAGTACACCGGCGATGTGGCGGCCGAGGGCGCTCTGCACGCGGTGTTCGTGCGCTCGCCGTTGCCGCACGGCCGGCTGCGGTCCATCGCTACCGAGGCAGCCGAGCAGTCCGACGGTGTCGTGGCGGTGCTCACCGCCGCAACCCTGATGGCCCCGTCGGAGGCCGGCCGTGTGGTCCACATGCCTCCTCCCAATCCGCTGCTGCCCGTGGCCAGCATTCCGCGGATCGAACCGCTGGCACGCGGCGAGGTGGTCTATGTCGGCCAGCCCGTGGCGCTGGTGCTCGCCCGTTCGCTGGCCCAGGCGCAGCAGGCTGCGGCGTGCGTGCAGCTCGACATCGAGCTGCTGGCACCCGTCCTGGACTTCGATGGTGCGAGCCCTGTGACCGAGGTGGTGCACCAATTCGAAGCATCGGGCGCCCGTCCTGCGGTGTCCTGCGAGGTCCATGCCGCGCTGGAGGTGCCGCGTGTGCTGGCCCTGTCGATGGAGCCGCGCGGCATGCTCGCGCACTGGCATGGCGATGCCGATGCGGCGACGGCCCACCTCACGGTCCACCTGGGCACGCAGTCGCCGTCCCGTGCGCAGGCCGACATCGCCGCCGCGCTGGGCTGGGATGAAGCGCGCGTGCGCGTCGTCACCGGCGATGTGGGCGGTGCCTTTGGCGCCAAGTCCTCGCTGTGTCCCGAGGACTTGGCCATTCCCCTGGCCGCACGCCGGTTGGGTGCCTCGGTGCGCTGGATTTCGACGCGCTCGGACGAATTCACTTCCGGCATGCATGGCCGCGGCGCGCGCCTGGCGGGCCGGCTGTCCGTCACGGCGCAAGGGCATTTTGCTGCGCTGCAGGCCGAGCTGCATTTCACGCTCGGTGCCTGGCTGCCGTTCTCGGCCGTCGTGCCGCTGCGCAACACGGCGCGCATCCTGCCCGGGCCGTACCGCGTGGCGCGGCTCGACGTGCAGGGGCGTGCCGGCCTGGCGCACACGGCCCCGGTCACCATCTACCGCGGTGCGGGCCGGCCCGAGGCCGCGCTGCTGATGGAGACCCTGGTCGAGCAGGCGGCGCGGGCCGCAGGCATCGACCCGGTGGAACTGCGCCGGCGCAACCTGGTGGAGGCGGCGGACATGCCCTACACCACGCCCACCGGCGAGGTGCTCGACAGCGGCGACTACCGGCGTGCGCTGGAGCTGGCCTGCGAGCGCTTCGGCTACGCGGAGCAGCGCGTGCTGCAGGCGCAACGCCGCGCCGAGGGCGAGGTGGTGGGCATCGGCATGGCGCTCTATGTCGAGCCCTGCGGCGTGGGCTGGGAGTCGGCGCGCGTGGACTGGCATGAAGACGGCCGCGTGACCGTGGCCACGGGGTCCCCCGCGCAAGGCCAGGGCCACGCCACGACCTATGCGCGCATTGCCGGCCAGGCGCTGGGCATGGCCGATGAGCAGGTCGAGGTCGTGTATGGCGACACCGCACTGTGCCCGCCCGGCGTGGGCGCGCTCGCCAGCCGCAGCACCGCGATTGCGGGCAGCGCCATCGTGCAAGCCTGCCGCGACCTGCTGGCGCGGCGCGCGGCGGGCGCGGCGCTGCCTCTGTCCTCTGCAGGCCGCTTCACCGCGGGCGAGGCCTGGAGCTACGGCTGCGTGATCGCCCGCATGGCGGTCGACCGCGACACCGGCCGCCCCTCCATCGAGCAGATCACTTGGGCCGACGACGCGGGCCACATCGTCCACCCCGAGCTGGCCAAGGGCCAACTGATCGGCGGGCTGGCCCAGGGACTGGGCCAGGCCATGCTGGAGCGCCTGGTCTACGACGGCGCAGGCCAACTGGTGACCGGCTCGCTGATGGACTACGCAGCGCCGCGCGCCGACGACATGCCGCCCTTCATCGACATCAAGAGCTTTGCCACACCCAGCCCGCACAACCTGCTGGGCGCCAAGGGTGTGGGCGAGGCCGGCTGCATCGGCGTGCCGGCCGCGCTGATGAATGCGGCGCGCGATGCGCTGGCCCCGCGGGGCGAATGCCCGCTGCAGTTTCCCCTCACCTCCGAACAGTTCTGGCGCGCGATGAGCGACCAGGCTGCATGAACCGAACCCATGTCTTGAAAGGAAAACACCATGGATTACCAAAAGTCTGAAGCCAAGGAATACGCCCGCGAACATTTCGTGGGCGTCTGGGCGGCCAATCTCACCCCCTTCGACGAGGCATTGCGCATCGACGAAAAGGCGCTGCGCCAGAACATGGACCACTGGATCCGCGACCTCAAGCTCGGCGGCCTGTTCATCGCGGGCAAGCAGGCCGAGTTCTTCGCCATGTCGGTGGAGGAGCGCAAGCGGCTGATCACCCTGTCGGTCGAGGCCGCCCAGTCCGCAGGCGACCGCGGTGGCATCGGCCGCTGCGGCATCATCACCTCGTGCTCGGACACCAACCTCGACGTGGTGCTGGACCTGGCGCGCCATTCGGCCCAGGTCGGTGCCGACTACGTGATCGTGCACAGCCCGGTGCTGCACTTCGGCGCCGACACGGAAGAGACGATCTACGAGTACTACCGCTACCTGTCGGAGCAGCTCGACATCGGCATCGCCATGTGGAACCACCCCGACTGCGGCTATACCATGAGCCCCGAGCTGTGCAACCGCATCGCCGACCTGCCCAACATCGTGGCTATCAAGTACAGCGCCGACCGCGCGCGCTACAAGCGCCTGACCGAACTGGCCGGCCACAAGATCCAGGTGAGCAACCCCTCCGAGGAAGACTGGCTGGAAAACATCATCGAGCTCAACTGGAAGCTCTACCTGTGCTCCACGCCGCCCTTCCTGCTGCAGACCAAGGTGGACCAGCGCATGAACGAGTACACCCGCCTGGCCTTTGCCGGCCAGCACGCTGAAGCGCGCAAGGTGCGCGACAGCCTGGAGCCGGTGCGCGCCGCATTCCGCGCCAGCAAGCCCGCCGGCAAGCCGCAGGCGCACGGCAAGGCCTGGCAGGAACTGCTGGGCCAGCACGGCGGCCCCGTGCGCCGGCCACTGCTGAACATGACCGAGGCCGAGCTGGCTGCCACGCGCGAAGCCTTTGCAGGCTGCGGCCTGCGCCTGGCCTGAGGCGCGCACCCGCATGAGCCAGAGGATGCCGATCCAGTTGCAGGTCAACGGCCAGGCCTGCAGCGTGCAGGTGGAAGCCAATACATTGCTGGTGGATTGCCTGCGTGGCCCGCTGGCCCTGCGCGGCACCCACCAGGGCTGCGACACGGCCCAGTGCGGGGCCTGCACGGTGCAGGTGGACGGCCGGGCCGTGAAGTCGTGCAATGTGCTGGCCCTGCAGGTGCAGGGCCGGGCCGTGCGCACGGTCGAAGGGCTGGCCCCGGCCCCCGATCGACTGCACCCCATGCAGCAGGCCTTCAGCCGGCGCCATGCGCTGCAGTGCGGCTTCTGCACGCCGGGCTTTCTGATGCGTGCGGTGGCCCTGGCCGATGAGCCCGAGGCCGCAGAGGAGTCCATCGACCCGCACTGGGTGCGCCATGCCCTGGGCGGCAACCTGTGCCGCTGCACGGGATACGAGGGCATCGTGAAGGCGGTCTGCGAGGGACTGGTCGCCATGCGCGGAACGGAGCCGGCATGAACGCATTGGACTTCCATCGACCCGCTTCGCTGGCCGAGGCGCTTGCGCTGATGCCCGCGTCTGCGCAAGGCACCCAGGCCTGGCTGGCGGGCGGCCAGTCGCTGCTGGCCGCGATGAAGCTGGGCATGGCCACGCCGGCGGTGCTGGTCGACCTGCAGGACGTGCCGGGCCTGCGCGACATCCGCGTGGAGACCGGGCCAGAGGGTGCACCAGCGCTCTGGATCGGCGCCATGGCCACGCATGCCAGCGTGGCAGCCAGTGCCACCGTGCGGGGTTTCGCCCCGGGCCTGGCGGCCCTGGCCGGCGGCATCGCCGACGCGCAGGTGCGCGCCATGGGGACCATCGGCGGCTCGCTGGCGCACAACGACCCCGCGGCCTGCTGGCCCACCGGGGTGATGGCGGCGGGTGCCACCATCGTCACCGCGCGGCGCGAGATTGCGGCAGACGACTACTTCCAGGGCCTGTACAGCACGGCGCTGGAACCGGGCGAGCTGATCGTCGGCGTGCGCTTCCCCCGGCTGCAGGGTCTGCATTACCTCAAGTTCGAACAGCCTGCCTCGCGCTTTGCGCTGGTAGGCGTGGCCGTGGCGCATGCCGCGCCGGGCCAGGTGCGCGTGGCCGTGACCGGGCTGGGCATGGGCATCGCGCGCTGGCCTGGGGCCGAACAGGCCCTTGGCGGCCAGTTCGGCCTGGCGGCCTTGTCTGCCGTCCCCTCCGATGACCTCACGGCGCTGGGCGACCTGCATGCTTCGGCCGCCTATCGCTGCCATCTGGCCGGGGTGCTGGCCCGGCGCTGCGTGGCCTCCCTCACGGGCGAGGCACTGCCGCGCCATGCGCCGCTGGCGCCACCGGCGGTTGGGCAGGCGCCTGCCACGCCAGACACCACCGAAGCCGTGCCCAAGGACGGCTTCGGCGGCCGCCAGGCATTGGCGGCGCCGCCGGCCCAGGTCTGGCAGGCCATCCTCGATGCACAGAACCTGCAGGCCAGCATCCCCGGCTGCGAAGCGCTGGTGCAGCGCAGCGCCACCGACTACGAGGCCACGGTCAAGGTCGGCCTGGGCCCGTTGTCGGTGCGCTTCAAGAGCGAGGTCACACTGCGCGACCTGCAGCCGCCGCACGCGCTGACCATGGTCTTCGTGGGCCAGGCCGGCGCCCTGGGCAGCGGCCAGGGCACGGCGCGCGTGCGCTTCGAGCCCACCGGCGACGGCGGCACGGTGCTGCACTGGTGGGTGCAGGTGCAGCTCAGCGGGCGCCTGGCGCAGTTCGGCAACCGGCTGGTCGAGGCCAGCTCGCGCAAGCTCAGCGAAGAGTTCTTCGAGCGCTTCGCCCGGGTGCTGGGCGTGCCTGCCGATCAGCCGCCTCCCCCTTCCCCGTGGCACAGGCTGCAGCGCCTGCTGGCGCGGTGGTTTTCCCTGTTTCGAAAGTGAGTGTTCCCATGCCCTACCTACCGGCCGATCTGGCCTACGACCACTACAGCAAGCCCCTGAACTTCCAGCAGTGGCTCGATGCCCACAGCGCGCGCCTGCAGCCGCCCGTGGGCAACCAGCAGATCTGGAAGAACGCTGACCTGGTCTGCACCGTGGTGGGCGGCCCCAACGAGCGCACCGACTTCCACGACGACCCCTACGAGGAGTACTTCCACCAGTTCAAGGGCAACGCCTCGCTGCTGATCGCCGACCGCGGCCAATTCGAGCGCGTGCACCTGCGCGAGGGCGACATCTTCCTGTTGCCTGCCCATGTACGCCACTCGCCCCAGCGGCCTGAGCCGGGCAGCCTGTGCACGGTGGTGGAACGCAACCGGCCGGTGGGCTCGATCGACGCCTTCGAGTGGTACTGCGCCGCCTGCGGCGGCCTGGTGGTGCGCAGCGAACTGCAGCTCACGAGCATCGTCGAGGACCTGCCGCGCACCTACACGGCGTTCTACGATTCGGCACCGGCCGAACGCACCTGCGCGCACTGCGGCGAGGTGCACCCGGGCCGCGACTGGCGCAGCTGGCATGCGCGCTGTGGGGAACATTTCCCCGGTACGGCCGCATGACAGGGCACCGTTCACCGCTGCGGCTTGCCGTGGTCGGCTTTGGTGCCATCGGCCAGGCCCTGGCGCAGGAACTGGCGGGCGATGACCGTGTGCACCTGGCGCAGGTCATCGTGTCCCCGGCCTCCCTCGCGGCCGCCCAGGCGGCTTGCGCGGCGCTCGCGCCGCAGGTGCGCGTGGCCAGCACGCTGGATCTTGGACCGGGGCAGCGCCCCGACCTCGTCGTCGAATGCGCGGGCCATGCGGCGGTGCTGGCCCATGTGGTGCCCGCACTGCAGGCCGGCATCCCCTGCGCTATGGCCTCGGTGGGCGCGCTGCACGACGCAGACCTGCTGACGCGGCTGGAGGCTGCCGCGCAGGAGGGCGGAACCCGGCTGCAGCTGGTGTCCGGTGCCATCGGCGCCATCGACGCATTGGCAGCGGCGCGCTTCGGCGGGCTCGATGAGGTGACCTACGTGGGGCGCAAGCCGCCGCTGAGCTGGGCGGGCACGCCGGCCGAGCAGGCCTTCGACCTGGCCCGCCTGGTGGCACCGCAGGTCATCTTTCGCGGCAGCGCGCGCGAGGCGGCCCGGCAGTTCCCGAAGAATGCCAACGTGGCAGCCACGGTGTCGTTGGCGGGGCTGGGGCTGGACCGCACCCTGGTGGAACTGGTGGCCGACCCCGGCGTGCTGCGCAACGTGCACACGGTCACTGCGCGGGGTGCGTTCGGCCGGCTCGAGCTGCAGATGGAGAACCTGCCGCTGGCCGCCAACCCCAAGACCTCGGCGCTGACGGTCTACAGCCTGGTGCGCGCCGTGCGCAATGCCGCATCGGGCATTGCCATCTGAAGAATCAGCCGGCCTTGTCATTCATCCACTTCAGGTCCAGCGGGCGGTCTTCGAACTCGGTGTTCAGCACCACGGTGCTGGTGGTGCGGGCCACGCCGGCAATGGCCTTGATCTCGTAGATCACGTCTTCCAGCGCACGCGCGTGCGTGGTGCGTATCTTGGCCAGGAAGTCGTACTCGCCGGCCACGCTGTGCAGCTCCTCCACCTGGGGCATGGCGCGCAGGCGCGGCGCCACGTCGCGGCAGTGGATGCCGCCATCGTTGCGGATGGCGACGAAGGCCGTGAAGTTCAACCCCACGCGCTCGTGGTCCACGCTGATCGAAAAGCGGCGTATCACGCCCTTGTCCAGCATCTTCTTCACACGTTCATGCACGGCAGCGGTCGAGAGGCCCACTTCGGCCCCGACGTCGGCGTATGAACGTCGGCCATCGGTGCCCAAGGCAGAAATAATTCTGGCGTCTATCTCATCTGTCTGAATATTTGCTTGCATAAGCGCATGAATTTGGTAAAAATTCCGAAATCCCTGTGATTTCCATAAATTTTCCGGTCAGGTGAAGAATATGCCGACATTTTTCAATGCGCAAGCAGGCAACCGCCGTGTGTGGGCTATCGCCATCGCCCTGTTGCTGGTCTACGTGGTCTGGGGCACGACCTATTTCGCCATCGGCATCGCCGTGCAGACCATGCCGCCCTTGCTGATGAACGCCATCCGTTTCCTCTGCGCGGGCGCCATCATGCTGGCCGTGGCGCTGTGGCAGGGCCATGCCCTGCCCACGGCCGTGCAGTGGCGCAACTCGGCCGTGGTGGGTGGGTGCATGGTGTTTCTGGCGATGAACCTCATGGGCTTTGCGCAGAAGATGGGCATTGGCTCGGGCCTGATGGCCACGGTGGTCACCACCATGCCCATGTGGCTCGCGCTGTGGTCGCGCTGGGGCGGTGAGCGCGTGCCTGTGACCAGCTGGATCGGCCTGGGCCTGGGCGTAGTGGGGGCGCTGCTGCTGGCGATGGAGGGCGATTTCTCGGCCACCTGGCTGGGCGCGCTGCTGGCCTTCGGCGCGCCGCTGTGCTGGAGCATCGGCTCCTACGCCTCGCGCAGGCTGACCCTGCCCGCACCGGCCATGGCCTCGGCCGCGCAGTGGTTCACGGGCGGGGCCATGGGCCTGGTGGTGGCGTTGTGCTTCGAGCCGGTCAGTGCCCTGGGCCAGGTCAGTGCCAAGTCCTGGGCCGCCTGGGTGTACCTGCTGTTCTTTGGCACGCTGGTGGCGCTCAACGCCTACCTGTGGCTGCTGCAGAACACCTCGGCCGCACTGGCGGGCAGCTATTCGTTCGTGAACCCGGCCGTGGCCCTGCTGGTAGGCGTGGCTCTGGGCGGCGAGCTGCTCACGGGCTGGGTGTATGCCGCGCTGCCGCTGATCGGCGCGGCGCTGGTGTTCATCCTCTACGGCAAGGCCATCCAGGCGCGCTGGTCACGGCGCGGGGCGCCGGTCCCCGCCGGCGGCGCGCCGGTGCGCTGAGGCGGTGGGCTCAGGGCGCGGCGGTGATGACCTCGATGTGGCTGAGGTTCGAGACCGAGCGGCTCTGCTTGACCTCACCGGGCACGATCAGCCGTGCCACCCCGTTGGCGCCCAGGCCTTCTCCGTTGGCCGCATAGGCGACCAGGGCGCCATTGGCGCCAAAGCCGGGGTCGATCTCGCCCAGCGACACCAGGGCCTTGTAGCCATCGCTGCCAGTGGCCACGGCCACCATGGCCAGGGTGGGGTTCTTGGCGGTTGCATCTGTCTTCAGGCCCGTGGCGCTGCTCAGCAGCGTCCACAAATTCACGCCCGTGTAGATGGTGCCCGCCACCGTGACCGTGCTGGCCGGCAGGGCCTGCAGTGTGGCCAGGTCAAAGCTTGCTGGTTTGGTCACTGCGCCCGATACCGCAAAACTGTTCGACACGCCGCCCCCCGTGGCTGCCGCCGTCGAGCCCGAGGGCCGCACCTCCAGCCGCACGAGATTGGAGGCATAGCGCCCGCCCTTCACGTCGCCCGGAGCCGTCACGCGGAAGGGGCCGTCGGCGCTGGCCAGCGGGCCCGAAGAGCCGCTCTGCGTCTCCGCATAGGCCACCAGGCTGGCCTTGTTGCCGAACTCGGGGTTGATCTCGCCCAGGCCAAAGGCCACGCGGTAGCCGTCACTGCCCGTGGCCAGCACATAGCGGTTCAGGCCATCGTTCTTTCGGGTGGTGTCGAGGGTGATGCCTGCATCGCTCAGCACCGACCACAGCGTGGCGCCCGTGTAGGTGCGTGACTGCGGGGTGGTGCCGCTCAGGTAGCTGACCGATTGCGTGACTGCTGGCTGGCGTTGCAGTGCGGCGGTGTCGTAGTTGCCGGCCTTGTCTACCGCGCCCTGGAGGCGGATGGCCGGGCCATCGTCGCTGCCGCCGCAGGCCGCCAGGGCCAGCAGCAGGGTGGCGGCAAGGCTGGCGGGCAGCAGCCGGCGGGCGTGGGTGTTGGTTGTAGCGTGCATGCGATCTCCTCCATGATGTGTCGCTATTCTATTTTGTCATAGCGATTTTCACGGTGCGTCGCATGCCACGTTTCCCGGGCCCAGGGGGCAGGGGCGGGGGATCAGGCGTCCGGAATGACGGCGGTTGCTTCGATCTCGATCTTGGCGCGCGCTTCCATCAGGCCGGCCACCTGCACGCAGGCCATGGCCGGGAAGTTCTTGCCCAGCACCTCGCGGTAGACCACGCCCAGTTCCTTCAGGCGGGCGTTGTACTCGTTGCGGTCCACCACATACCAGGTCAGACGCACCAGGTGTTCGGGGCCGGCCCCTCCGGCTTCGAGCACGGCGCGCACGTTGAGCAGGGTCTGGCGTGTCTGGGCGATGAAGTCATCGCTCTCGAACTGCTGCTGCGCATTCCAGCCGATCTGGCCGCCGGTGAAGATCATCGTGCCGCGTGCGGCCACGCCGTTGGCGTAGCCCTTGGGGGTGACCCAGCCAGGGGGTTGCAAGTGGGTGTTCATGGTGTCGTGTTCGATGAAGGGGTGGCTGCTGCCGCAGCGGCTTCGCGCTGGCGCAGCCGAAAGCGCTGGAGTTTGCCAGTCTCGGTGCGCGGCAGCGAGGTGGCGAATTCCACCAGGCGCGGGTATTTGAAGGGAGCGATGGTGGCCTTCACGTGGTCCTGCAGTGCCTTGGCCATGGCGGCATCGCCTGTGTGGCCGGGCTTGAGCACGCAGTAGGCCTTGACCACCATGCCGCGCTCCTCGTCGGCCACGCCGATCACGGCGCATTCGGCCACGGCCGGGTGGCGCAGCAGGGCGTCTTCCACCTCGGGGCCGCCGACGTTGTAGCCCGCAGTGATGATCATGTCGTCGTCGCGCGCCTGGTAGAAGAAGTAGCCGTCCGCGTCCTGCACGAAGGCGTCGCCCGGGTAGTTCCAGCCGTTCTTCACGTACTTGGCCTGGCGCGGGTCGTCGAGGTAGCGACAGCCCGTGGGGCCGATCACCGCGAGCTTGCCCACGGTGCCGCGCGGCAGCTCCTTGCCCTGGCCGTCCACCACCTTGGCCTGGTAGCCCGGCACCACCTTGCCGATGGCACCGGCACGGCTCTCGCCGCCCGCGGCAGAGATGAAGATGTGAAACATCTCCGTGGCGCCGATGCCGTCGGTCATGTCGAGGCCGGTGGCCTCCTTCCACAGCTGGCGCGTGGCATCGGGCAGGGCCTCGCCCGCGCTCACGCTGGTGCGCAGCGCGGGCAGGCCCAGCTGGCGCGCGAACGGTGCCATCTGCCGGTAGAAGGTGGGGGCCGTGTAGCAGATGGTCACCCCGGCCTCGCGCATCAGGTGCACCATGGTCTCTGGCGTGTAGGGCTGATCGGGGAAGTAGATGCTGGCGCCCGCCCACATCGGGAACACCAGCAGCCCGCCCAGGCCAAAGGTGAAGGCCAGCGGCGGCGAGCCGGCCACGATGTCGTCGGGCCGGGCGCGCAGCACATGGCGCGGCCAGGCCTCGCAGGCCGCCAGCACGTCGCGGTGCGTGTGCACGGCCGCCTTGGGTGCGCCCGTGGTGCCCGAGGTGAAGGCCATCAGCGCCACGTCGTCGGCCGACGTGGGGCATGCCGCCATGGTGCCCGGCATGGCCTGCGCGCGCACCAGCAGGTCGCCCGCCTCGGGCGCGGTATGGAAGGCAATGGTAGTGGCGAGCACTGGGTGATCCGCCTGGGCTGCCTGCAGCTCGGCCAGCAGCCGGCCATCGCACAGCGCCAGCGTGGGCTGGGCCCGCTCGATGATGCTGCCCAGCTCCACC
The DNA here is from genome assembly GCA_040387235.1 of Pseudomonadota bacterium. Taxonomy (GTDB): domain Bacteria; phylum Pseudomonadota; class Gammaproteobacteria; order Burkholderiales; family Burkholderiaceae_C; genus Acidovorax. Next base: position 30,253 of record JAZKEE010000106.1, read on the forward strand.
GCGCGCAGCAGCGGCATGGTGGCCACTGCCACCAGCCCGGCATGCACCACACCCAGCCAGGCCAGCGCCATCTCCACCGTGTTGCCGCCGCGCAGCAGCACCCGGTTGCCGGGCACCAGGCCGTGTTCTTTCGTCAGCAGCTCGGCAATTCGCGCGGCTTCGGTTCGCGCCTCGCGGTAGCTGTAGCTGCGGTGCGGGCCGCGCAGCAGGGGGCGGTCGCCGTGGCCGGCGCGCTCGGCCTGCTCGAACAGGGCATGCACCAGGTTGGCCTGGTCGGCGATCTGCAGTTCGGCAGTGTCGTAGTGCAGCGTGGGCATGCCCTGCGGTGCAGGCAGGCGATCGTGCACGAAATGGTCGGGTTGGGCGCTGGGGTGGGCCATGGGAGTGATCCTTCCTGGTGGCTGCGGGTCAGGACGCTTGCAGCGCGGCCTTGCCGATGATGAGCTGCTGCACCTCGGTGGCGCCTTCGTAGATGCGCAGCGAGCGGATGTCGCGGTACAGGCTTTCCACCTTGCTGCCCACCTCCACGCCGCGGCCGCCATGCAGCTGCAGCGCCATGTCGATCACGCGCTGGGCGTTCTCGGTGGCGGTCATCTTGGCCATGGCTGCCTCGGCCGTCACGCGCGTACCGCCGTGCTTCTCGCCTTCATCGCGCAGCCAGGCGGCACGGTAGGTCAGCAGCGCGGCGCTGTCCACCAGCGCCGCCATCTCGCCGATGCGCGCCTGCGTGAGCTGGAAGTCCGCCAGCGTCTGGCCGAACATGCGGCGCTGGCGCGCGTGGTGCACGGCCTCGGCCAGCGCGCGGCGGGCCATGCCCAGCGCAGCGGCAGCCACCGATGCACGGAAGATATCGAGCGTGCGCATCGCCAGCTTGAATCCGCCGTTCAGCTCGCCCAGCAGGGCCGTGGCCGGCACCTGGCAGTCCGCGAAGGCCAGCGTGGCCAGCGGGTGCGGCGCCATCACGTGGATGTGCTGCGACGTGTCCAGCCCCTTGGCCGTGGCATCCACGATGAAGGCGCTGATGCCGCGCGTGCCGCCGTCCGGCTCGGTCTTGGCGAACACGCAGTAGAAGTCGGCAATGCCGCCGTTGCTGATCCAGGTCTTGCTGCCGTTGAGGGCGTAGGCCCCCCCGGTTGCCGGCAGCGCCGTGGTGCGCATGGCGCCCACATCCGACCCGGCCTCGGGCTCGCTCAGTGCAAAAGCCGCAATCAGCTGGCCGCTTGCCACGCCCTGCAGGTAGTGCGCCTGTTGTGTGGGGCTGCCGGCCAGGGTGATGGCACCGCTGCCCAGGCCCTGCATGGCAAACGCGAAGTCGGCCAGGGGCGAATGGTAGGCCAGGGTTTCGCGCAGCAGCACCAGCGCGCGCGAGTCCAGCGCGGGCAGGGCGCCGCCGTGCGCGGCCGGCACGCAGTAGCGCAGCCAGCCGCCCGCGCCCAGGCGCTGCACCCAGTCGCGGCAGGCGGCGCGGTCGTCGGCTTCGTCCACGTCCTGGGCCGCGGCCCAGGGCACCAGGTCGCGTGCCAGCGCGCGGTGCGCATCGTCGAAGAATGGCAGGGCCAGGTGGGCGGTGGAGGGCGCGCAGGGCGCCGATGGGGTGGCGACGTGCATGGCTCAATCCCCTTCGAACACGGGTTTCTGCTTGGCCGCGAAGGCCTCGTAGGCACGGCGGAAGTCCTGCGTCTGCATGCAGATCGCCTGGGCCTGGGCCTCGGCCTCGATGGCCTGGTCGATGGTCATGGCCCATTCCTGGCCGAGCATGGTCTTGGTCATGCCGTGGGCGAAGGTAGGGCCGCTGGCCAGCGAGCGGGCGGTTTCCTGCACCTGGGCCAGCAGGTCGGCCGGTTCGTACAGGTCGTTGAAGAAGCCCCAGGCCAAGCCTTCCTGGGCGGTCATCGCGCGGCCGGTGAACAGCAGCTCCGAGGCACGGCCCTGGCCGATGAGGCGCGGCAGCAGCGCGCAGGCGCCCATGTCGGCGCCGGCCAGGCCCACCCGCGTGAAGAGGAAGGCCGTCTTTGCCGCGGCCGTGCCGTAGCGCATGTCGCAGGCCAGCGCCATCATGGCGCCCGCACCGGCGCAGATGCCGTCGATGGCCCCCAGGATGGGCTGCGGGCAGGCACGCATGGCCTTGACCAGGTCGCCCGTCATGCGCGTGAACTCCAGCAGCTCTGGCATGGTCATCCCGGTCAGCGGGCCGATGATCTCGTGCACGTCGCCACCCGAGCAGAAATTGCCGCCCGCGCCGGTGACCACCACGCACTTCACGTCAGTGGCAAAGCGCAGCGCGTAGAAAAAGTCGCGCAGCTCCGCATAGCTCTCGAAGGTGAGCGGGTTCTTGCGCTCGGGCCGGTTCAGCGTGACGGTGCCCACGCCGTCGGCGTAGCTCCAGGCGAAGTGCCGGGCGGTGTAGGGCGCCTTGGCCTCGAATTGCGCGCGCATCGGATTGCCGGCGCTGATGTTGTGCTTCATTGCTCTGTCTCCACGGGGTGTTGTTGGGTGTGTTCCTTGACCTTGCCCAGCAAGCGGTGCAGGGTGGCGATGTCGCGCTCGCCCAGCGAGGCGAAGGCCTCGACGATCCACTGCTCGTGTTGGCGGGCCATGTCGTTGAATTGGGCGCGGCCCTGGGGCGTCAGGCGCACGCAGTAGGCGCGGCGGTCGCCTTCCACGTCCACGCGCTCCACCAGGCCTTCGGCCACGAGCTGGTCGGTGATGCCGGTGACGTTGCCGCTCGTGACCATCATGCGGCGCGACAGGTCCTTCATCTTCAGGCCGTCGGGCGCGCGCTCGAGCTGCGCCATCAGATCGAAGCGCGGCAGCGTGGTGTCGAACCGGGCGCGCAGGCCGGCGCGCACCTGCTTTTCGATCAGCTGCGTGCAGGTCAGCATGCGCAGCCACAGGCGCAGGGCCTCGGGGTGCTCGCTCGGCGCGGCGCCGTGCAGTCGGGCTTCGAGGTCCATGGCCTAGCCTTCTTCCTCGTTGGAGCCGCGCTTTTGCTGCGCCTCCAGCGCGGCCTGTATCTGCTTTTGCTTGCCGATCTCGCGCAGCATCTGGTCGCGGCCGCTCTGGTACTGCACGGGCCAGTCGGTGTGCGCGGCGGCCACGGGGCTCAGCTGGGCCGCGGCGTGCAGCGTCCAGGCCGGGTCGGCCAGGTGCGGGCGGGCAATGGCGCACAGATCGGCGCGGCCGGCGGCGACGATGCTGTTGGCGTGGTCGGCCTCGGTGATCGCGCCCACTGCCATGGTGGCAATGTCCACCTCGTTGCGGATGCGGTCTGCAAACGGTGTCTGGTACATGCGGCCATAGACGGGCCTGGCGGCGCGCGTGGTCTGGCCGGAGGAGACGTCGATCAGGTCGCAGCCCGCCGCCTTGAACAGGCGTGCAATCTCCACCGCATCGTCGGGCGTGGTGCCGCCGGGTGCCCAGTCGTGGGCCGAGATGCGCACGCTCATGGGTTTGTCCGCCGGCCACACGGCGCGCAGCGCGGCGAACACTTCGAGCGGGTAGCGGCAGCGGTTGGCCAGGCTGCCGCCGTATGCGTCGCTGCGCTGGTTGGTGATGGGGCTGATGAAGCTGGCCAGCAGGTAGCCATGGGCGCAGTGCAGCTCCAGCCAGTCGAAGCCGCAGGCGGCGGCGCGGCGCGCGCTGTCGGTGAAGGCCGCGGTCATGGCATCCATGGCCTCGCGCGTCATGGCCGTGGGCGTCTGATTCTGGTCACCGTAGGCCTGGGGGCTGGCGGCCAGCAGCGGCCAGTTGTCTTGTTCGAGCGGCTCGTCCGTGCCTTCCCAGCCCACGCGGGTCGATCCCTTGGGGCCGCTGTGGCCCAGCTGCATCCCAATTTTGGCGCTGCTGCTGCCATGCACGAACTGCACGATGCGGGTGAACGCCGCCTGCTGCGCGTCGTTCCACAGGCCCGTGCAGCCGGGGGTGATACGGCCTTCGGGCGTGGGGCTGGTCATCTCCACCATCACCATCGCCGCGCCGCCCAGGGCGCGCGCGCCCAGGTGCACCAGCAGAAAGTCCTGCGGCACGCCATCGACCGCGCTGTAGGTGGCCATGGGCGAGACGACGATGCGGTTCTTGAGCGTGAGATCCCGCAGTTTGAACGGCGTGAGCATCGGCGGCACGGCGGTCTTGCCGCCCGCCAGCCAGCCCTCGTACCCTTCCAGCCACTGCGCGTCACGCAGGCGCAGGTTCTCGTGGCTGATGCGCTGGCTGCGCGTGAGCAGCGAGTAGGCGAATTGCTCCACCTGCATGCCGGTGTAGCGCGTCACGTTCTCGAACCACTCGGTGGAGTTGCGCGCCGCGTTCTGGATCTTGAGCACCTCGACACTGCGGCGGGCCTCGTAGTGCTGCAGCACCTCGTCGATGGGCAGGCCGGTGGCGAACTCGTTGGCCAGGTCGATGGCGTCCTCGAGCGCCAGCTTGGTGCCGCTGCCGATCGAGAAATGCGCCGTGTGCGCCGCATCGCCCATCAACACGATGGGCACAGGCTTGCCGCCGATGGCCTCGCGGTGCACCCAGGTGTTGCAGATCACGCGTGGAAAGCGGATCCAGTTGGCCGAGCCGCGCAGGTGCGTGGCGTTGCTGATCAGGGCATTGCCGTCCAGGTATTTGCCGAACAGGCGCTCGCAAAAGGCAATCGCCTCGGGCTGCTCCATCTGGTCGAGGCCATGGGCCTTCCACACGGCTTCGGGCGTTTCCACGATGAAGGTGGAGGTGTCCGCATCGAACTGGTAGGCATGGGCCTGGAACCAGCCATGCTCCGTCTGCTCGAAAGCAAAGGTAAAAGCATCGAACTTTTTGTGCGTGCCCAGCCAGACGAAGCGGCACTGGCGCAGATCGATGTCGGGCTGGTAGGTGGCGGTGTAGCGCGTGCGGATGCGGCTGTTCAGGCCGTCGCTGGCGATCACCAGGTCGGCGCCGTATTTCGCTGCGGCTTCCTGGTCGTCCTGCACGTCGGCTTCGAACACCAGGTCCACCCCCACCGCGATGCAGCGCTCCTGCAGGATGTTGAGCAGCCGCTTGCGCCCGATGCCGCAAAAGCCGTGCCCGCCCGAGCGCACGCTGCGCCCCTTGAAGAAGACCTCGATGTCGTCCCAGTGGTTGAATGCGTCGCCGATCTGGCGCGCCGTGGTGGCATCGGCCGCCTGCAGGTTGGCCAGCGTCTGGTCCGACAGCACCACGCCCCAGCCAAAGGTGTCGAACGGGCGGTTGCGCTCCAGCACCGTCACGCGGTGCGCCGGGTTCTGCTGCTTCATGAGCAGGGCGAAATACAAGCCTGCGGGGCCGCCGCCAATGCAAAGGATGTTCATGGCAAAATAGTTTAGGCTTAAACAAAATGCTGTCAATGGGGCCATCCCCGAAAGCCTTGAACCAGCCTGGAAGCCCCGGATGGGGTGTTGACGCACTGCAGCACAAGGCCAAAAATAATCGGCATGAAGCACCTGCTGCACGCTCTGGAAGGGCGGCTGGCTGCGTTGCCCGTGCCCATGGCGGTCCAACTGCCAGCAGGCCAGCAACTGGGCGCCAGCAAGCCCGCCGTCACCCTGCGCTTTCGCGACCGCATGGCCCTCGTCGCCCTGGCCACGGGCGAGATCGGCAACGTGGGCGCTGCCATCGTCGAGGGCCGCGTGGCGCTCGAAGGGGGCATGCGCGATCTGATGGCCGCTGCCGCCGGCCTGCTCACCCGCGACCCCGCGCGCGAGCAGCACAACCGCTGGTGGCAGCGTGCCCTGGCGCGCGCCCGCTCCATGGCTGCGCACACCCTGGGGCACGATGCACGGCATATCCGCTTCCATTACGACCTGTCCGACGATTTCTATGCCCTGTGGCTGGACGAGCGGCGTGTGTACTCCTGCGCTTACTACCAGGGCGCCGCCATGGACCTGGACCAGGCGCAGCAGGCAAAGCTCGACCACATCTGCCGCAAGCTGCGCCTGGCACCCGGCGAGCGCTTTCTGGACATCGGTGCGGGCTGGGGCGGATTGCTGCTGTGGGCGGTCGAGCACTACGGCGTGGACGCCACGGGCATTACCCTCTCGCGCCACCAGCATGCGCATGTGCAGCGCCTGATCGAGGCGCGTGGCCTGCAGGGACGCGTACGGGTGGAACTGCGCGACTACCGAGAACTTCGGCCCGGCGAACCCTTCGACAAGATCGCCTCCATCGGCATGTTCGAGCATGTGGGCCGCGCACAGATGGGCCGCTATTTCGACGCCGTGCACCGCCTGCTGCGCCCTGGCGGCCTGATGCTCAATCACGGCATCACCGCCAGCGCGGTGGACAACACGCAACTGGGAGCCGGCATGGGCGACTTCATCGAGGAGTACATCTTCCCCGGCGGCGAGCTGCTGCACGTGAGCGCAGTGCTGCAAGACATGGCCCGCGCCGGCCTGGAAATGGTGGACACCGAGAACCTGCGCCCGCACTATGCGCGCACCCTGTGGGCCTGGTCCGACAGGTTGGAGGCGCAACTGCCCGCAGCGCGCGAGGTCCTGGCCGCACAGGGCGGGGCCGTGCAGGGCGATAAGGTCCTTCGTGCGTATCGCCTGTACCTGGCCGGGAGCGCCCTGGGCTTCGAGCGCGGCTGGATGGCCCTGCACCAGATGCTGGCCATACGGCCCGACGGGGATACGGCAACGGGCTCCATGCCCGGCGCACAATCGGACTACCCGTTCACGCGGGACTACATCTACGAGAACTAGACACTACCGACAACCAGGCAACTGCGACGACCACCGCCAACCCGAGAGACCACTGCACACCATGCTCTACAAATTCAAGTCCAAAGCCGCCGCCGACCTGATCATGCTCGAACCCCAGGGCCGCCAGATCCTGGAGATCATCGGCAAGACACCGGGCGCCAATGGCATCGTGACGGCCGCTCAGATCCCCGGGGCGATTTCTGCGCTCGAGGCGGCGGTCAAGGCCAGCGAGGCCCAGCCGCCCGTGCAGGCAGGCCAGGACGCCGACGACGAGGAAGAAGCCGGTGGCCGTGCCGAGACGGTGAAGCTGCGCCAGCGCGCGGCACCGTTCATCGACATGCTGCGCAAGAGCGCGGCAGAGAAGGCAGACGTGGTCTGGGGTGTGTGACCATGGCTTGCGCCTGAACCAGAGAGGCCTGTGGAAAAGATTGACCTGAAGAAGGACTTCAAGCACCTGTACCAGCCCTCGGCCCGCAGTGTGGCCGAAGTCGAGGTCCCTGCGTTCAGGTTCCTGATGGTCGATGGGGTGGGTGATCCCACCGGGTCACAGCCGTATGCCCAGGCGGTGGAAGCCTTGTTCGCGGTCTCCTACACCGCCAAATTCATGGTCAAGAAGGACGCGCAAGCCATCGACTACGCGGTGATGCCGCTCGAAGGCCTGTGGTGGGCGGATGACATGTCGGCATTCGTCGCCAATGACCGGGCCCGGTGGCAATGGACGATGATGATCATGCAGCCCCCCTTCGCGACGCAGGAGGTGCTCGATTGCGCCATCGCCGAGGTGAAGCGAAAGAAGGCGCTGCCCGCGATGGAGCGATTGCGGGTCGAAGACTTCTCCGAAGGGCGGTGTGCACAGGTGCTGCACCTCGGGCCCTTCTCGCGAGAAGGACCCACCATAGAGCGGGTCCACGACTTCATCGATGCGCGGGCGTCACGGGCGGGAAAGCACCATGAGATCTACCTGAGCGACATCCGCAAGGCAGTGCCCGAGAAATGGAAGACGGTCATTCGCCAGCCCATGGCGTGACCGCCCTGCGCGCGCAGCAGGCGGAGCCGGCGTCAATCCACCTTCGCCCCCGACGCCTTCACCACCTGCGCCCACTTCTTGTGCTCGGCATCGATGTGCTTGGCGAATTCGGCGGGTGTGTTGCCGCCGGGAATGGCGCCTTGCGCCACCAGGCGTTCCTTCATCGCGGGCGAGGCCAGGGACTTGGCGACTTCCTGCTGGATGCGGTTGACGATCTCGGGCGGGGTTCCGGCGGGCGCCAGCAGGCCGAACCAGGAACTGGCTTCGAAGCCCTTGAGCGCCGGGCCCCCGGCCTGCTCCACGGTGGGCACGTCGGGCAGGGCGCTGGAGCGCTGGCTGCTGGTCACGGCCAGGGCGGTGAGCTTGCCGCCCTTGATCTGCGCCATGGAAGACGGCAGGTTGTCGAACATCACGTCCGCATTGCCGCCCACCAGGTCCATTAGCGCGGGGCCGGAGCCGCGGTAGGGCAGGTGCAGCATGAAGGTGCCGGTCATGCTCTTGAACAGCTCGCCTGCCAGGTGGATGGAGGTGCCATTGCCGCTCGATGCCATGTTGAACTTGCCGGGGCTGGCCTTGGCGACACGCACGAAGTCCTGCACGTTGGCGATGCCCAGGGACTTGGCCTTGTCGACGTTCATCACCATCACATTGGGCACTGCGGCGACCAGGGTGATGGGCACGAAGTCCTTGATGGGGTCGTAGGGCAGCTTGGCATACAGCGCGCGGTTGATGCCATGCGTGCCCACCGTGCCCATGAGCAGGGTGTAGCCGTCTGCCGGAGCCTTGGCCACGATCTCGGCGCCCACGTTGCCACCGGCGCCGGCCCGGTTGTCGACCACGAATTGCTGGCCGAACACGCGGGAGAGGTCGGGCGCGAGGGCGCGGGCCAGGATATCCGTGGTGCCACCGGGCGCAAAGGGCACGACGATGCGCACTGGCTTGTTGGGCCAGCCCCCGGGCGACGCCGCCTGCGCGTGGGCAGACTGCGGCAGGAGCAGCGCGCTGGCCGTGGCCAGCGCCAGCGCACCGAGGGCACTGAGCGTGAGGGCCATGGCGATGGCCTTGCGGCGGTTGCGGGTCTGGACCTTGTTGGCAATGGCGGTGTTGCGTGGCAGGGGGCGGGGGGCTTGCTGGGCCATGGAGTGCTTCCTTGTCTGTCGTGTCAGGTGATACACCACGGTTCTACGCGTGCGCCCGCATCCAGGGCAGATGGATTACCCGAAGGCCGGTGCTCCCATGCGACACCGGGCAGGTGGCGGCGCGGTCGCGCAGGCGCAAAAAAAGCCACCAGGCCCGGGGGCGTGGTGGCTTGGCAGTGGTGTGTGTACGCGCTTGCGTCTGCAGGGCCTGGTCAGTCGGCGTAGGTGCCAGCCGCCTTGATGACGGCGGTCCACTTGTCGATCTCGGACACCACGAACTTCTTGTGCTCGGCGGGTTCGACACGCTTGTCGGTCACGACCACGGCGCCCAGGCCTTCCTGCTTCTTGATGAAGTCGGGGTCCTTCAGGGCCACCTTGAGCGCATCGTTGATCTTCTTGGCGATGTCAGGCGGCGTGCCCTTGGGGCCGTACAGGCCATGCCAGATGGTCACTTCGAAGTTCTTCAGGCCCGACTCGGCCAGCGTGGGCAGGTCCTTGAGCAAAGGCGTGGTCAGACGCTTCTGGGTCGTCACGGCGTAGGCCTTGACCTTCTTGGCTTCGATCTGGCCCGAGGTGTTGGTGGTCTGGTCGCACAGCAGGTCGATCTGGCCGCCGATCAGGTCGGTGATGGCTGGCGCCGTGCCCTTGTAGGGGACGGGGGTCATGTCGATCTGCACGGCGCTCTGGAACATCAGGCCGCACAGGTGCGATGCGGAACCCAACCCTGCATTGCCCAGGTTGATCTTGCCCTTGTTCTGTGCAAGCCATGCCGACAGTTCCTTGTAGTTGTTCGCAGCCATGGTGGGGCGCGCGATCAGCGTCATGGGCACGTCATTGACCATGCCCAGGTATTCAAAGTCGTTGGGCACGCTGAAGGCCAGCTTGCGGTACAGCGCAGGCATGGTGGACATGCCGATGTGGTTGAGCAGCAGGGTGTAGCCGTC
>JAZKEE010000107.1:0-12387 GCA_040387235.1 Pseudomonadota bacterium
CCAGCCGCAGATGGCCAGCGTCATGGCGATCCAGACACCGCCGGAGAGCATGAGCAGCATGATCACCAGCAGGAAGGCGCCGATGGAGAGAATGTCCATGGTCTTGCTCCTTAGAGGTCCGAAGAGAAGTCGCCCTTGGCGTGGCGCTCTTCCACCAGGCGCACGAAGGTGGGTACACCGCCGCGCGCCACGATCCACCACTCGTCGACCACGGCCACGAGGAATAGGATAGAGCCGATGGCAAAGCTCAGTTGCGGAATCCAGACCGGAACCGCCCACAGGCCCTGCGCCACTTCGTTGAATCTCCAGCTCTCGTAGGTGAAGGCACAGGCCCACCAGGTGAGGTAGCCGATGGCGAACACGGCCACCGTGAGGCAGACCATCTCGAACACGCGGCGCGAAGCGGGAGAGAGCTTCTCCAGCACCAGCGTCACCCGCACGAAGTCGCCATGCTTGAAGGCGTGGGCCATGGTCAGGAACGCGGCGGCAGCGCAGAGCCAGGCCACCACGTCATTGATGGCACCGGTGGGAAAGCCGAACTGGCGCCCCAGGGACTGCACCACCATCAGCAAGCAGATGCCGGCGATGCACCAGGCACCGACGGTGCCGGCAATGTCGTAGCTGGCGTCGAGCACCCGCCGCAGCAGGTGCGGCGGCACGGCCACCCCCGCATGCACACCGGCAGGGGCCGGGGAAGTCTGGGTCAGGGAAGACATGGTGACCTCATCACTTCTTGGTGTTGAAGGCTTCGATCACGGCCTTGCCTTCGTCACCGGCGACCTTGATCCAGTCGGCCGTCATGCGCTCGCCGATCGGCTTGAATTCCGCCTTGAGGCCCGCAGCCACGGTGTCCACCTGCATGCCCTTGGCGGCCAGTTCCTTGAGGTACTCCTGGTCCTTCTGCTCGCTCATGGTCCAGCCGCGGCGCTCGGCGATGGCGGCCTGGGCCAGCACCGCGTCCTGCGTGGGCTTGTCCAGCGCGTCGAAGGTCTTCTGGTTCACCACCACGGCATTGCGCGGCAGGAAGGCCGAGACGGCGTAGAAGTACTTCACGCTCTCGTAGAGCTTGCTCTCCACGCCGCTGGCGCTGGAGGTGAGGAAGTTGTCCACAGTGCCGGTCGTGAGCGCGGCGGGCAGCTCGGCAAGCTGGATGGTCACGGGCTGGGCGCCCACGGCCACTGCGATGCCCGAGGTGACAGGGTTGAAGGCGCGCATCTTGGTGCTCTTCAAGTCCTTGAGCGCCGTGACGGGCTTGGTGGAATACAGGCTCTGGGCGGGCCAGGCCACGGTGTACAGCAGCTTCATGCCCTGCGTAGCCAGGGTCTTGTTCAGCATGGGGCGCGAAACCTGGTCCAGGCGCTTGGCGTCGGCATAGCTGGTGGCCAGGAAGGGGATGGAGTCCAGGCCGTACGCCGCCGACTCATTGGCCGCACCGGAGAGGATGAACTCGCCCGCCGGCACCTGGCCCGACTGCACGGTGCGCTTGATCTCGTTGGCCTTGAACAGCGAGGCATTGGGGTGCACGGTGATCTTGAGCTTGCCGCTGGTGGCCTTGTCCACATCCTGGGCAAATTGTTGCAGGTTCTGCACCTGGAAGGTGTTGGCGGCATAGCCCGACGGCAGGTCCCATTTGGCCTGGGCCTGGGCGATACCGGCGAACGCGAGGGCACACATGGTGAAAGCGATGGTTTTCATGGGGAGGCTCCTGGTTTAGAAACTGGCGAGTTGGTGGTTGAGAAGGTCGGTGATCAGCATGCAACCCGGGGCGTGGGTGATGCAGAACGCCGGCTGGGCGTGCAGGATGGCGGACTGGGGCGTGACGCCGCAGGCCCAGAAGACGGGGATCTCGCCAGGCATCAGTTCCACGGCATCGCCGTAGTCGGGCCTGGCCAGATCGGCAATGCCGATCAGGGAGGGATCACCGATGTGCACCGGTGCGCCATGCACATTGGGAAAGCGCGAGGTCACCTGCACGGCGCGGATCACGTCGGCCGCCGGCATGGGCCGCATGGTCACCACCATGGCACCGCCGAAGGGGCCGGCCGGCTCGGTCTGCAGGCTGGTGCGGAACATGGCCACGTTCTTGCCTTCGTCGACATGGCGCAGGCGGATGCCGGCCTCGATCAGCGCGGACTCGAACGAGAACGAGCAGCCCAGGATGAAGGTCACGAGGTCAGGGCGCCAGAACGCGGAAATGTCCGCCACCTCCTCGGCCAGCTCGCCATGGCGCCAGACGCGGTACAGCGGCACGTCGCTGCGGATGTCGATGCCCTCGCCCAGCGAGGGCAGCGAGAACTGGCCGGGCTCGCTCACCGCCAGTACCGGGCAGGGCTTGGGGTTGCGCTGGCAAAAGCGCAGGAAGTCGCCGGCCTGCACCTCGGGCAGGATGACCAGGTTGCCCTGCACATGGCCATCGGCCAGGCCGCTGGTGTGCGACGTCCACAGCCCCTGGCGGATCACGCTGCGTACGTGGGCGGCGTTGCTGCTGCCTGCTGAACCAAAGACCTGGGGTGTGTTGTTGTGTGTTGAATCCACCGTGGGCTCCTTGCGTTGCGAAATGTCAGATACGTGACGATGGGTGGATTGTGTTGGCGCTCCCTCACCACTGGCAAATTCAAAAAATTTCTCTTACCTCATCGATTTTTTCGATGCACTACGCTGGAGCACACTTCACCCAACTTGGTGCTAAGTGGAAACCCTAGGGCATTGAAAGACGCACCGCGGGGGCCTTGCGGGCATGCGTGGATCCGTTCCAAAACAGCGCTCCACGGCGGTGGTGGAAGGGAGCAGGCGGGTGCGGGCTCGCGCCTGGATGGCACATGCACCGGGCTGCCATGCGGTCGCCAGGCTGCACCAACAACAGGCATGGCGGGGCGAAGGGTGCTGTCAAGGGCATGTGTTCTGCCCGAAAAGCGGAAGGCAGCCCGCCGCGCGGCCGCCAGAGCGGCATGCGCCGAGGCAGCACCCGGTGCACCTTGTCAGCCAGATTTCAGCTTTTGGCGCGGCCCTTGGTGCGCTCGGCCTGCAGTTCGACGAAGGCCAGGGCGGAACGCACGACGCCATCCACGGCCGGCGAAGAGGGATCTTCGCGGTAGCTCAGGTGAATGGGCAGTGGCCGCAGCTCGGCCTCGCAGGCCAGCGGGCGCAGGTCGGGAAAGGCCAGCAGACGCTGCACGGCCTGGCGCGGCAGCGTGGCCACGCCGAAGCCGCCCTGCACCAGCTGCACCATGGCCGAGATGGAGGAGATGGTATGCACGCAGCGCGGCTCCACCTGGGCTTGGCGCAGCACATCGAGCAGGGTCACGTGCGGCTGCGAGCCACGCTGGAAGGTCAGGATGTCCGTCTCGGCGAAGTCCGCCAGCGCATAGCGCCGCTTGCGGTGCAGGGTGCTGTTGCCCACGAAGACCATTTCCATGGGCGTGAGCGCCTGTGTGCGGATGCCCTCGGCCGAGGCGGGCAGCGCAGCGAACACCGTGTCCAGCGCGCCCCGGCGGATTTGATCGAGCAGCACGGGCGTGGTCTCCACCGTGAGTTCGAGCTCCAGCAGCGGGTTGTCCTTGCGCAGCTGTTCGATCCACGGGATGAGCCAGGAGTGCAGCACCGATTCGATGGCCCCCAGCCGGATCGAGACCTCCATGGGCGCGCCAGAGCCCATCTCGGCCTTGAGCTGGCGCTGCAGTTCGAGCATGCGCTTGGCGTAGGTGAGAAAGCGCGTGCCCGCCACCGTGAGCTTGAAGCGTTTGTCGCTGCGGTCGAGCAGCAGCACGCCCAGTTCCTCCTCCAGCGCCGCCACGCGGCTGGACATGGCCGACTGGGTGAGGAACAGCTTTTCGGCTGCGCGCGTCACGCTGCGCAGGGAGGCAACCCAGTAGAAGGCTTCGACGAAACGCAGGTTCATGGTTTTTCCGTGGGGCGTGCGGCGCTGGAATTGTGCGCCTGCTCAGCCGCAAGCGGCACCGAACGTGCCAGCAATGCAGCGGTATGCCCTACTCCGCAAACAATGGCAGATCGGCTTTTTTGAGCGTGCGCAGCACGAAGCTCGAACGGCTGTGGCGGATGCCCTTGATCTTGTAGAGCTTCTCGCGCAGCAGGCGCTCGTAGTCGCGCGTGTCCTTGACCACCACGCGCAGCAGGTAGTCGTAGTCGCCCGAGACCAGGTGCGCCTCGATCACCTCGGGAATGCTGGCCAGCGTTTCGCCGAATTTCTCGAGCGTGTTGTCCGAATGGCTGTCCAGGGTGACCTGCACCAGCACGGTGTCGGACAGGCCCAGCGCCTGCGGATTGAGCCGCACGGTGTAGCCCTGGATGACACCGGCCTCCTCCATCTTCTTGATGCGCCCCCAGCAGGGCGAGGGGCTCAGGCCCACGGCCTGGCCGATTTCCTGCAGGCTGGCGCGCGCGTCACCCTGCAGCACAGCGAGAATTTTTCTGTCGAGGCGATCCATGGCTTCAATTATTCACGAATTTCCAAATACCCAGCAAATTTTTCTGCAAATCAGGAAAATCAAATGAAAAATGGAAAGAACTGCTGCGCTCTGCAGCGCATACTTTGGACATCAAGGCGCTCTTACCGGAGCGCACAAACTGACAGGGCCCCGGACTGGTTACCGCCAGACCGGGGCACTTGGCAAACCACAGCGGAGCAGCTTGGCCTCCACCCCTCCCCCCGATCTCGCCATCCGAGGGCATCCTCGCCCTCTTGTCGCCCTCGCGACGTCGACCGGTCTGCAGAGCATTCATATGCACGCTTACCAGCACAAACCCCGATGCCCAGGGCATGGTGCGCCGCCATAATTTGGCGCAGGCGTGGAGCGCACGCTCCATTGCTTGCGAGGGGACATGGCACCCCGGCAGCCAGCCCAAAAATCAACAGGAGACACCATGCAATTGACCAGACTCGTCGTCGGCCTGAGCCTTGCGCTCGGCTTTGTGGCCACCGCTTCAGCGCAGACCACCATGCGCATCAGCATTTCCACGGCCCAGAACTCCCACCAGGGCGTGGCCATCGACACGTTTGCCAAGGAAGTCGAAAAGCGCACGGGCGGCCGCTTCAAGGTGCAGACTTTCTACAACGGCGCACTGGGCGGCGAGCGCGAGTCGATCGAAGCCGTGCAGCTGGGCACGCAGGAGCTCGCGTTCAGCTCCACCGGCCCGGTGCCCAACTTCGTGCCCGAAACCAAGATCCTGGACGTGCCTTTCCTGTTCCGTGACAAGGCCCACGCCCGCGCCGTGCTCGACGGCCCCATCGGCCAGGAGATGCTGACCAAGTTCGACGCCAAGGGCTTCAAGGCCCTGGCCTGGGCGGAAAACGGTTTCCGCCACATGACCAACAGCAAGCGCGACGTGAAGGAGCCGGGCGACCTGAAGGGCCTGAAGATGCGCACGATGGAGAACCCGGTGCACATCGCCGCCTACAAGGGCTTTGGCATCATCACCACGCCCATGGCCTTCCCGGAAGTGTTCACGGCACTGCAGCAAGGCACTGTGGACGGCCAGGAGAACCCCCTGCCGGTCATCATCTCGGCCAAGTTCGACCAGGTGCAAAAGCACCTGACGCTCACGGGCCACGTCTATTCGCCCTGCATCTTCGTGATGAACAAGGCATCGTTCGACAAGCTGTCCGCCGCTGACAAACAGGCCTTCCTCGACGCCGCCAAGGAAGGCACCAAGTCCAACCGCGCCCGTGTCGACGAAGACGATTCCAAGGGCGTTGCCGACCTGCGCGCCAAGGGCATGACGGTGATCGACAACGTGGACAAGGCCAAGTTCGTCGCCGCCCTCACGCCTGTGAACGCCGAGTTCGAAAAGCAGTTCGGCAAGGCCGCGCTCGACAAGATCCGCGACGTCAAGTAAGCGACGCCTTCGCGCTCCGCGCCCCCGGAACCAAACGCCCGTAGCCCCCCAGCTACCGGGCGTTTGGTTCTTGCCTTTTTTCCTCCTCTTTCCTCCGTGGCTGGCCCTGCCCCATGAAAAATGCTTTTTTGACCTTTGAGCGCTGGACGACCTCCATCGCCATGCTGGCCGCCTGCGCCATGCTGGCGCTGGCCTCCTCGCTCGGCATGTTCCAGATCGTGATGCGCTTCGTTCTGGAACAGCCCGCCGAATGGACCGAAGTGCTGATCCGCTTCAGCCTGATCTGGATGGTGTTCCTCGCCATTCCCGCCGCCTTCCGCCAGGGTGCGATGGTGAGCGTGGACGTGCTCTACCGCTGGAGCCCGCCCCGCCTGCGGCGCGTGCTCGACTGGGTGGTGTCCCTTGCGGCGCTGGCCCTCATCGGCGTGATCATCTGGTGGGGCTGGGACTATTCCGTGCGCGGTGGCGTGCAGAGCATGGCCGGCCTGGAGTCGGTGTCGATGTTCTGGGCCTACCTAGCCATGCCCGTGGGCGGCCTGTTCTGTGTGGTCGGCATCATCGGCAACCTGATCGATCCCTTGCGCATGGAACTGGAGACCGCCCAATGAGCCTGGTCATGATTTCAACGATGGTGCTGTGCTTTGCACTGACCATCTCGGTAGCGGTTTCCATCGGCCTGGCGTCCATCCTGGGCATCCAGGCATCCAATGCCAACATGCTCATTTCCGTCAAGGAGATGTTCGCCTCGATCAACAAGTTTCCGCTGGCCGCCATCCCCTTTTTCATCCTGGCCGGCAACCTGATGGAAACCGGCGGCATCTCGCGCCGGCTGGTCGAGTTCGCCAAGAGCATCGTGGGCGGCGTGCAGGGCGGCCTGCCGATGACCTGCGTGCTCACCTGCATGATCTTCGCGGCGGTGTCGGGCTCGTCGGTGGCCACCACCTTCGCCATCGGCGCCATCCTGATCCCTGCCCTCATCAAGCACGGCTACCCCACGAGCTATGCCGCTGCGCTGCAAGCCACCAGCGCGGAGCTGGGCGTGATCATTCCGCCCTCCATCCCGATGATCCTCTACGGCGTAAGCGCCGAAGTGTCCATCGGCGAGCTGTTCATCGCCGGCTTCGGCCCCGGGCTGCTGATCAGCTTTGCGCTGATGCTCTTCGTCTGGGCCTACTGCAAGTGGAAGGGCTGGGGCAAGAACGACGGCGAAGGCCGCATGACCTTCGGCCGGGCCACGCTGCAGGCCGGCTGGGCGCTGCTGATGCCGGTGATCATTTTGGGTGGCATCTACGGCGGCGTTTTCACCCCGACCGAGGCCTCGGCCGTGGCGGTGTTCTACGCGCTCATCGTGGGCATGGTGATCTACCGCGAGATCCGCATCAAGGACCTGTTCGCCATCCTGCGCAAGTCGGCCATTTCCTCGGCGGTGATCATGTTCATCATCGCCAATGCCGGGCTGTTCGCCTTCCTGATCACCCGCGCGGGCGTGCCGGATGCGATCGGCCGCTGGCTGGAGTCGGTGCTGCAGTCGCCCGCCCTCTTCCTGCTAGGGGTGAATGCGGCCCTGTTCGTGATCGGCATGTTCATCGAGACCAGTGCCGCCATCATCGTGCTGGCCCCCATCCTTGCGCCCGTGGCCGTGCATTTCGGCATCGACCCCGTGCACTTCGGGCTCATCATGGTGGTGAACCTGGCGCTTGGCATGATCACGCCGCCCTTCGGCGTGAACCTGTTCGCGGCCTGCACGGTGGCGCGCATCTCGCTGGACCGGATCATCAAGCACCTGCTGCCCTTCGTCTGCGTGATCCTGGTGTGCCTGATGTTCATCACCTACATTCCGGGCATTTCGCTCGCGCTTCGTGATCTGGTGTATTCAAAGTAGGTAGAATCCGCCGGGTCAGGAGAGAGCCTTCCCCCAGCAATGGGGAGGGGGCCGCCGAAGGCGCAGGGATACCCCGAACGCTCAGGCAAAAGGACTGGCAACCGCCTGCAGGGATGCAGGCGTTCCCTTGCTGGAGAGAGGTGGCCGCGCAGCAAAGCGCGCAGGCCATCCACCGAAGGAGCAAGCCGCAGCCGCCAGCCAGGGCGGTGCGGTGAATCTCTCAGGTAAAGCGGACAGCAGGGCAAATCCCGCAATCCATGCATGGGTTGCGGCTTTCATTTGCCCGGAGTCCGCCCCATGTCTGCCCCTGCCGCCACCGCCCTGCTCACCACGCCCCTGAACGCCCTGCACCTGGAGCTGGGCGCCCGCATGGTGCCGTTCGCCGGCTACTCCATGCCCGTGCAGTACCCCGCCGGCCTGATGGCCGAGCACCTGCACACGCGCCAGGCCGCCGGCCTGTTCGATGTGTCGCACATGGGCCAGCTCAAGCTCATTGGCCCGGATGCCGCCGCTGCATTCGAGACCCTGGTGCCGGTGGACGTGGTCGACCTGCCCGTGGGCAAGCAGCGCTACGGCCTGCTGCTGACGGATGAAGGCACCATCATCGATGACCTGATGTTCTTCAACCAGGGCAACGACACGCTGTTCGTCATCGTCAACGGTGCTTGCAAGGTGGAGGACATCGCCCACATCCAGGCGCGCATCGGCCAGCGCTGCGACGTGGTGCCCATGCCCGACCACGCCCTGCTCGCGCTGCAGGGCCCGCAGGCCGTGACCGCCCTGGCGCGCCTGGCCCCGGGCATCGAAAAGCTGGTGTTCATGACCGGCGGCAGCTACACCATTGCCGGCTGCGACTGCTTCGTGACTCGCAGCGGCTACACGGGCGAGGACGGTTTCGAGATCTCGGTGCCCGCCGCGCAGGCCGACACCCTGGCCCGCGCCCTGCTGGCCCAGCCCGAAGTCAAGCCCATCGGCCTGGGCGCCCGCAACTCGCTGCGCCTGGAAGCAGGCCTGTGCCTGTATGGCAATGACATCGACACCACCACCACCCCGCCCGAGGCGGCCCTGAACTGGGCGATCCAGAAGGTGCGCCGCACCGGCGGCGCGCGCGCGGGGGGCTTCCCTGGTGCCGACAAGGTGCTGGCGCAGATCGACCACCCCGCCAGCCTGCCGCGCAAGCGCGTGGGCCTGGTGGCGCTGGAGCGTGTGCCGGTGCGCGAGCACACGCCCCTGCAGAGCAGCGATGGCCAGGCCATTGGCGAGGTCACCAGCGGCCTGCTCGGCCCCACGGTGAACGAGCCCGTGGCCATGGGCTACGTCACGCCCGCATTCGCCGCCATCGGCACCCGGGTGAATGCCATCGTGCGCGGCAAGGCCGTGCCCATGGAGGTGCGCGCCATGCCGTTCGTGCCCGCCAACTATTTCCGCGGCTGAAGCCGGCCCTGGCACGGCCCCTGCGTGGGCCGATGCCGCTTACATTGCAGATTCCTTCATTTTTCAAAAGCCACAGGAGCTTTCCCCATGACCGTCAAATTCTCCAAAGACCACGAATGGATCAACGCCGCCGATGCCGCTGCCGCCGTGGTGGGTATCACC
Organism: Pseudomonadota bacterium; assembly: GCA_040387235.1. Classification (GTDB taxonomy): domain Bacteria; phylum Pseudomonadota; class Gammaproteobacteria; order Burkholderiales; family Burkholderiaceae_C; genus Acidovorax. Next base: position 9,332 of record JAZKEE010000107.1, read on the forward strand.
GTGCACGCCCAGGACGCCCTGGGTGACGTGGTGTTCGTGGACCTGCCCGAAGTCGGCAAGACCTTTGCGCAGGGCGAAGTCGCAGGCGTGGTCGAGTCCGTCAAGGCCGCAGCCGACGTGTACATGCCCGTCTCGGGCGAGATCGTCGAGGTCAACGAAGCCCTGCGCGCCGACCCGTCGCTGGCCAATTCCGACCCACTGAACGCCGGCTGGTTCTTCAAGGTCAAGCTCAGCGATGCGGGCCAGCTTGACGCGCTGCTGAGCGAAACCGACTACACCGAGTTCGCGAAAAACGCCTGATCGCACCCTTCCCCTGCCCTCCCGCCTGAGACCTGCCCCATGTTGATGCAATCCGCCCTGCCGCTCGGCGCGCTCGAAAACGCCACCGAATTCCTGCCCCGCCATATCGGCATCGATGCGGCTGACGAAGCGCACATGCTGTCGGTGATCGGCGAGGCCTCGCGCCGCGCCCTCATCGAAAGCATCGTGCCGCGCTCGATTGCACGCAGCACGGCCATGGACCTGCCGCTGCCCGTGACGGAAGCGGCGGCCCTGGCAGAGCTCAAGGCCATGGCAGGCAAGAACCAGGTCCTCAAGAGCTTCATCGGCCAGGGCTACTACGGCACCCACACGCCGGGCGTGATCCTGCGCAACATCCTCGAGAACCCGGCCTGGTACACGGCCTACACGCCCTACCAGGCCGAGATCTCGCAGGGCCGCATGGAGGCGCTGGTCAACTTCCAGACCATGGTCTGCGACCTGACCGGCATGCCGATTGCCAACGCTTCCATGCTCGATGAGGCCACGGCCGCGGCCGAGGCCATGACGCTGGCCAAGCGCTCGGTCAAATCCAAGAGCAACCGTTTCATCGTCGCTGGTGATGCGCACCCGCAGACCATCGAGGTCATCCAGACCCGCGCCAGGCCCCTGAACATCGAGGTGGTGCTGGCCAACTCCGCGCCCGAGTGGCACGCCGCCCTGGACGGCGACTACTTCGCCGTGCTGGCCCAGTACCCCGCCACCAGCGGTCGCATCGACGACCTGCGTGCCGACGTGGAGAAGGCCCACGCCAAGCAGGCCGCATTCATCGCCGCAGCCGACCTGCTGGCGCTGACCCTCATCACCCCGCCCGGCGAATGGGGTGCCGACATCGTCGTGGGCACCACGCAGCGCTTTGGCATGCCCATGGGCGCGGGCGGCCCGCACGCCGCCTACATGGCCTGCCGCGACGAGTTCAAGCGCTCCCTGCCCGGCCGCCTGGTCGGCGTGAGCGTGGACGTGCACGGCAAGCCCGCCTACCGCCTGGCACTGCAGACGCGCGAGCAGCACATCCGCCGCGAAAAGGCCACCTCCAACATCTGCACGGCCCAGGTGCTGCCGGCCGTGGTGGCCAGCATGTACGCCGTGTACCACGGCCCCGAAGGTCTGAAGCGCATCGCCCAGCGCGTGGCCAGCTACACCGCCATCCTGGCCAAGGGGCTGGAACAACTGGGTGCGCCCGTGCGCCCGCAGGCCACGTTCGACACCCTGAGCCTCAAGACCGATGGCGCCACCGCCGCCATCGCCGCACGCGCGGTACAGATGGGCGCCAACCTGCGCGTGTACTTCGAGCACTACCTGTGCATCTCGCTCGACGAGACCACCACGCGCGCCGACATCGCCCTGCTGTGGAAGGTCTTCGCCAAGGACGGCCAGGCCCTGCCCACCTTCGACGCATTCGAAAAGGGCGTGGAGCCGCTGATCCCCACCGAGCTGCGCCGCACGAGCAGCTACCTCACGCACCCGGTGTTCAACACCCACCACAGCGAAACCGGCATGCTGCGCTACATCCGCCAGTTGTCCGACAAGGACCTGGCGCTGGACCGCAGCATGATCCCGCTGGGCAGCTGCACCATGAAGCTCAACGCCACGAGCGAGATGATCCCCATCACCTGGCCCGAGTTCGCCCAGGTGCACCCCTTTGCCCCGGCCGAGCAGCTGGCAGGCTACCGCGAGCTCGACGAGCAGTTGCGCGCCTGGCTGTGCCAGGCCACAGGCTACGCCGGCATCAGCCTGCAGCCCAATGCCGGCTCGCAGGGCGAGTACGCGGGCCTGCTGGCCATCAAGGCCTACCATGAAGCGCAAGGTGACGGCCACCGCAACATCTGCCTGATCCCCAGCAGCGCACACGGCACCAACCCCGCCAGCGCGCAGATGGTGGGCATGCAGGTGGTGGTGACGGCCTGCGATGCCAATGGCAACGTGGACCTCGCGGACCTGAAGGCCAAGTGCGAGCAGCACAGCGCCAACCTGGCTGCCGTGATGATCACCTACCCCAGCACGCACGGCGTGTTCGAGACGCAGGTCAAGGAACTGTGCGCCCTGGTGCACCAGCACGGCGGCCGGGTCTACGTGGACGGCGCCAACATGAACGCCCTGGTGGGCGTAGCCGCCCCCGGCGAGTTCGGCGGCGACGTGAGCCACCTGAATTTGCACAAGACCTTCTGCATCCCCCACGGCGGTGGAGGCCCCGGCGTGGGCCCGGTGTGCGTGGTGGAAGACCTCGTGCCCTACCTGCCGGGCCATGCCACGGCCGGTGTGCCCGGCGGCGTGGGCGCCGTGTCAGCCGCGCCCCTGGGCAATGCCGCTGTGCTGCCCATCAGCTGGATGTACTGCCGCATGATGGGTGCCGAGGGCCTGCAGGCCGCGACCGAGACCGCCATCCTCTCGGCCAACTACATCAGCGCGCGCCTCAAGGACCACTACCCCACGCTGTACGCCAGCGCCAACGGCCACGTGGCCCACGAGTGCATCCTGGATTTGCGCCAGCTCAAGGACACCAGCGGCGTGATGGCCGAGGACGTGGCCAAGCGCCTGATCGACTACGGTTTCCATGCGCCCACGCTGAGCTTCCCCGTGCCCAACACGCTGATGGTGGAACCCACCGAGAGCGAGACGCTGTTCGAGATCGACCGCTTCATCGACGCGATGATCGCCATCCGCGAAGAGATCCGCCAGATCGAAGCCGGTGCCTGGCCGCAGGACAACAACCCCCTGAAGAACGCGCCACACACGGC
>JAZKEE010000108.1:0-9987 GCA_040387235.1 Pseudomonadota bacterium
CGGCGTTCTTGCTGTCGGACCTGGCCAGCGGCATGACGGCCGAGATCACGTATGTCGACGGCGGTTTCAGCCAGACGGCAGGGGTGAGCCGGGACACGGTGGGCTGATGCGCCCGAGCCCCGGAATGGTGGTCACAGGGGTTTGGGGCGTTCCGTGGCTGCCGGAGGCGGGGATATGAGCCCGGCCTTCCCCATCCAGAGGCAGCCTGCCTGGGACACAGCGCACCTATCAAAGTGCTAACTCACCCACAACCAGTGGACGGCGGCCAACCCCGACAAGGTGTCGTACGGCTCGTACAGCCCGGGAACGCCCTCGCACGTTCTAGGCTTTCAGATGAACGGGCGCTTCAAGACCGACACGTGAGTGGTCAGAGGAAAAGATTGCTCCAGTACATCCGGACTTTCGTGCAACCTCTTGGACTGCTGTCCCTGATGGGATTTGCTGGTTGGTGCCCCATAGCCAAAGTGCACTGCTGGGTACACGAGATGCAAAGCAGGCTTTGCCAACCACGGTCTTAACTGTCTTGCCATCACTGCATGATTGCTTGAGCAATCGGTGGACTACCTCTCCAGTTCGTTTTGAATTGAGTTGCGCTGGGGCGTATCGACTACGCAGGCGCCTAGACGTGCAAGGCGGGCATGGACGAAAGACTCTCAGCCTCTCAGTGCGGAAAGCCACCGCGCGTGAGCCGCACCGGCTCCGCGTCCATGCGGCGGATCAGTGCCTCCAGTCCGTCGCCCGGTGCGGCCGCAGTGGCCGCCAACGGTCCATCAAGGGGCGCCCTCGGCACCGGGGTCGACCGGCAGACCAAGTCATTCTCGGACCATGCCGCCTTGCCGGGCTGGCCGCGGGCGCGCAGCCAGCCAGCGCGGTCCACGATCAGCTGGTAGCCCGGCAGTTCGGCGGCCGGAATTCCGAGGACCAGCGCCAGCGCCTGATCAACAGCAGGCAGGTCTGTCTGCGGCCGGCATTCTGGATCGGCGCCCTCCTGCAGCGTACCAGCCACCAAGGTGATCAGGCGCGGGTCGTCGGCCACGGGCTGTACGCCAGGCCCTGCCACGGCCACGCGCACGCGCTGCCCCACCCACTCGCGGCTGTGTCGCGCGCCACCCTGGCGGCAATGCACGGCCAAGGCCGGCAGGCGCACGGGGCGGTCCCAGGTGCCCGATTCGCGCAGCATTTGCCCGGCGGCATGGGCCTGCAGGTAGTCGAGCACCTCCCAGATCTGCGCATCGCTCAGCGCGCTGCCCGCGCCGGGCATGGTGGGAACGCCGGCGCGGTTGTGCATGCCCTCGCGCACGCGCCAGAACAGCTCGCCCTCGAGCCGCTTCCAGAGCAAGGCCCCGTTCAGGTTGGGCGGCCATTGCACCAGCTGCGGCGCGTCGGCCCCCTCTCCGCGGCCGTCGGTGCCATGGCAGCGCACACAGTGCTGCTGGTAGGCGGCCTGGCCACGCTCGATGCCTGCGGCAGCAAAGCCGGTGGGCGACTGGTGCAGGCTGGTCGCCACGGCCGGCGCCAGCAGCAGATGGGCCTGGGGCCAGGGGGCCAGCACCAGCACGGTGATGGCCAGGGCCGCCAGCGGCCACCGGGCACGGCGCCAGGCAAGCGCCACGGCCAGCAGCACCAGCGCCCCGCCTGCGCAGGCCAGCGACCCGAGAACGCGCCGCGCATGGCCGGCATCCACCACCAGCATCTCGGCCGCAATGCGGTGCGCCCACGGCCAGGCCGGCTGGCCGTGGGCTTCAGGGGTCAGGCCCAACGCGTGCAACAGCACACGCAGCGCCTGCTGCGCGGCCTGCAGGCCTTCGAGCAGGCCGTTCAACAGTTCAGGGGGCAAGGCGCTTGGGCTACCAGCTCGCGTCCAGGCCCAGCAGCGCCAGGGCCTCGCGGCGCAGCTCGGCCAGGCGCGAATCGCCGCGGTGGCGTGGGTAGGGCAGATCGTTCACCAGCACCTGCTGAATCCGTGCCGGGCGGTCGGAAAAAACCACCACGCGCTGGGCCATGAAGAGCGCCTCTTCCACGTCGTGCGTGACCAGCAGGGCCGAAAAACCCGTGCGCTGCCACAGGTCCACAAGCTCGGTCTGCATGGATAGGCGCGTGAGCGAGTCGAGCTTGCCCAGCGGTTCGTCGAGCACCAGCAGGCTCGGGTCGTTGACCAAGGCGCGCGCCAATGCCACGCGCTGCGCCATGCCGCCCGACAGCTGGTGCGGGAAGGCCTTGGCAAAGTCCTGCAGGCCGACCAGGCTCAGGGCCTGGTCCACCCGGTGGCGCTGCTGGCGCAGGATGCCGCGCGCCTGCAGGCCCAGGGCCACGTTGTCCCAGACCGTGCGCCAAGGGAACAAGGTCGGGTCCTGGAAGACCACGATGCGCGAGGGATCGGGCTCGGTGATGGGGCTGCCGTCCTGCAGCAGCTCGCCCGTGGTCGCGGGCTCCAGCCCCGCCACCAGGCGCAGCAGCGTGCTCTTGCCGCAGCCGCTGGGCCCGAGCAGGGCCACGAACTCACCGGGGGCGATGGACAGGTCGAGCTCGTCGATGACGTGCAGCGGGCCGGCGGGCAGGTCGAACCAGTGGCTGACATTGCGCACGTCGATGCGTGCGCCAGTGACCTTGGAGGCAGCCGTCGACTCCGAAGCAACAGCACTTACCATTTCACCACCCCCTTCTGCCACGACAGCACCCGGTCGCGCAGCACGAACAGCAAGGTGATCACGCCCGAGAACAGCAGCGCCATCACGATCAGCGCGGCGTACATGTTGGGATAGGCTGCCCAGCCCTGGGCCCAGGTCAGGTACCATCCCAGGCCGGCCTTCACGCCCAGCATCTCGGCCACCACCAGGGTGGAGAACGCGGCTCCCAGGCCCATGAACAGGCCCACGAACACCTGCGGCAGCGCGGCCGGTATGGCCACGCGCAGCACCAGGAACCAGGGCGACGCGCCCATGGTGCGCGCCACGTCGTAATAATTCTTGTGCACGCCCGCCACGCCTGACCAGGTGAGGATGGCCACCGGAAAGGCCGTGCCCAGCGCGATCAGGAAGATCGCAGTGGACCAGCTCGACGGGAAGAAATAGAAGCTCACCGGCAGCAGTGCCGTGGTGGGCACCGGCCCCAGGATGCGCAGCACCGGGTGGATCCAGTAGCTGGCCTGGCGCGACCAGCCGATCAGCACGCCGGTGACGAAGCCCGCCGCCGCGCCGATGGCAATGCCCAGGGCCAGCAGGCGGATCGATGCGCCCGCGCTTTCCAGCAGGCGCGCCCAGTCGGTCACGTACACCTCCACCAGGCTTTGTGGTGGAGCGAAGAACGGTGGCGGCAGGGTGCCGAGCTTGGCGGTGAACACCTCCCAGACCGTGAGGCCGACGGCAATGGCCACCAGCCAGGGGCCCGCACGGCGCGCGCGCCGGCCCACGGATCCGAAAGCTGCGGGTGCCAGGGCCAGAGCCGCCAGTGCCAGGGCCACGGCGCCGGCCCCCAGGGCGAATTCCTGGGTGAACTCCCATTCGCTGAAACCGGCGGGTTTGTTGGGCCACAGGTAGGTGAGCAGGCCCAGCACTGCCCAGGCAATGGCGGCCACCAGGCCAATCCACCAGATGGCAGGGACGGGCTGGGTCGCGCCGAAGGTGGCGGGCGCAGTAGTTGTGGCTGCGGGTGCCGCCGCGCGAGGCGCTCGGGGCGCCTCAGCCACGGACGTGGGCGCTGGCAGGATGTGATCGGCAACGGTGCTCATGGCGGCTCCTGGTGCGTGCGTGGTCAGGCGAGAACGTCGGCGTGCACATGCGCGGCAAAGCGCGCCGGATCGGTAGAGGGCTTGAGCACCCCCACCAGCTTGAAATCGCGGGCGTAGAACTCGATCTCCTGGCGCAGCGACGTGCCCACGGGGTGGCTGCGGTGCGTGAGCGTGCCCAGCACGGCGCGCAGGTCTTCCTGAGGCACCTTGGAGTAGGGGCTGAAGATGCGCGCCGTCTCATTGGGGTTGTCGGCCACGAAGTCCGAGGCCTCGATGATGGCGCGCGTGAGTGCCGCGGCCGTACCCTTGTCATTGCGCACCATGGCGCCGCTCACGCCCAGCACGCAGCAGGTCTTGGCCGCGTACTCGCCCGAGAGGTTGGAGGCCAGGTCCACCAGGCCCTTGGTGCGCCGCTGGATCAACAGCAGGTTGGGGTCGCCGTCGGCAATGGCCTGGGCCTCGCCCTTTTCCACCGCCAGGCCCAGCATGTCGCCGGGGAACTGGCGCCAGGTGACGTCCTTCTCGGGGTTCAGGCCGGCCTTGGCCAGCAGCACCGAAAAGAAGTTCTTGCCCGGGCTGTTGAGGTCCGACACGGCAATCGTCTTGCCCCTGAGCTTTTGCAGGCTGGTCACGCCAGCCGCCTCGTAGCCCACCAGCCGCGAGCAGCCGCCGTGCGAGCTGCCCACCAGCTTCACGTCGAAGCCCGACTCCAGCGGCTTGATCCAGCGGTGCACCATACCCAGGCCGGCGTCGGCCTTGGAGGTGGCGATGGTTTCGAGCAGTTGGTCGGTGGAGCCCGCGAAATTGACCAACTCGACCTTGAGCCCGTGCTTTTCGAAAATGCCGCGCTCGATCGCCACCGGGGCGGCCGACAGGCAGATGGCGTTGGCGTTCCAGGCCAGCTTCACCTCGCGCAGCTTGCCGGCGGCCAGCACCTGGCTGCCGACCACGCCCGAGGCCCCCACCACCGTGGCCGCACCCGTTGCACGCAGCAACTGCCGGCGCGACCAATGCGCTTCTCCCCCACCCAGAATCTGGCCCTTGTTGTTCATGCCCTGCACCTCATGTGTAATGAAGACAACGGTGGCAAGCACCGCACCAGCCGCATTGCAAAGGCTGGGCAGCAAAATGAGAACGAAGAAAAACGGAGATGGATATGCAAAACTTTCCGCACACCCCAACGCCCAACGCTGGTGCAATGCAGGGCATGAATGCCCTCGCCTCCACAGCCAAAGAACAAGCCGCTCCGACTTCGCCCGATACCGCCCGCCTGCGCCATTTCGTGCAGCAGCTGGCGGCACTGGTGGAAAGCGCCCCGCCCGAGCCCGCACTGCTCGAACGCGGGGGCGCCCTGCTCGGCGCCCTGGTGGCGCATGACGACTGGCTGCCCGCCGCCTACGCCCAGCCCAGCGCCGAGCGCTACCAGCAGTTCCTGTTGCATGCCGATGCGCTGGGCCGCTTCTCGGTGGTGAGCTTTGTCTGGGGGCCAGGCCAGGCCACGCCCATCCACGACCACACGGTGTGGGGCCTGATCGGCATGCTGCGCGGGGCCGAGGATTCGCAGGCCTTTGCCCGCACGACAGACGGCCGCTGGGCCCCCGACGGTGCAGCGCACCGCCTGCAGCCGGGCCAGGTGGAAGCCGTGTCGCCCACCATCGGCGACGTGCACCGCGTGAGCAACGCGGTGGATGGCCAGACCTCCATCAGCATCCACGTCTACGGTGCCAACATCGGCGCCGTGCAGCGCAGCGTGTACCTCGAAGACGGCACGCGCAAACCTTTCATCTCCGGCTACAGCAACAGCACACTGCCCAACATCTGGGACCTCTCGAAGAACCCCGCTCACTCGGCCTGACCCATTTTTCCCCAAGACCCGTACGATCCCGACAATGACCGCTCCCGCCATTCCCCAGACTTCCGTTCTCCAGGTCCGCGAGGCCCTGCTGGCCCGCGAGGAAATCGCCCTGCTCGACGTGCGCGAGGAAGACCCCTACGCCCAGGGCCACCCACTGTTCGCCGCCAACCTGCCCGCGGGCAAGATCGAACTCGATGCCTTCACGCGCATCCCCCGGCGGGATACCTTCATCGTGGTCTACGACGATGGCGAGGGCCTGGCCGAACCTGCGGCACGCACGCTGCAGCAGCTGGGCTACACCCGCGTGACCCTGCTGGCGCGCGGCCTGCAGGGCTGGCGCGATGCCGGGGGCGAGATGTTCATCGACGTGAACGTGCCCAGCAAATCGTTTGGCGAGCTGGTGGAGGCCGAGCGCCACACGCCCTCGCTGGCGGCCGAGGAAGTGCAGGCCCTGATCGATGCCAAGGCCGACGTGGTGGTGCTGGACGCGCGCCGCTACGACGAATACCACACCATGAACATCCCCACCGGCGTGAGCGTGCCCGGCGCCGAGCTGGTGCTGCGTGCCCAGGCGCTGGCGCCCAACCCGGCCACGCAGATCATCGTCAACTGCGCGGGGCGCACGCGCAGCATCATCGGCACGCAGTCGCTGGTCAACGCGGGCATTCCGAACCCCGTCGCGGCCCTGCGCAACGGCACCATCGGCTGGCTGCTGGCCGGGCAGGCGCTGGAGCGCGGCGCCAGCCGCCGCTTCGACCCCGCCGTGCACATCGACCGCAGCCAGGCTCCCGGGCAGGCGCGCAACGTGGCCGACCGGGCCCGCGTGCAGCGCGCCCAGGCCGGCGACCTGGCCCGCTTTGCGGCCGATGCCGGGCGCACCACCTACCTGCTGGACGTGCGCACGCCCGAGGAGTTCGCGGCCGGCCACCTGCCCGGCTTTCGCAACACGCCCGGCGGGCAGCTGGTGCAGGAGACCGACCACACGGCCGCCGTGCGCGGTGCGCGCCTCGTGCTGGTGGACGACGACGGCGTGCGCGCCAACATGAGCGCCTCGTGGCTGGCCCAGATGGGCTGGGAGGTGTGGGTAATCGATGACGTGCAGGCGTCCGCCTTCACCGAGACCGGTGCCGTGGCCAACGCCGTTCCCGAGCCGAAGGGCCCCATCACCTGGACCACGCCCGCACAGCTGGCCGCTTGGCTCCAGGACGAAGCCCCAGGCCACACTGCCGTGCTGGACCTGACCAGCAGCGCCAACTACACCCAGCGCCACATCCCCGGCGCCTGGTTCGTGATCCGCGCGCAGTTGGCACAGGCCGTGGCCGCCATTCCGCGCGCCGAGCGCTATGTGCTTACCTGCGGCAGCAGCCTGCTGGCCCGCTATGCCGCGCAGGATCTGGCCCGCCTCACGGGCGCCGAGGTGCTGGTGCTCGAAGGCGGCACCCAGGCCTGGATCGCGGCTGGCCTGCCGCTGGAGCATGGCGAGACGCGTCTGGCCTCGCCCCGCACCGACCGCTACCGCCGCCCCTACGAGGGCACGGAGAGCCCGCGCGCGGCCATGCAGGCCTACCTGGACTGGGAATTCGGGCTGGTGGAGCAGCTCGGGCGCGACGGTACGCACGGCTTTCGGGTTATCTGAAGCGCCACTGCGCGGGCGGCCTGCAAGGCCGCGCCCGCAGGCGCATGGAAGAGCGCGCCCCAGGCTGAGGCAATCCGCAGCCCCCCGCCGGCGCTGCGGCCTCCCCGGCCTCGCCACGGCACTCCGAGCCGTCAAAAATTGTCAAAACGGTGCCATTGCCCCCACAACGGCACATAAACGGTCCCATTTGGCGAGGCATCCCGGCATAGTCGCGGCGTCTGCTCCTGCAACCGCATTGCAGAAGCGAGCCAGCGAGACCCTTCATGATGCCCAGATCCCCGGCGGGGCTGCCCGGCGCAGCCCTCGCACTGTTTGTTGCCCTGCCCAGTCTGTGGCTGCCCCTGTCCTCCCAAGCCAACCCGGTGTGCCCACCATCGGGCGAGCGGACGGTGCTGCATGTGCACATCGCAACCCAGCCTGCTCAGGCCTGCGACATGCAGGCGCTGGAGCGGCTTTCGCCACGCGAAATCGCCACCACCCTGCCGCAAGCGCTGGGCATGCCGGGCACGTCCCGGTGGCGCGGCGTGTCCTTGCGCCAGCTGGTGGAACAGCTGGGAGGCAATGAGCTGCACCAGATCGAGCTGACGGCCCTCAACGACTACTCGGTTCGCATCCCCTGGAGCGATCTGGTCCAGTACGACCCCATCCTGGCCTACCGGCGCGACCAGCAGCCGATCGGCATCCGCGACAAGGGGCCGCTGATTCTGATCTACCCCTTTGACCGGCACCCCCGCTTGCAAAAGCAGGACTACGTCAACCGCACCATCTGGCAGGTCAATGTCCTCTCCGTCCGATAAGCTGCGGCCGCCAGCGCCCCAGGCCTGCCGCCTGCCGCCCCACGGCAATGGAACCTACTGGCTGCTGGCCCTGGTGGCGGCCATGGTGCTGGCCACGTCCGTCGCCCTGTGGTGGACGCTGCACCAGGTGCGCTCGCTGGCGCAGCCCTTTCAGCAAAGCGACCTGTGGCATGTGTCCAGTGTCCACAGCGAACTGGCGCGGGTGGCCCTGCTGGCCCGCAAGGTCAAGGCCCAGGAGGCGCCCGAGGTGGAGCTGCAGGAGCGCCTGGAGGTTCTCTTCAGCACGCTCGACCTGTCCGACACCAGCCCGCGCCTGGGCACACGCTTGCGCAAGGAGCTCCCCCAGACCGTTCTCGACCTGGAAGACCTGGGCAGGCATGTCGACCGGTGGTCGGCCCGCTTCGCATCAGCGCCGCCAGTGCGTGCCGACGTGGCCGGCGACATCACCCTGCATGCGGACGAACTGCTGCACCGCATCCGCAAGGCGGTCGTGGCGGTGCACCTGTTTTCCACGCAGGAGTCCGACCGCATTCGCCAGGACCTGCACAACCAGTTCATGCTGCTCAGCGCCGTGCTCGGCGGCCTGCTGGTCGGCACGGCCCTCCTGATCCGCAAGCTGCTGCACGAAGCCCGCTCGGCCCAGGCCCTGTCCCAGCAGTTGGCACAGGCCAACCGCCAGCTGGAGGCGCGCGTGACCAGCCGCACGCGCGAGATCGAGGAGAACCGCGCGCTGCTGAGCTTCATCCTCGACTCCAGCCCGAGCGACGTGGTGCTCGTGGACGTCGAAAGTGGCTTCGTGCACTTCATCAACAGCCAGATGGTGGAACGCCTGGGCCTGCAGTGGCCGCCCATCAAGCTGTTCCTGCCGCAGCTGCTGCACAACCCTGGCGCCAGCCAGCAGCTGATGGCGGCGCTGGACCGGTACGGCCAGGTGGATGGCATGGAGGCGCTGATCGGTGGGAAGAATCCCCGCTGGAGCTCCCTGTCCGCGCGCCTCATCGAGGTCGATGGCAAGCTGGCCCACCTGCTGTGGTGCTTCGACATCAGCACGCACAAGCAACTGGAGTCGCAGCTGCGCGAGCTGGCCACGCGCGACTCGCTGACCGGCATGCTCAACCGGCGGGCCTTCCTGGAGCGCGGCACCGCCCTGCTCGACCACTGCCGCCGCCATGCCAAGCCCTGCACCGTGCTGATGATCGACATCGATCACTTCAAGCGCATCAACGACCGGTATGGGCACCAGACCGGCGACGACTCGCTGCGCGCCTGCGCCACCTCGATTGCGAACGTGCTGCGCGAGGCCGACATCCTGGGGCGGCTGGGCGGCGAGGAGTTTGCCGCGCTGCTGCCCCACTCGTCCACCGAGAGCGCCTGGTCCGTGGCCGAGCGCATCCGCGATGCCATCTCCAATCTGCAGATCCTGTCCATCGCCAGCGAGCCACTGAAGATCACCGTGTCCATCGGCATGGCCGAGATGGCGCACCGGGACGCCGGGATCGACACCATCCTCGCCTGGGCAGACCAGGCGCTGTACCGCGCCAAGGCCTCCGGCCGCAACAAGGTGCTCGCCTACGAAAGCGCTGCCGCGCACTCCCAATGACCCACGTACCACCAGCACCATGAGCCTGCAACTCTTGATCGTCGACGACAGCCGCATGTCCCGGCTCATCCTGCAGGGTCTCGTCCTGCAGGCCTACCCCCAATGGACCATCCTGCACGCCGGCAGTGGCGAAGAAGCCCTGGCCATGGTGGAGCAGCATGCCGTGGACATCGTGTCCATGGACTTCAACATGCACGGGATGAATGGCCTGGAGGCCGCCCTGCTGCTGCGCAAGACCCGGCCCCAGCTGCCCATCGCGATCGTCACGGCCAACGTCCAGGGGGCCGTGCAGGAACGCATCGAGGAAGCCGGCCTGGCCTTCATCGCGAAACCCATCACGGCCGATGCAGCGAGGAAGCTCGCCGCACTGGC
>JAZKEE010000108.1:10087-90126 GCA_040387235.1 Pseudomonadota bacterium
CCTTCATCGCGAAACCCATCACGGCCGATGCAGCGAGGAAGCTCGCCGCACTGGCAGGAGAAAAGGAATGAAGCACCCCCTGAGTCGCTTTGCGCCCTCCCCCTCTCCCATTGCTTCGCAATCTGGGAGGGGGACGCCCCCAGCGCGGCGGGGCGGCACTTGCGCGCGGGCACTGGCCTTGGGCGCGCCAGTTTCATGCGTCGCAGGTGACGCGCAGCGCTGTGGAGAACTGATATGACTGCCAAGCTTGATGCGGAGCAAATCGACGCGCTCAGCGAAATCTTCAACATTGGCGTCGGCAAGGCCGCTGCGGCCATGGGCCAACTCATGCGCGACGAGGTGCTGCTGTCGGTGCCGCATGTGAGCATCTTCACGGTGAGCGAGGCGGCCCAGCAGCTGGGCGCGGCCGGCAGCCCCATGTACGGGGTTCGCCAGCCCTTCAGGGGGGTATTCAACGGCGATGCGCTGCTGATCTTCCCGGGCGACAAGAGCCTCGACATCGTGCGCATCGTCGCCGGCCAGAGCCTGAGCGGCGAGGACTTGAGCAGCATCGAGCAGGACGCCATGACCGAGCTGGGCAATGTGATGCTCAGCGCCTGCCTGGCCACGCTGGCCGACCTGCTGGGCAACGAGTTCGAGCTGAGCCCGCCCCGCGTCGATGTGGGCGACAGCCGCACCATCCTGGGCACTCGCATCCAGAACCACCTGGTGGTGTTCCTGCACATCCGCTTCGAACTGCTCAGCAGCCAGATCGAGGGCTTCGTGGTGTTCGTGCTCAACACCACGTCCTTGCTGGCCCTGCGCTCGGCGGTGGACCGGCTGCTGGGCCGGCCGGCAGAGGCGGACTGATCGGCCAGCCGAAAGCCTGCGCCGACCTGTCGGTGCGTGCAGAGCTGCCACGAAATGGGCCTATAAAGGCGGCTGCGCATTGCACGCGCACAGGAGACCCGCACATGATGCCTTCCAACCGCCACCTGACCTTCTTCCACGCCCCGCAAAGCCGCTCCGTCGGCGCGCGCATCCTCATCGAGGAACTGGGGGCCGAGCACGAGATGCACGTGCTCAACCTCAGGGCCAAGCAGCAGCGCGAGGCCGACTACCTGGCCATCAACCCCATGGGCAAGGTACCTGCACTGCTCCATGGCGAGACACTGGTCACCGAGCAGGCGGCGGTCTACATGTACCTGGCCGAGCTGTACCCCGAGCGCGGGCTCTCCCCCGCCGTGGGCGATCCGCTTCGCGGCGCCTACCTGCGCTGGATGGTGTTCTACGGCTCGTGCTTCGAGCCTGCCGTGGTGGACAAGGCCATGCAGCGCGACAGTGGCTCGCAGTCCACCTCGCCCTATGGCGACTACGAGAGCGTGCTGCGCACGCTGAATGAGCAGATCGACCAGGCCAACCCCTGGTGGCTGGGGGACCGCTTCACGGCGGCCGACGTGCTGTGGGGCAGCGCACTGGGCTGGATATCGTCGTTCAAGCTGTTTCCGATCACGCCCGCGCTGTCCGCCTACCTGTCGCGCTTCCAGGCACGCGAGGCGGTCCAGCGCGCCCAGGCGCTGGACGCCGAACTGGCGGCGCAGCAGCAGCAATCCTCCGCTGCAGAGCCCGCCGGCAAAGCCTGAGCCGCAGCGCTTCGTTCAGGGGGTGCCGTTGGCGGGCAGCGGGCCATGGCGCCACTGCACGTTCAGCGCAAAAGACTCCCCCTGCTCCAGCACGCGCAGGCCCGGCTGCCCCGGCAGGTGGAAGGCATCGATGGGCTGGGTGATGGGCTCGAAGCAGAATGCCGGGCCCTGCGGCGGGCGGTAGACCAGACAGAAGTGCTGTGCGGTGCCGCCATCCTGCGCAAAGTCCGGCATGTGGGCGGTCAGCCTGAGGTTGCGCTCGGGCCAGTCGATGCGTGCCGCGCCGCCCCAGCCGGTGTAGCCGTTGTCGATCAGATCGCCCTGTGCGGAGATGCCGGCATTCAGGTTCCAGCCTTCAGGAAACTGCGCGGTGTGCTGCGTGGGCAGCGGGTCATCGCCGCACAGCCATACGGCCTGCACCGGCGCGCTGATGCGCGTGCCCGGCGTGCGCGGAAACCAGGGGTGCACACCGATGCCGTAGGGCAGCGGCTCGGCGCCGAGGTGACGCACCAGCACATGCTGGTCCAGCCCGCCCTCCACCAAGCGAAAGGTCTGCACCGATTCGTAGTCGTACGGGTTGCCCCCGAAGCGCTCCGAGCGCAGCTGCATCTGCAGCGTGTCCGGCGCGGGCTGCGACAAGGCCCAAGGCTGCAGCCAGCCATCACCGTGGATGGGATACGGCTCGCCCGCCCGGTTGGGCTGCATGGGATGGAATTGCCCGGCGTGCGTGAAGCCGCCGCCGCTGATGCGGTTGGACCAGGGCACCATGGCAAACGACGCCAGCTTGTACAGGTCAGGCGTGGCGCCGTCCCAGGGGCGCCAGAGGTCTATCCGCCCACCAGGCTGCTCGGGGTCGTCGATCTGCCAGGCCGCCACACTGCCGCCCAGGGAGGGGACCAGCCCCAGGTGCTGGCCCGCATGGCGCAGCCAGGTGACGGGGTGGGTAGTTTCGCTCATGTGCAGGCTTTCATGAAGGGGGTCAGCCACCGAACAGGTGGGCAGGTGCGCCGGGGCTGTCGACCTCCACGGCGAAAACGCTGCCGGCCAGCGGCTCCGTGGCGAGTTGCTGCGGCAAGAGGCCGACCCGCGCGGTGGTGATGAACAGCGTGCGCAGATCCGCCCCGCCAAAAGCGCAGGTGGTGACCTGGCTGGCGGGCAGCACCACGCGGCCCAGTTCCTCGGCCGTGTCGGGATCGTGGCAGCTCACGCAGTGGCCACCCCAGTGGGCTATCCAGATACGGCCCAGCGCGTCCGTGGTCATGCCGTCGGGCAGGCCTTCCTCGGCGCTGAAACGCTTCCACACCTGCTTGTGGGACACGGTGCCTGCCGCCGCATCGAAATCGTAGCGCCAGGTGATGGCACTCAGGGTGTCGTTGAAGTACAGGCACTCGCGGCCATTCGCCATCGCCCAGGTGGGCCCGTTGGTCACCACGAAGCCCTCGTCATGGCGCGAGCAGCGGCCATCGGGGTCGTAGCGGTAGAGCGCGCCGGTAGGCAGCTTGCAGTCGAAGTCCATGCTGCCGCCCCAGAAGCGGCCCTGGGCATCGCACTTGCCGTCGTTGAAGCGGTTGCCCGGCACCTCGGCCACGGGCTGGTGCAGGTAGCGCGGGGCGGCATCGACGGCCGGATCGAACAGGGCGAAGCCGCGCCGCAGGGTGATGATCAGACCCGGAGCATCCGCGCGTTCGGCCATCGCCGAGATTTCTTCGGAAAAGCCCCATTGCTGTTGCTTCCCCGTGGCCGGGTCCAGTCGGTACAGGCGGCAGCCCAGGATGTCGAGCCAGTACAGGGCCTGCTCGCGCACCGACCACACGAGTCCCTCGCCCAGTTGGGCATCAGCCTCGACAAGGCAGCGCACGGGCCCCGCCAGGGTGGGTGCGGGAAATCGCGATGCCGGGGACGTCTGCGTGTGCGTGGGCGCGCCGCCGGCGGGGTTGTCCTGGTTTCTCAAGGCCTGTCTCCTGTTGTTGTTTGGGCATCTGCAACCGATGCCTCTTGACGCCGGGCATCTTATCAACGCCAATTGATGCACGGAAGCAGTATTTTTTGAATTTATTGATATACAAATTGCAATGACAATATCTACCCCATCCCTTGTCCATCCCGTCTCTCCCGCCCCGGATACCGCTGCGCTCTCCCGTTTTCCCAGCTTGCAGGGCCGCTCGGTCTTCGTCACGGGCGGGGGCAGCGGCATCGGCGCGGCCATCGTCGCGGCGTTCGCCGAACAGGGTGCGCGCGTGGCCTTCGTGGACGTGGCGCGCGAGGCCAGCGAAGCCCTGGCCCAGCAAATCGCCGACGCAGGCCATGAGCGCCCCTGGTGGCAAGCATGCGACGTGCGCGACATCGCCGCGCTGCAGGCGGCCATTGCCGAGGCCGCCGCCAACCTGGGCGACTTCTCGGTGCTGGTCAACAACGTCGCCAGCGACGACCGCCACACGCTGGAGTCGGTCACGCCCGATTACTACGACGAGCGCATGGCCATCAACGAGCGCCCTGCCTTCTTCGCCATCCAGGCCGTGGTGCCCGGCATGCGCCGCCTGGGCGCGGGCTCGGTGGTCAACCTGGGCTCCACGGGCTGGCAGGGCAAGGGCGCAGGCTACCCGTGCTATGCCATTGCCAAGTCGTCGGTGAACGGGCTCACGCGCGGCCTGGCGCGCACGCTCGGCCAGGACCGCATCCGCATCAACACCGTGTCGCCCGGCTGGGTGATGACCGAGCGCCAGATCAAGCTCTGGCTCGACGCCGATGGCGAGAAGGAGCTGGCGCGCAACCAGTGCCTGCCCGACAAGCTGCGCCCGCACGACATAGCGCGCATGGTGCTGTTCCTGGCGTCGGACGATGCCGCCATGTGCACCGCGCAAGAGTTCAAAGTGGACGCCGGCTGGGTGTAGCCCTCCCCCGGCTCAGTCTCCAGCTTCCAGCCGGCGCCCGTACTGCACCAGGCTGGTTTGCTTGAGCGCCTTCATCATCACCTTGGCGGCGGGCGACAGCAGGCGGTCGGTGCGGGTGATGATGCCGAAGGCGTCCATGTGGCAGGGCATGGCCAGCGGCAGCACCGACACCATGCCGTGCGATGCGTAGTAGTGCGCCACATCGGCGCCGACCACGGCGATCATGTCGCTCTGCTGCAGCATGCGCGTCATGAACAGCAGGGCCGCCGTCTCCACCACGTTGACCGGCGGCGCCAGGCCCTCCTGCTGGAACATCAGGTCGAAGCGGTGGCGCAGCACGCTGCCTGCGGGCGGCACGATCCAGCCCGCGGCCAGCACATCGCGCAGGGCCAGCCCCGCCATGCCCGACAGCGGGTGGCCCGGCCGGGTCACCGCGCAGACCAGCTCCTCGCTCAGCGGTTCGTAGCGCAGGTTGGCCTTGTCGTGCTCTTCGAACAGCCGGCCCACCAGGATGTCGAGCTTGCCCTGCTCCAGCCGGTCCATCAGCACCGGGCTGGTCTCGATATCGAGCGAGATGCGCAGGCTCGGGTGCTCCTGCTTGACCAGGGCCACGGCGGCGGGCAGCAGGCTGAGGCCGGGCGAGGTGATGGCGCCGATGCCGACCTGGCCGAAATGCCCGGTCTTGAGGGCCGCCAGCTCCACATGCGCCTGGTTCAGGCTGGCCAGCGCCATGCGCGCGTGGCGGATCATGGTTTCGCCGTACCAGGTGGGGCGCATGCCACGCGGCAGGCGATCGAACAGCGAGACCTCCAGCACGTCCTCCAGGTCCTTGAGCAGCTTGGATGCCGCGGGTTGGGTCATGCTGAGGACCTGCGCCGCGCGGTGGATGTTGCCCTCCTCGGCCAGGGCCACCAGCAAGAGCAGCTGCCGCGTCTTCAGGCGTGCGCGGATGAACCAGTGGTTGTAGGTGCTCATGGGGTTTTCCAGAATGCGTGGACGTATATGTATTTTGTCAAAAAAACTATTAGATTGATATCGAAATCGATCTTAGACTTTGCCGCACACCAGCACCAAGGTTCTTTCCAAGATCCCCATGAAACTCGGCGACACGCAACAGCTCACCCCCCGGCACCTCGTCAATGGGCGCTGGGAGATCGGTACCACCACCGGGGTGAGCACCAACCCGTCGGACACCCGTGAGGTGGTGGCCGAGTACGCCCGTGCCGACCGCAACCAGACCGAGCGCGCCATCCGCGCCGCCGCCGACGCCCTGCCCCACTGGAGCCAGAGCAGCCCCCAGCGCCGTGCCGATGTGCTGGACCTGATCGGCAGCGAACTGCTGGCACGCAAGGACGCACTGGGCACCCTGCTGGCACGCGAGGAAGGCAAGACCCTGCCCGAGGCCGTGGCCGAGGTGGCCCGCGCCGGCCAGATCTTCAAGTTCTTTGCCGGAGAGGCACTGCGCATTCCGGGCGAGCTCATGGCGTCGGTGCGCCAGGGCGTGCAGGTGGACGTGACCCGCGAACCCGTGGGCGTGGTCGGCATCGTCGCGCCCTGGAGCTTCCCGTTCGCCATCCCGGCGTGGAAGATCGCCCCCGCCCTGGCCTATGGGAACACGGTGGTGTTCAAGCCGGCAGAGCTGGTGGCGGCCTGCGGCTGGGCCCTGGCCGAGATCATCAGCCGCTGCGGGCTGCCGGCCGGCGTGTTCAACCTGCTCATGGGCAGTGGCCGCGAGGTGGGCCAGACCCTGGTGGACCACCCGCTCGTGAATGCAATCAGCTTTACGGGATCGGTCGATACCGGAGATCGCATCCTCAAGTCCGCCACGGCGCGCCGTGCCAAGGTGCAGCTGGAGATGGGCGGCAAGAACCCGCTGGTGGTGCTGGCCGACGCCGACATGGACCAGGCCATCGACTGCGCGCTGCAGGGCTCGTACTTCTCCACCGGCCAGCGCTGCACGGCATCGAGCCGGCTGATCATCGAAGCCGGCGTGCACGATGCCTTCGTGGACCGGCTGCGCCAGCGGCTCATGGCCCTCAAGGTAGGCCACGCGCTGGAGCGCGGCACCGAGATGGGCCCGGTTGCGAACTCCAGCCAGCTGGAGCAGAACCTTTCCCATGTGGAGATCGCTCGCAGCGAGGGCGCCGAGCATGTCTGGGGCGGCGAGCGGCTCGAACGCGCCACGCCTGGGCACTACATGGCCCCGGCGCTGTTCCTGGCCAGGCCCGAGCACCGCATTGCGCGCGAGGAGATCTTCGGCCCCGTGGCCTGCGTGCTGCGCGCCGATGACTACGAACATGCGCTGGCACTGGCCAACGACACGCCCTACGGCCTGTGCGCGGGCATCTGCACCACCTCGCTCAAGCACGCCATGCATTTCAAGCGCAACGCCGTGGTCGGCATGACCATGGTCAACCTGCCCACGGCGGGCGTGGACTTCCACGTGCCCTTCGGCGGGCGCAAGGATTCGAGCCATGGCCCGCGCGAGCAGGGCCGCTACGCTGCAGAGTTCTACACCACCGTCAAGACCGGCTACATGCTCGCCTGAATCGGCGGGCTTCTTTCCCGCAGTGCATTTCTTTCTTCCACAACAGCGTCAACAACAGACAGACAGGAGACAAATGATGAAACTGAACCGCCGGACCCTCGTATCCGCCCTTGCCTGCGCCCCCGTGGCCGGGCTGCTCCCGGGCGCCGCCTGGGCCCAGAAACCCATCGTGCTGGGCTTCAGCCAGGTGGGTGCCGAGAGCGAATGGCGCACCGCCAACACCGAATCGATCAAGTCCGCCGCCAAGGAGGCCGGCATCGAGCTCAAGTTCTCCGACGCCCAGCAAAAGCAGGAGAACCAGATCAAGGCCATCCGCTCCTTCATCGCCCAGAAGGTGGACGTGATCGCCTTCTCGCCCGTGGTCGAATCGGGCTGGGAGAACGTGCTGCGCGAGGCCAAGGCCGCCAAGATCCCCGTGGTGCTGACCGACCGCTCGGTCAACGTCAAGGACCAGTCGCTGTACGTGACCTTCATGGGCTCGGACTTCGTGGAAGAAGGCCGCAAGGCCGGCCGCTGGCTGGTGGACAAGATGAAGGACCAGAAGGGCGACGTCAACATCGTCGAGCTGCAGGGCACCGTGGGCTCGGCCCCGGCCATCGACCGCAAGAAGGGCTTCGAGGAAATCGTCAAGGCCGACCCCAAGTTCAAGATCCTGCGCTCGCAGACCGGCGACTTCACGCGCGCCAAGGGCAAGGAGGTGATGGAAGCCTTCCTCAAGGCCGAGGGCAAGAAGATCAACGTGCTCTACGCGCACAACGACGACATGGCGATCGGCGCGATCCAGGCCATCGAAGAGGCCGGCATGAAGCCTGCCAAGGACATCACCATCATCTCCATCGACGCGGTCAAGGGGGCCTTCGAGGCCATGATCGCCGGCAAGCTCAACGTGAGCGTGGAATGCAGCCCCCTGCTGGGCCCGCAGCTGATGACGGCGGTCAAGGACATCAAGGCCGGCAAGGCGGTGCAAAAGCGCATCGTGACCGAAGAAGGCATCTTCCCGATGGAAGTGGCCGCCGCCGAGTTCCCCAAGCGCAAGTACTGATGATGCCGCTGCTGCCGGCGCAAAGCCGGCAGCATGGCGGGAGGCCGGCCCGGGCCATCGCAGGCTTGCTGGGGCCGGGAACAAAACCATAAAACCAGGAGACAAATCCATGAAACGCATTCTCTTCAAGGCCGCACTGGCCACCGTGGCACTTGCCGCCATGGGCACCGCGCCGCTGGCGCTGGCCCAGGACAAGGGCAGCATCGGCATCTCCATGCCCACCAAGTCCTCGTCGCGCTGGATCGCCGACGGCGACAACATGGTCAAGGTGCTCAAGGAGCGCGGCTACAAGACCGACCTGCAGTACGCGGACGACGACATCCCCAACCAGCTCGCGCAGATCGAGAACATGATCACCAAGGGCGCCAAGGTGCTGGTGATCGCCTCCATCGACGGCACCACCCTCTCGCGCGTGCTGCAGAACGCGGCCGACAAGGGTGTCAAGGTCATCGCCTACGACCGCCTGATCAAGGGCTCGAAGAACGTGGACTACTACGCCACCTTCGACAACTTCCAGGTCGGCGTTCTGCAGGCCAGCTCCATCGTCGACAAGCTGGGCTTGAAGCAGGGCAAGGGCCCGTTCAACATCGAGCTCTTCGGCGGCTCGCCCGACGACAACAACGCCTTCTTCTTCTACGACGGCGCCATGAGCGTGCTCAAGCCCTACATCGACAGCGGCAAGCTGGTGGTGCGCAGCAAGCAGCTGGGCATGAACAAGGTGGGCACGCTGCGCTGGGACGGCTCGGTGGCGCAGGCCCGCATGGACAACCTGCTGTCGGCCTACTATGGCAAGGACAAGGTGCATGCCGTGCTTTCGCCCTACGACGGCCTGTCCATCGGCATCCTGTCGTCCCTGAAGGGCGTGGGCTACTGCACAGCGCAGCAGCCCTGCCCCGTGGTGAGCGGCCAGGACGCCGAGATTCCTTCGGTCAAGTCCATTCTCAAGGGCGAGCAGTTCTCCACCGTGTTCAAGGACACGCGCGAGCTGGCCAAGGTGGCTGCCAACATGGTGGACGCCACGCTCTCGGGCAAGCAGCCCGAGATCAACGACACCAAGACCTACAACAACGGCGAAAAGGTCGTGCCTTCGTACCTGCTCAAGCCTGTGTCGGTCGACGCCTCCAACTGGAATGCGGTGCTGGTGGGCAGCGGCTACTACAAGGAATCGCAGGTGAAATAAGCAAGAGCGTCTCAAAAAACTCTTCTGGCGTCGTTGCCGTGTCTTGTCGTACCAGCGTACTGCCTGCGACACAGCGCCTAGCCAGAACCGCTGCGCTGAGTTTTGTGAAACGCTCCAAGCCATGCCTTGCTTCCAGGGGGACTCCCCTGGTCGCACGACTTCCGGGGTACCCAGACGGTCCCATGCACGAGCCCAGTCCATGATTCTTGAAATGCGGAACATCCGCAAAACCTTCCCCGGCGTGGTCGCACTCAACCAGGTGAACCTGAACGTGCGCGCCGGCGAGATCCACGCCATCGTCGGCGAGAACGGCGCGGGCAAGTCCACGCTGATGAAGGTGCTCTCGGGCGTCTACCCGCACGGCAGCTACAGCGGCGAGATCGTCTTCGAGGGCCAGGAGCGCCGCTTCGACGGCATCCGCGACAGCGAGCACCTGGGCGTGATCATCATCCACCAGGAACTGGCCCTGGTGCCCCTGCTCTCCATCGCCGAGAACATCTTCCTGGGCAACGAGACGGCGCGCCACGGCGTGATCGACTGGATGGCCGCGCACAGCAAGGCCCAGGCCCTGCTGAAAAAGGTGGGCCTCAAGGAATCGCCCGAGACCCTGGTCACCCACCTGGGCGTGGGCAAGCAGCAGTTGGTGGAGATCGCCAAGGCGCTGTCGCGCCAGGTGCGCCTCCTGATCCTGGACGAACCCACGGCCAGCCTGAACGAGAACGACAGCCAGGCCCTGCTGGACCTGCTGCTGGAGCTCAAGAAGCAGGGCATCACCTGCATCCTGATCTCGCACAAGCTCAACGAAATTTCCCGCGTGGCCGACGCCATCACCGTGCTGCGCGATGGCAGCACGGTCGAGTCGCTCGACTGCCGCACCGGCCTTGTCAGCGAAGACCGCGTGATCAAGGCCATGGTGGGTCGCGAGATGGCCGACCGCTACCCACCGCGCCAGCCCGACATCGGCGCCACCGTGTTCGAGGTGCGCAACTGGCGTGCCCACCACCCACAACACGCCGAGCGCGAGGTCATCAAGGGTGTCGACCTGCATGTTCGGCGCGGCGAGATCGTGGGCATCGCCGGCCTCATGGGCGCGGGCCGCACCGAGCTGGCGATGAGCATCTTCGGCAAATCCTGGGGCCAGCGCATCAGCGGCCAGGTGCTGCTCAACGGCCAGGAGATCGACGTCGGCACGGTGGAGAAGGCCGTGTGCCATGGCCTGGCCTACGTCACCGAGGACCGCAAGGGCAACGGCCTGGTGCTCAATGAAGACATCCAGTTCAACGTTTCGCTGGCCAACCTGGGCGGTATCTCCACCGCCACGGTGATGGACCATGGGCGCGAGCACCAGGTGGCGCAGGACTATCGGCGCAAGCTGCGCATCCGCTGTTCGGGCGTGGACCAGAAGACCTTGAACCTGTCGGGCGGCAACCAGCAGAAGGTGGTTCTGGGCAAGTGGCTCTTCACCAATCCCGAGGTGCTGATCCTCGACGAGCCCACGCGCGGCATCGACGTGGGCGCCAAGTACGAAATCTACACCCTGATCGCCCAGATGGCAGCCGAGGGCAAGTGCGTGATCGTGATCTCCTCGGAAATGCCTGAGCTGCTGGGCATCACGGACCGGATCTACGTGATGAACGAGGGCCGATTCGTCGCCGAAATGCCCACTTCTGAAGCAAGCCAGGAAAAGATCATGCGCGCGATCGTGAAAGCCAGTTGAGATGACCCCAATGACCCCCTCCCCCACTGCCACCCTCGCCAATCATGCCGAGGCGGCCGCCCACAACGACAAGTCGCTGCTCGAACACCTCAAGCACAACTTCCGTGAATACGGCATGCTGATCACGCTGGTGGCCATCATGGGCTTCTTCCAGTACATGACCGACGGCACGCTGATGCAGCCGCTCAACCTCACCAACCTGCTGCTGCAGAACAGCTACATCGTCATCATGGCGCTGGGCATGCTGCTGGTGATCGTGGCCGGGCACATCGACCTCTCGGTGGGATCGGTCTGCGGCTTCATCGGCGCGCTGGCCGCCGTGCTGATGGTGGAGTACCACTGGCACTTCCTGCCCGCATCGCTGGTGTGCCTGCTGTGCGGCGGCATCATCGGTGGGCTGCAGGGCTGGTTCGTGGCCTTCTCGCGCATTCCGTCCTTCATCGTCACGCTGGCGGGCATGCTGGTGTTCAAGGGCCTGGCGCTGGCGCTGCTGGCCGGGCAGTCGGTGGGGCCTTTCCCTGCGGGCTTCCAGATGCTCAGCTCGGGCTTCATCCCCGACCTGTTCAGCGTCGAGGGCATCAAGCTCACTTCGCTGCTGCTGGGCGTGGCCGTGGCCGTCGCGTTGGCCGTGGCCGGTGTGCGGGCGCGGGCCAACCGCTTGAAGCACGGCGTGCGGGCGGAGCCGCTGGCCTTCTTCGTGGCGCGCACCACCGTGTTCGCGGCACTCCTGGTCTATTTCTCGTACCTGCTCGCCTCGTACAAGGGCCTGCCCAACGTGCTGGTGGTCATGGCGCTGCTGATCGTGCTGTTCGACTTCGTCACCAGCCGCACCACCATCGGCCGGCGCATCTATGCCATGGGCGGCAACGAGAAGGCCGCCAAGCTGTCGGGCATCAAGACCGAGCGGCTGTCGTTCTACGCCTTCATCAACATGGGTGTGCTGGCCGCCCTGGCCGGTCTGGTGTTCGCCGCGCGGCTGAACACCGCCACCCCCAAGGCGGGCCTGGGGTTCGAGCTCGACGTGATCGCCGCCTGCTTCATCGGCGGGGCCTCGGCCTCGGGCGGCGTGGGCAAGGTCATGGGCGCGGTGATCGGCGCCTTCGTGATGGGCGTGATGAACAATGGCATGTCCATCCTCGGCATCGGCATCGACTACCAGCAGGTCATCAAGGGCGTGGTTCTCCTCGCGGCCGTGCTGGTTGATGTCTACAACAAGAACAAAGCTTGAAAGCCATGGACGCGGTCACCGGTCATACCGTTTCTCCCGTGCTGGAGCTCACGGGCATCCACAAGCATTTCTCGGGCATCCCCGTGCTGCGCGACGTGCAGCTCAGGCTGTACCCGGGCGAGATCCACGCCCTCATGGGCCAGAACGGCGCGGGCAAGTCCACGCTGATCAAGGTGCTCACCGGCGTGCTTGAAGCCAGCGGCGGGCAGATGCGCCTGGCTGGCCAGGCCGTATGGCCCGATTCGCCGCTGGCCGCGCAGCGCCTGGGCATCAGCACCGTGTACCAGGAGGTCAACCTCTGCCCCAACCTGTCGGTGGCCGAGAACATCTTTGCCGGCCGCTATCCGCGCTGCGGCATCGCCCAGGGCTTTCGCATCGACTGGGCCACGCTGCACCAGCGAGCGCGCGACCTCGTGGCGCGCATCGGGCTGTCCATCGACGTCACGCGCCTGCTCTCGGACTACCCGGTGGCCGTGCAGCAGCTGGTGGCCATCGCCCGGGCGCTGAGCATCGAGGCCAAGGTGCTGATCCTGGACGAGCCCACCTCCAGCCTGGACGACGACGAAGTGCAAAAGCTCTTCGAGGTGCTGCGCCGCCTGCGCGGCGAGGGCCTGGCCATCGTCTTCGTGACCCATTTCCTGAACCAGGTATATGCCGTGTCGGACCGCATCACCGTGCTGCGCAACGGTGCCTGGGTGGGTGAATGGGCCGTGGGTGACCTGGGCCCGCAGGCCCTGATTGCCGCCATGTTGGGGCGCGAGCTGGCAGCGCAGTGCACCGAGCCACCGGTGATCCCCGTGTTCGACGACGCGGCGCCGGCACTGCTGGAGACGCAAGGCCTGGGCCAGAGCGGGCAATTGCAGCCCATCGACCTGAAGGTGCGTGCAGGCGAGGTGGTGGGCCTGGCCGGGCTGCTGGGATCGGGCCGCACAGAGCTGGCACGGCTGCTGTTCGGCCTACAGGCGCCCGACAAGGGCGTGCTGCGCATCGATGGTCGCACCGTCACCTTCTCCAATCCCATGGATGCGATCCGCGCAGGCCTGGCCCTGTGCCCCGAGGAGCGCAAGACCGATGGCATCGTCGCCGAACTCTCGGTGCGCGAGAACATCGCCCTGGCGCTGCAGGCGCGCATGGGCATGGGCCGTTTTCTGTCGCGTGCCGAGCAGACCGCGATTGCCGAGCGCTATGTGCAGCTGCTGGGCATCAAGACCAACAGCGTGGACACGCCCATCGCCCTGCTTTCGGGCGGCAACCAGCAAAAGGCGATCCTGGCGCGCTGGATGGCCATCGAGCCGCGCCTGTTGATCCTGGACGAACCCACGCGCGGCATCGACGTGGCAGCCAAGCAGGAAATCATGGAACAGATCCTGTGCCTGGCCGACGCCGGCATGGCCGTGGTCTTCATCTCCTCCGAAATGAGCGAGGTGGTGCGCGTGGCGCACCGCATCGTGGTGCTGCGCGACCGCCGCAAGGTCGGCGAGCTGCCTGCGGGCAGTAGCGAAGAAGCCGTGTACGAACTGATTGCCGCCGAAAATGCCTGACGCACCCTCCCCCTCCTCTTCCTTGCTGGCCGCTGCGCTGCGCCACCGGCTCACCTGGCCGCTGGTCACGCTGGCCCTGCTGCTGGCCGTGAACACGGCGTTCAACGCCAGCTTTTTACATGTCGAGTGGCGCGATGGCCACTTCTACGGCAGCCTGGTCGACATCCTCAACCGCGCGGCCCCCCTGGCGCTGGTGTCGCTAGGCATGACCATGGTGATCGCCACGCGCGGCATCGATATCTCGGTGGGCGCGGTGGTGGCCATCGCCGCCGCCGTGGGCGCCTGGATGATTGGCGGCTCGGTCTCGGGCGGCGAGAGCCGTTTTCCCCTGCCGCTGGCCATCCTGGGCGCCATCGGCGTGGCGGCACTGTGCGGGCTGTGGAACGGCCTGCTGGTGGCCAAGGTGGGCATGCAGCCCATCATCGCCACGCTGATCCTGATGGTGGCCGGCCGGGGCATTGC
The DNA here is from genome assembly GCA_040387235.1 of Pseudomonadota bacterium. GTDB lineage: Bacteria > Pseudomonadota > Gammaproteobacteria > Burkholderiales > Burkholderiaceae_C > Acidovorax. The sequence continues at coordinate 24,319 of JAZKEE010000108.1, forward strand.
CCAGTTGATCACCGACGGGCAGATCATCACCATCTACTACGCGCCCTTCTTCTTCCTGGGCGGGGGCTATCTGCTGGGCCTGCCGTTTTCGCTGTTCGTGCTGGCCGCCGTGTTTGCCGGGCTGTACCTGGCGGTCACGCGCACGGCGCTGGGCCTGTTCATCCAGGCCGTGGGCATCAACCCCACGGCGGCGCGCGTGGCCGGCGTGCAGTCGCGCCGCCTGGTTGTCGCGGCCTACACCTTCTGCGGCGTGTGCGCCGGCATCGCAGGCCTGCTCATCAGCTCCAACGTGAAGAGTGCCGATGCCAACAACGCCGGCCAGATGCTGGAGCTCGATGCCATCCTGGCCGTGACGCTGGGCGGCACGGCGCTGACCGGCGGGCGCTTCAGCCTGGTGGGCAGCGTGATCGGCGCGCTCATCATCCAGACGCTGACCTACGCCATCTACTCGCTGGGCGTGCCGCCCGAGATCAACCTGGTGGTCAAGGCCGTGGTGGTGTTCATCGTGATGCTGCTGCAGTCGCCCGACTTCCGCGCCCAGGTCGGCGTTCTGGTGCGCCGGCCCGCCACCGGGGGAGCCCTGTCATGAGCGGCGGACACAGCCCCGCCCTGGATGTGGCCCCCACCGCCGCCGCGCCAGCCCGCCCAACCACTCCCACCCGCATGCGCCTGAACCCCAAGTACCTGCCGCTGGCGGCCACCATCGCGCTGTTCGTGGCCATGGCCACGGCGGGCTCGGTGCTCTACACCGGTTTCTTCTCGGCCCAGGTGTTCCTGAACCTGCTGATCGACAACGCCTTCTTGATCATCGTCGCGGTGGGCATGACCTTCGTGATCCTCTCGGGCGGCATCGACCTGTCGGTGGGCTCCGTGGTGGCGCTGACCACCATGGTGCTGGCCAGCCTGGTGGAGCACCACCACTGGAGCCCATTCACGGCCATCCCGCTGGTGCTGCTCATGGGCACGGTGTTCGGCGCCTTCATGGGCTTTCTGATCGAGCGCTTTCGGCTGCAGCCCTTCATCGTGACGCTGGCGGGCATGTTCCTCGCGCGCGGCCTGTGCTACCTCATCAGCATCGACTCGATCAGCATGGCCGACGAGGCGTATTCCGCGATGGCGCAGTGGCGCCTGGAACTGTGGGAGGGTGCCTCGCTCTCACTGGGGGCACTGATCGCCATGGCCGTGCTGCTGGCCGCCATCTTCGTCGCGCACTGCACGCCGTTCGGCCGCAACGTGTACGCCGTGGGCGGCAACGAGCATTCGGCCGTGCTCATGGGCCTGCCGGTGCGTGCCACGGTGATCGGGGTGTACACCCTCTCGGGCTTCTGCTCGGCCCTGGCCGGCGTGGTGTTCACCTTCTACATGCTCTCGGGCTACGGCCTGCACGCCACGGGCATGGAGCTCGATGCCATCGCCGCCGTGGTGATCGGCGGCACCCTGCTCACGGGCGGCGTGGGCTACGTGGCCGGCACGCTGTTCGGCGTGCTGATGCTCGGCATCATCCAGACCCTGATCTCCTTCGACGGCACGCTCAGCTCGTGGTGGACCCGCATCGTCGTCGGCGTGCTCCTCTTCGTTTTCTGCCTGCTGCAACGTTTGCTGACCCACCGCAGCGGCAAGCCTTCCTGAACCCATCGTATTTCCTCTCCCCATAAAACATGACCACCTCCCCGCGCAAGCTTCGCTCCGCCGAATGGTTCGGCACCGCCGACAAGAACGGCTTCATGTACCGCAGCTGGATGAAGAACCAGGGCATCCCGGACCATGAATTCGACGGCCGCCCCATCATCGGCATCTGCAACACCTGGTCCGAACTCACGCCCTGCAACGCCCACTTCCGCAAGATCGCCGAGCACGTCAAGCGCGGCATCTACGAGGCGGGGGGCTTCCCGGTCGAGTTCCCGGTGTTCTCCAACGGTGAATCCAACCTGCGCCCCACGGCCATGCTCACGCGCAACCTGGCCAGCATGGACGTGGAGGAAGCCATCCGCGGCAACCCCATCGACGCGGTGGTGCTGCTGGTCGGCTGCGACAAGACCACGCCCGCCCTGCTGATGGGAGCGGCCAGCTGCGACGTGCCAGCCATCGTGGTCACGGGCGGGCCCATGCTCAACGGCAAGCTCGACGGCAAGGACATCGGCTCGGGCACGGCCGTGTGGCGCCTGCACGAATCGCTGAAGGCGGGTGAGATCAACGAACACCAGTTCTTCGCGGCGGAAGCGGGCATGTCGCGCTCGGCCGGCACCTGCAACACCATGGGCACGGCCTCGACCATGGCCTGCATGGCCGAGTCGCTGGGCACCTCGCTGCCGCACAACGCCGCCATCCCGGCCGTGGACTCGCGCCGCTATGTGCTGGCGCACATGTCGGGCCGGCGCATCGTGGAGATGGCACACGAAGGGCTCACGCTCTCGAAGATCCTGACGCGCGAGGCGTTCGAGAACGCGATCCGCACCAATGCGGCCATCGGTGGCTCGACCAACGCCGTGATCCACTTGAAGGCCATCGCCGGCCGCATCGGCGTGCAGCTGGACCTGGAGGACTGGACGCGCATCGGCCGCGGCACGCCCACCCTGGTGGACCTGCAGCCCTCGGGCCGCTTCCTGATGGAGGAGTTCTACTACGCGGGCGGCCTGCCTGCCGTGCTGCGCCGCCTGGGCGAGAACGGCCTGCTGCCCCACCCGGACGCGCTCACCGTCAACGGCAAGAGCCTGTGGGACAACGTGCGCGAGGCGCCGCAGTACAACGACGAGGTGATCCGCCCGCTGGACAACCCCTTGATCGCCGACGGCGGCATCTGCATCCTGCGCGGCAACCTGTCGCCGCGCGGCGCGGTGCTCAAGCCCTCGGCGGCATCGCCCGAGCTGCTCAAGCACCGGGGGCGTGCCGTGGTGTTCGAGAACCTGGAGCACTACAAGGAGCGCATCATCGATGAAGACCTGGACATCGACGCCAGCTGCGTGATGGTGATGAAGAACTGCGGCCCCAAGGGCTACCCCGGCATGGCCGAGGTGGGCAACATGGGCCTGCCGCCCAAGCTGCTGCGCCAGGGCGTGAAGGACATGGTGCGCATCTCCGACGCACGCATGAGCGGCACCGCCTACGGCACCGTGGTGTTGCACGTGGCGCCCGAAGCCGCCGCGGGCGGACCGCTGGCCGCCGTGCGCGACGGCGACTTCATCGAGCTCGACTGCGAGCAGGGCCGGCTGCACCTGGACATCAGCGACGAGGAACTGGCTGCGCGCCTGGCCGCGCTGGCCAATACCGACATGGGCGGGCGCGGCGGCTACCAGCGCCTGTACGTGGACCATGTGCTGCAGGCCGACGAGGGCTGCGACTTCGACTTCCTGGTCGGCTGCCGGGGCGCTGCCGTACCACGCCATTCGCACTGATGACCACTTCTCTTGCCTACGACATGCCAACGACCACCTCTGCCAAGCCCCCCCGCTACCGCGGCATCTTCCCCGTGGTGCCCACCACCTTCCGCGAAGATGGCACCCTCGACCTCGAGAGCCAGAAGCGCTGCCTCGACTTCATGATCGATGCCGGCGTGGACGGCCTGTGCATCCTGGCCAACTTCTCCGAGCAGTTCTCCCTTTCGGACGCAGAGCGCGAGACGCTCACCCGCCTGTCGCTCGAACACGTGGCCGGCCGCGTACCGGTGATCGTGACCACCACCCACTACGGCACCCGCGTGTGCGCCGAGCGCAGCCGCACCGCGCAGGACATGGGCGCCGCCATGGTGATGGTGATGCCGCCCTACCACGGCGCCACCTTCCGCGTGCCCGAGGCGCAGATCTACGAGTTCTATGCCCGGGTGTCGGATGCCATCGGCATTCCCATCATGGTGCAGGATGCGCCCGCCAGCGGCACCGTGCTGTCGGCCCCGTTCCTCGCGCGCATGGCGCAGGAGATCGAACACCTGGCCTACTTCAAGATCGAGGTGCCGGGCGCGGCCAGCAAGCTGCGCGAGCTGATCAGCCTGGGCGGAGCGGCCATTGAAGGCCCCTGGGATGGCGAGGAAGCCATCACCCTGCTGGCCGACCTCGACGCCGGCGCCACCGGTGCCATGACCGGCGGCGGATTTCCCGATGGCATACGCCCCATCCTCGAGGCGCATCGCCAGGGCGATGCCGACCAGGCCTTCGCGCTCTACCAGCGCTGGCTGCCGCTCATCAACCACGAGAACCGCCAGGGCGGCATCCTCACCGCCAAGGCGCTGATGAAGGAAGGCGGCGTGATCGCCAGCGAGGCCGGGCGCCACCCCTTCCCCGCCATGCACCCCGAGGTGCGCCGGGGGCTGATCGACATCGCGCGCCGGCTCGACCCGCTGGTGCTGCGCTGGGCGCGGTAATGACGAGCAACACCGCCCTTTCCAACGGCGCAGCCGCCCTGATCGGGCTGGACTGGGGCACCAGTTCGCTGCGCGCCTTCCGCTTCGACGCCACGGGCCAGGTGCAGCAGATGCGCCACCGGCCCTGGGGCATCATGAACCTGCCGGCCGCGGCCAATGGCCAGGCCCATGCCACGCAGGCAGCTGCTTTCGAGCACGCCTTCGACGATGTCTGTGGCGATTGGATACAGGCCCAGCCCGGCATCCCCGTGCTGGCCTGCGGCATGGTCGGCAGCGCCCAGGGCTGGCGTGAAGCGCGCTACCTCGAATCGCCCACATCGCTGGACCACCTGGCGCGCGGGCTCACGCTGGTGGAACACAGCGCAGGCCCGCGGGTGCACATCGTGCCCGGCCTGGTCCAGCACGGCGACCTGCCCAACGTGATGCGCGGCGAAGAGACCCAGGTGCTGGGCGTGATGGCGGCCTCGGCCCTGCCCGACGATGCCCCGGTGCTGATCGGCCTGCCCGGCACGCACAGCAAGTGGGTGCTGGCACGCCGCCGCTCCATCGCGCAGTTCCACACCTTCATGACCGGCGAGGTGTTTGCCGCACTGCGCGGCCACACCATTCTGGGCCGCACCATGCAGCCTGCACAGGCCCCTGACGACGCGGCATTTGCGCGCGGCCTGCAGGTGGCGCGCTCGGCACAAGCCTCGCTCGGCCTGCTCTCGCACATCTTCAGCACGCGCACGCTCGGGCTCACGGGCGTGCTGCCCGCCACGGCCCAGGCCGACTACCTCTCGGGTCTGCTCATCGGCCACGAGGTGGCCGCACTGGCGGCCCAGCAGAAGGCAGGCGCCACGCCCGCGCAGACCGTGCTCTGCGGCGAGCCCGACCTGTGCCGGCGCTATGCGCTGGCACTGGCAGCCTGTGGACTGCCCACGCCCGAGCTGGCCGACAACGCCACGGCCCGCGGGCTATGGCAGATCGCCACGGCCGCCGCGCTGGTGACCGCGACCCAACCATGCGGCACGGAGGCTGCACGATGACCCCCTCTTCTTCTCAACTGCTTGCCGCTGCCATGGAGAGCTGTGGCCTGGTCGCCATCCTGCGCGGCGTGACGCCTGCCGAGGTGGTGCCCATCGGCCTGGCCCTCAGCGGGGCTGGCTTTCGCATCATCGAGGTGCCGCTCAACTCGCCCGAGCCGCTGGCCAGCATCCGCGCGCTGCGCGATGCGCTGCCGGCCGAGGTGCTGATCGGCGCCGGCACCGTCATCCGCCCCGAGGACTGCGCCGCCGTGGCCGCGGCCGGCGGGCAGATCGTGGTCATGCCGCACAGCGATGCGGCGGTGATCCGCGCCGCTCGGGCCGCCGGCATGGCCTGCGCCCCGGGCGTGGCCACGCTGACCGAGGCCTATGCCGCGCTGGCGGCCGGGGCCGATGCGCTCAAGCTCTTTCCGGCCGAGGCGCTGGCGCCCCCCGTGCTCAAGGCCTGGCGTGCCGTGCTGCGCCCGCCCGTGGCCCTGCTGCCCGTGGGCGGCATCACGCCCGAAGGCATTGCGGCCTACGCCACTGCGGGGGCCAGTGGCTTCGGCCTGGGCTCGGCCCTGTACAAGCCCGGCGACAGCGCCGCCAACGTGGCGCGCCAGGCGGCCGCCTTCGTGCAGGCCTGGCGCCAGTCCTACCCCGCCTCCTGACGGATCACATCCCCACTTTTCGACGAACTCCCCACCATGAAGATCACCCGACTGACCACGTTCCTGGTGCCACCGCGCTGGTGCTTTCTGAAAATCGAGACCGACGAGGGCATCGTCGGCTGGGGCGAGCCTGTGCTCGAAGGCCGGGCCCACACCGTGGCGGCCGCCATCGAGGAGCTGGGCGACTACCTCATCGGCAAGGACCCGCGCCACATCGAGGACCACTGGACGGTGCTCTACCGCGGCGGCTTCTACCGCGGCGGCGGCATCCACATGAGCGCCCTGGCCGGCATCGACCAGGCGCTGTGGGACATCAAGGGCAAGGCCCTGGGCGTGCCCGTGTCCGAGCTGCTCGGTGGCTGCGTGCGCGACCGCATCAAGGTCTACAGCTGGATCGGTGGCGACCGGCCCGGCGAGACCGCGGCGGCGGCCAAGGCCGCCGTGGACCGCGGCTTCACCGCCGTGAAGATGAACGGCACCGAGGAACTGCAGTACGTGGACAGCTTCGACAAGGTGGAAAAGTGCCTGCAGAACGTGGCCGCCGTGCGCGAAGCCGTGGGCCCCAACGTGGGCATTGCCGTGGACTTCCACGGCCGCGTGCACAAGCCCATGGCCAAGGTGCTGTTCAAGGAGCTCGACCCCTACCGGCTGATGTTCATCGAGGAGCCCGTGCTCAGCGAGCACTACGAGGCCCTGAAGGAACTGGCCCACCTCTCGTCCACCCCCATCGCGCTGGGCGAGCGGCTGTACTCGCGCTGGGACTTCAAGCGCGTGCTGTCCGAGGGCTACGTGGACATCATCCAGCCCGACCCCTCGCACTCGGGCGGCATCACCGAGACGCGCAAGATCGCCTCCATGGCCGAGGCCTACGACGTGGCCCTGGCCCTGCACTGCCCGCTGGGGCCGATTGCGCTGGCGGCCAACCTGCAGCTCGATGGGGTCTGCTACAACGCCTTCATCCAGGAGCAGAGCCTGGGTATCCACTACAACGCCAGCAACGACCTGCTCGACTATGTGTCCAACGGCGAGGTGTTCGCGTACGAGGACGGCATGGTGGCCATCCCCCAGGGCCCGGGCCTGGGCATCGAGGTGAATGAGGCCTATGTGCGGGAACGCGCTTCCGAAGGCCACCGTTGGCGCAACCCGGTCTGGCGCCACAAGGATGGCAGTTTCGCGGAGTGGTGAGCTTCCCTGCGGTGTAACAACACCGTGAAGGGGTGACGGCAAGGGCGAAAGGGAGGAAAATACTGTAATTACAATCAGTGTTTTGAAGAATCCCTGAGCCCATATGACGGCGCTGACCATCAACCGCTTCCACCGCACCCGCCTGATGCAGATCTGGAGGTCGGCTGGCTGGCCCTGCAAGGACGCGCTGGAGATCGACCTGCTGGCTGCGCAGCTGGTCGCCCTGCACACCTCGCCCGAGGGCTTCGAGACCCTGAAGCTCACGGAGGACGGCCTGCGCACCCTGGCCGAGGCGCGCCAGCGCGGCGTGCGGGCCCTGAGCGCGCACGACCGGCTGGGCCAGAAGTTTGCCGCGCACCTGCTGGCCTCGGGCCGCATCGTCTGGCGCGAGCTGTCGCTGCGCGCCGTGATCGAGGGCACGGCCCCTGACACTGCGCCGCTCCCCCCGGCGACCAGCAACCCCCTGTGGAGCGAGGACACACCCGCCAGCCGCAAAGCGGCCAACATCTGGCGCATGGCGCGGCCGGACCTGTTCTCGGTGCGCAACACCACGGTGCCGGCCTACCTGCAGCCCATGGTGCACGAGATCAAGTACAGCCGTGCCGACCTGCTGTCGGACCTGCGCCACGACGCCAAGCGCCAGGCCTACCAGTGGCTGTGCGAGGAGTGCTACTACGTGTTCCCGGCCGGCGTGGCCGAGCCCGGCGAGATCCCTGAGCACTTCGGCATCTGGGTGCTGCACGGCGGGCTCGACGACGGCCGCTTCGAGATGCTGCGCCCTGCGCGCCATGCCAGTTGCACGCTGCCCTTCGCCGTGTGGATGGCCCTGTGCAAGGCCACGCCACTGCGCAGCGAAGACGAACTGGCGCAGGCCCACCTGGGTGAGCCCGCCGCTGCGGACCTACCGCCCGCTGATCCTCTATGACCTATACCGTGGCGGTGCGCGAGCTGTGCGAGTTCACCGCCAAGCAGGGTGACCTGGACCTGCGCTTCACGCCCGCCCCCACGGCCCTGGAAGGCATGGCCGGCCATGCCGTGGCGGCCTCGCGCCGGGGCGAGGAGTACCGCACCGAGGTGGCCCTGGCCGGCAGCTACAAGGGCCTGCGTGTGCGCGGCCGGGCCGACGGCTTCGACCCGGCGCATGCACGGCTCGACGAGGTCAAGACCTTCAAGGGCCGGCTCGACCGCCAGCCCGCATCGCACCGCGCCCTGCACTGGGCCCAGGCGCGCATCTACGGCTGGCTGCTGTGCGCGCAGGAGGGGCTTGAACACATCGACCTGGCGCTGGTGTACTTCGACATAGCCAACCAGAAGGAGACGGTGTTCACCGAGCGCCGCAGCGCGGCCGAGCTGCAGCAGCATTTCGAGGAGCAGTGCGAACGCTTTCTCGCCTGGGCCGAGGCACAGGTGGCGCACCGCATGGCGCGCGATGCGGCGCTCACCGCCCTGGCCTTCCCTTTCGGCGGCTTTCGCACCGGGCAGCGCCCGCTGGCCGAGGCGGTGTACAAGGCCGCGGGCGCCGGGCGCTGCCTGATGGCCCAGGCGCCCACGGGCATCGGCAAGACCATGGGCACGCTGTTCCCGCTGCTCAAGGCGGCGCCCACGCAGCGGCTGGACAAGGTGTTCTTTCTTGCGGCCAAGACCTCGGGCCGGCAGACGGCCCTGGACACCCTGACCCGCCTGGCCGACAGCGCACCCGCGCTGCCGCTGCGCGTGCTGGAGCTGGTGGCGCGCGACAAGGCCTGCGAGCACCCCGACAAGGCCTGCCACGGCGAGTCCTGCCCGCTGGCCCAGGGCTTCTACGACCGCCTGCCCGCCGCACGCGCCGCCGCACTGCGGCCCGGCGCCGGGGGTGAACGCATCACCCTGCACCAGAGCGAGGTGCGCAGCGCCGCGCTGGCGCACCAGGTCTGCCCCTACTACCTGAGCCAGGAGCTGGCGCGCTGGGCCGACGTGGTGGTGGGCGACTACAACTACTACTTCGACATGGGCGGCCTGCTGCACGGCCTGGCCCAGGCCAACGGCTGGCGCACGGCGCTGCTGGTGGACGAGGCCCACAACCTCGTGGACCGGGGCCGCAAGATGTACACCGCCGAGCTGCGGCCGGACAGCCTGGCGCAGGCGCGCAAATCCACCAGCGCCAGCCGCTACCCGCCAGTCAAGAAGGCGCTGGAGAAGGTGCGCCGCGCCTGGGTGGCGCTGGACAGGCAGCAGCCGGCCCCCTACGCGGTGTACGAGGCCTTCCCCGAAGACCTGCTCACCGCGCTGCAGCACTGCGGCACCACCCTCACCGACCACCTGGCCGAGCACCCCGCCGAGCCCGATGCCGCCCTGCAAGCCTTCTACTTCGATGCCCTGCACCTGGTGCGCATGGCCGGGCTGCTCGATGCGCACTCGCTGGTGGACGTGACCCAGCCCACGGCGCCGGGCCTGCCCAAGGCGGCGCGCGCGTCCGGCAGCTCCACCCTGTGCATCCGCAACCTGGTGCCCGCGCCCTTCCTCGGGCCGCGCTGGGAGGCGGCGCATACCAGCACGCTGTTTTCGGCCACGCTGCAGCCTGCGCGCTACTATACCGACCTGCTGGGTCTGCCCGAAGACCACCTGGCGATCGACGTGCAATCCCCGTTCCAGGCCGCGCAGCTGTCGGTGCAGGTGGCACGCCACATCTCCACCCGCTACCCGGACCGCAAGGCCTCGCTCGCGCCCATCGTGGCGCTGATGGCCCGGCAGTTCACCGAGCGGCCGGGCAACTACCTGGCCTTCTTCAGCAGCTACGAATACCTGCAGCAGGCGGCCGCGCTGTTCGCCGAGCGCCACCCCCATCTGCCCCACTGGAGCCAGTCGCGGCGCATGCTCGAGTCGGAGCAAAAACAGTTCCTTGCGCGCTTCACCGACACCAGCGAGGGCATCGGCTTCGCGGTGCTGGGCGGTGCATTCGCCGAAGGCATCGATCTGCCGGGCCGGCGCCTGATCGGCGCCTTCCTGGCCACGCTGGGCCTGCCGCAGGTCAACCCCGTCAACGAGCAGGTCAAGGAGCGCATGCAGGCGCTGTTCGGCGAGGGCTACGATTACACCTACCTCTACCCCGGCCTGCAGAAGGTGGTGCAGGCCGCAGGCCGCGTGATCCGCACGCCCAGCGACGAGGGCGTGGTGCACCTGATGGACGACCGGTTCGGCCGGCCCGAGGTGCGTGCGCTGCTGCCCACCTGGTGGGCGCACGCCACGCGCTGATCAGCCCCTGGCCCAGCCTGCCACCTGTGTGGCCACCCACGCCGGGTCATCCAGCGGCAGGTCGTGCCCGGCCCAGGGGTGCAGCACCAGCGGGCAGCCCCAGGCCTGCGCGATGGCCTCGGAGCACCGGCTGCTGACCAGGCCGTCCTGTGCGCTGCCCAGCAGCAGCATGCGCTCCAGCGGGCGTGCGCGCGGGGCGCGGTAGCGCGCCGCTGCGGCCAGCTGGCGCACGGCATTGGCGCCCGACACAGGCCGCGCCTGCCGTGCGGTGACCCAGGAGTCCAGCACCGCCGCATGCGTGCCAGCCCGGTTGCTGGTGAGCTGCAGCACGGTCGACTCCGCCTCGCGCGGGCCGCTGGCCAGCAGCACCCCGCGCACCAGCGGGGCCCAATTGCGCGGCCGCAGCCGCCGGTAGAAAGGGCTGAAATTGCCGAAGCTGGTGTTGATGAGCACGCAGCCCTGCACCTCGGCCGGGGCCGTGCGCGCCCACTCGGTGGCCACCATGGCCCCGAGCGACATGGCCAGCAGGTGGTGCGGCCCGGCAACGCCGCGCTGCCTCAGCTCGGCACGGCACTGCTCCACCATGGCCGCGACCGACAGCGGGCTTGGACGTGCATGCCACTGGCCATTGCCCGGCAGGTCCAGCATCAGTACCTCGGCGCACGGCATCGCCTCCCTGAAGGCGTCTGCGAACCCGCCCCAGTGCACGGCCTCGCGCGTGAGACCGCGCAGAAAGATCCATCGGGCCGGCTGCGCCATTGCCATGCCATCAATACCAGAAGCTCAGTGCATCGGCCCGGCGCTGCACGCGCGCCTCGGGCACGGGCACCCAGCGCTCGTGGCTGCCCGCCGCGCGCGAGAGGAAGTCGAGCAGGGGCATGTGCCGGCGCAGCACGCGCTGCAGCCGGTGGTTGATCAGCGGGTTGAAGATGCCCTTGCGCGAGAACAGCTGGCGCGGGTTCTTCTTGATCCAGCGCCAGGAGCCCATCTCCAGCGTGAGCGGCAAAAAGGTGCGCGTGGGGTCGTTGCAGGCCTGCATGTACAGGTGGTCCCACAGGTCGCCGTGCGTGAGGTACTGCGCGCTCTGCGGCTCGATGATGTAGGGGTGGTAGGCATGCGCCTGCAGGAAGATCTCGTGCAGCGCGTGCAGTTCCGGCAGGTGGGCAATGGGCTTCTTCGTGTGCGCGAACGGAAACCACAGCCGGTCGCTGATGCCGAAGCCCGAATGGCAGTCCAGAGCGATGCTGAAGGGGCGCGAGAGCAATTCGTCGTGCACCACCTCGCACAGGGCCCGGCTCTCGGCCTCCATGGGCGCACCCGGTTTGCCGCGGTACCAGGGCAGGCCCGCGCTCAGGCGCTGGCCGCCGATGAGGAAGGGCACGCGGTCCAGCGCGTCGACCGGGGCATTGCGCATCAGGTCCACGCCGCTCGGGTTGGCGCGGGTGGCGGCCCACATGCCGCCCGGGTTCACGATGGGCATGAACACCAGGCGCACCTGCTCGAGCTGCTGGTTCAGCGCCATGTCCCAGGGCAGGCGCGTCACCACGTTCTGCAGGTAGGCGATCACCACCTCGGCGCCGATGCCTTCGAGACCGTGGATGCCACCGAAGAAGCCCATGGCCGGTACGCTGCGGTCCGGGTTGCCCAGGCTGATGGCATGGATGGGAAAGCGTTCGCCGGAGGGCATCTCCACGGTATGCACCACCCGGGCGTCCAGGCGGTCGCCGCCCTGGTCGATGATCTTCTCCAGCGCCGCAAGTTCGGGCAGAACGGTGTCGGGCACGGTGGTAGCGGTGGTTTCTGGCAAGCCGGTGGCGGAATGGGCACGAGCATAGCGCCCGCGCCGCCATGCGCCAGGGCCTTTGCACAGGGACGTTGCGAATTGCCACACTGACGCAAAAGCGTCATATGTCATCGCTATCTTGGGAGAGCTTCACACCACCCAGGAGGTCACCATGCTCTGGAAATTTCTCGGATTGCAGCGGTTGTTCGACGAGCTCTTGGACGAGCGCTGGTTCTCTTTCGACCTTCCTGACAACGACTGCTTCTTCCATGACGAACCGCTCCCGCTCACCGCGCAGGATTGAGCCACTGCGCACCGTCGCGCTGTTCGGGATCATGGGTTGCGCCATGGCCTGGGGCCTGGTGGAGCTGTTCGCGCTGCAGCGCTCGCGCTACCACGCCTGGCGCGAACGGCACCACACGGCCCTGCCCCGTTGATATCGCGCTGACACAGGCCTCGCCATGCAGTGCCGCGACCAGACCCCCGGCGAAGAACTGGCCAACAGCGCCAGCCACGGCCTGGCCCTGCTGGCCGCGGTCATCTCGGCCCCGTTCCTCGTCGCCTCGGCACGGCCGCAGGGTGCGGCCAGCGTGGCCGGCGCCATTGTCTTCGCCGCCACCATGGTGCTGCTGTACCTGGCCTCCACCGTGTACCACGCCCTGCCGGAGGGGCGCTTCAAGCAGGCGGCGCTGAAGCTCGACCACGGCGCCATCTACCTGTTCATCGCGGGCAGCTACACGCCGTTCGCCCTGCACCGGCCCGATGGCGACTGGAACTTCGCCCTGCTGGCCCTGGTATGGGCAGTGGCCGCGCTGGGCCTGGTGCTCAAGGCCTTCAACCGGCTGCGCACGGCCTGGCTGTCCACCGGCATGTACGTGCTCATGGGCTGGCTGGCGCTGGTGGCCGCCCTGCCCCTCATCGGCCACCTCACGCAGTGGAGCGCGCACTGGCTCATCGCCGGCGGCGTGGCCTACACCGTGGGCGTGGCGTTCTTCGTGCTCGACTCGCGGCTTCGCTATGCCCATGCCGTATGGCATGGCTTCGTGGCAGCGGGCACCGGCTGCCACGCCGTGGCCATCATGGGCTATGGGGGTTAGAGCGCTGCGTTCTGCGGCATCGCCCACGGCATCCCCTGAATGAAACAACAAAGCCCTGCAGTGCAGGGCTTGGCAAGCACACGGCCGCCAGGCGGCCGGCGTCGATCACAGTTTGGCGATGGACACTTCGGTCGACTTCACCAGCGCGACCACGTCGGAGCCGACGACCAGCGCGAGGTCGTCCACCGAGCGCGTGGTGATGACCGACGTGACGATGCCCCAGGGGGTTTCGACGTCGACTTCGGAGACGACGTCGCCGCGGATGATCTCGCGCACTTTGCCCTTGAACTGGTTGCGCACGTTGATGGCTTGAATGGACATGGTGTTTCTCCTTGAAAGTCCGGGAACGGATGGATGGGTCAAAAAATATCAGGGGCGATGGCGCTCACACCGCCCAGCGCAGGCCGTGCGCGGGCACACCGGGCCAGCGCGCGTCGGCGGCGCTGGGTCCGGCATCGGGCTTTTGCAGCACACGGTCGAGGATGCGTTTTTCGATGGCGGCAAACGCGGCATCGCCATGCGAGCGCGGGCGCGGCAGGTCGATGAGCTGGTCCAGCGCGATCTGCCCGTCCTCGATCAGGATCACGCGGTCGGCCAGGGCCACCGCTTCCTGCACGTCGTGGGTCACCAGCAGCGCGGTGAAGCCGCTGGCCTGCCACAGGCCTTCGATCAGGCGGTGCATCTCGATGCGGGTGAGCGCATCGAGCGCGCCCAGGGGTTCGTCGAGCAGCAACAGGCGCGGGTTGTGCACCAGGGCGCGCGCCAGGGCCACGCGCTGGCGCTGGCCGCCCGACAGGCGTGCCGGCCACTCGCCCAGCCGGTCGCCCAGGCCCACGCGGGCCAGCACGTCGGCCGCAGCGCCGCGGCGCTCGTTCGGCAAGCCCAGGGCCACGTTGTCGGCCACGCGCTTCCAGGGCAAGAGGCGCGAGTCCTGGAACATGATGCGTGTGTCCTCGCTCAGGCCGTCCACGGCCCGGCCATCAAGGCGGATCGCTCCGCCCGAGACGGATTCGAGGCCCGCCACCAGGCGCAGCAGCGTGCTCTTGCCGCAGCCGCTGCGGCCCACGATGGCCACGAACTGGCCGGGCTCGATCACGAGTTCGGTCTTCTTGAGCACTTCGCGGGCGCCGTAGCGCTTGTCCACGCCGCGCACTTCCAGGCGCACGCCGTTGTTGCCGCCTGCGGGCGATGAAACGTTGGTTTGTGCCATGGCCTCAGGCTCCCGGTTTGAAGAGGGCCACGTCCAGCGTGTTCACACGCCGGGGCAGCAGTTTCTCGGACAGGAAGGCATCGGCGATGCGCTGCTGCTCGGACAGGCCGGCAGGCACCACGGCGCGTACCTCGTAGCTGCGGCGGCTGTTGGCCTGCTCCACCGTAGCGGCATCCAGCCCCCACACGGGTGCCAGCAGCGCGGCGGCGTCCTTGGGGTTGCCCTTGACCCAGGCGCCCGCCTTCTGCAGTTCGGCGAACAGCACGCGCAGCACGTCGGCACGCGCCTGGGCATATGGCGTGGCGGCCAGGTAGTAGCGCTGGTACGAAGCCACGTCGCGGCCATCGGCCAGTATGCGCACGCTCGACTGGCGCTGCACGGCAGCGAGGAACGGATCCCACACCACCCAGGCGTCGATGGCGCCGCGCTCGAAGGCAGCGCGGCCATCGGCCGGCGTGAGGTAGGCGGGGTCGATGTCCTTGAACGACAGGCCGGCCTTCTCCAGCGCGGCGATCAAGAGGTAATGGGCGCCTGCGGCCTTGGCGAAGCCGATCTTCTTGCCCTTGAGGTCGGCCACGGTCTTGAGCGGCGAGTCGGCACGCACCACGATGGCCTGGGCCGAGGGGGACGGAGCCTCCTGCGCGACGAAGGTCAGGGCGGCACCGGCCGCCTGGGCGAACACCGGCACGGTGTCGGCCACGTCGGCGCTGACATCGATGTTGCCCAGGTTCAGGGCTTCGAGCAGCGGCAGCCCGCTGGTGAATTCGTGCCAGGTGACCTTGGTGCCCAGGGGGGCCAGCAGCTTTTCGAGCGTGCCCTGGGTCTTGAGCACCACGATCAGGGTGGACGACTTCTGGTAGCCGATGCGCACGGTGCCGGGCTTGTCGGACTGCGCTGCCGCAATGCCCGAGGCGAGCGCCGCCAGGGCACCCAGCGTGGTGCGCCGCGTGAGCGCACCGGGGTTGGGAAAAGTTGGCATGGGAATCTCCTGCAATGGGGTCGGTCTTGTCTATTGGGGGCTTTGGTAGCCGGGGTGCCAGCGCAGCCAGTAGCCTTCCAGGCCCTTGGCGAACAGGTCGGCCAGCTTGCCCAGCAGCGCGTACAGCAGGATGCCCACGAGCACGATGTCGGTCTGCAGGAATTCACGGGCGTTCATGGTCAGGTAGCCGATGCCCGACTGCGCGGAGATGGTCTCGGCCACGATCAGGATCACCCACATCAGGCCCAGCGAGAAGCGCAGGCCCACCAGGATGCTGGAAAGCGCGCCCGGCAGGATGATCTGGCGGTACAGCTGCCAGCGCGACAGGCCATAGGTGCGCCCCATCTCGATCAGGCCCGGGTCCACGTTGCGGATGCCATGGAAGGTGTTCAGGTAGATCGGGAAGAACACCGACACGCTGATCAGGAACAGCTTGGCCGACTCGTCGATGCCGAACCACAGGATCACCAGCGGGATCAGCGCCAGCGCCGGGATGTTGCGCACCATCTGGATGGTGGAGTCGAGCAGGGTTTCGAACAGGCGCACGGACCCTGTCAGCAGCCCCAGTGCCAGCCCCAGCCCGCCGCCGATGGCCAGGCCCGCCAGCGCCCGGCCGGCACTGACCTTGACGTGCGTCCACAGCTCGCCCGAGGCGGTCAGCGTCCAGGCGGCCTTGACCACCTCCAGCGGTGCCGGCAGCACCCGGGTGGACAACCAGCCGAGCGACGAGGCGATCTGCCACACCACGATCAGCGTGACGGGCACGGCCCAGGGCAAAAGGCGTTGCAGCACGCCCCGGGCAAAGCGCAGCCATTGCGAAGGGACCAGCGGCGCCAGGCTGGGCGTATCGATGGAGTCGGCCACGGGCGACGCCTGCAGCTCACGGGTGGTGGTGTTCATGCGAACTCCTGTCGTTCGGTGTCGGGTTCCAGAAATTCCAGCTGGTTGCCCGCCGGGTCTTTCACGTAAAAGCGCAGGTAGCCGGGCAGCGCCCGGTTCTCCACCAGGGGCAACTGGGCCTGCAGCAGGCGCCCGCGCAGCGCAGGCAGGTCCTGAACCTCCAGCGCCAGGTGCGACACCGAGGGCGCGCCCTGCCAGTGGTCGGTGGGCACCAGGTCGATGCGCTGGGTGCCCGCGGCAAAATGCAGCGCGTTGCCAGTGGCCACCCGCACTTCGGGCAGGCCGAGCAGGCTGCTGTAGAAGTTGCGGATGGGCTCTTCAGCCCCGGCCGGAAAGGCCAGCTGCACGTGGTTGATGGAATGGATGGCCATGGGCGATCTCCTTGGGTACGGAATACTCAGCTTTGCGAGGCGCGCGGCGGCAGCTCGTTGGCGACGGATTCGCCGAACGGGCCCAGGGGGTTGCCGCCGGTGAGCTTCTCGCGCACGGCCAGTGGCAGCAACGGGAACACCAGCTCGGCAAAGCGGTAGGCCTCCTCCAGGTGCGGGTAGCCCGAGAGCACGAAGGTATCCAGGCCCAGGGCGGCGTATTCCGTGATGCGCACAGCCACCGTCTGCGGGTCGCCCACCAGGGCCGTGCCCGCGCCGCCGCGCACCAGGCCCACGCCGGCCCACAGGTTGGGGCTGATCTCCAGGTCGGCCCGGGCGCGCTTGGCGCCACCGGCATGCAGGCGCGCCATGCGCCGCTGCCCTTCGGAATCCATGCGCGCGAACACCGCCTGGGCACGCACCACGGTCGCGTCGTCCACGTGGCTGATGAGCTCCTCGGCCGCGGCCCAGGCCTGCTCGTCGGTCTCGCGCACGATGACGTGCAGGCGGATGCCGAACTTCACCGTGCGGCCTTTTTTGGCCGCACGTGCACGCACGTCGGCCACCTTCTTGGCCACTTCGGCCGGGGGTTCGCCCCAGGTGAGGTAGGTTTCGACCTGCTCGGCCGCCAGGTCGTGGGCCGCGTCGGACGAGCCGCCGAAGTACACCGGTGGATGCGGGTTCTGCAGCGGCGGGAACAGCAGCTTGGCGCCTTTCACCGTGAGGTGCTGGCCTTCGAAATCGTAGGTCTCGCCGGTGTGGCTGCGGGCCATGATTTCGCGCCAGATGCGGATGAACTCGGCCGACTGCTCGTAGCGCGTGGCATGGTCCAGGAACACGCCGTCGCCTTCCAGCTCGGTCTGGTCGCCACCGGTCACCAGGTTGATCAGCAGGCGCCCGCCCGAGAGACGATCGAACGTGGCGGCCATGCGCGCGGCCAGCGCAGGCTGGTGCAGGCCGGGGCGCACGGCGACCAGGAACTTGAGCTTCTTGGTGACCGCGATCAGGCTCGAGGCGATCACCCACGGGTCTTCGCACGAGCGGCCCGTGGGAATGAGCACGCCTTCATAGCCCAGGCTGTCGGCCGCCACCGCCACCTGCTGCAGGTAGTCGTGGCTGAGCTGGCGCGCGCCCTTGGAAGTGCCCAGGTAACGGCTGTCGCCGTGCGTGGGGATGAACCAGAAGATCTGCATGGGAAACCTCTTTGTTATGGCGTCAGTAGGAGATGGCAAAACCGAACCGGGGCGCACGCACACCCGCGCAGCGCGGCCGCGTGGGCAGGCCCCAGGACGTGGCGGTCACGCACAGCACGCGGCGCAGTTGCTCGTGCAGTGGAAAGGGCATGGGGGTGTGCATGGACGGCTCCCGGGACCGGTCAGGCGCCCAGGTCTACGGGGGCGGCGTGCAGCAGGTTCAACTTCTTGGGAATCAGCTTGAGTTCGAAGAAGGTGTCGGCGATCGACTGCTGCTCGGCGATGATTTCGCGCGTCACGGGCGCGGTGCCGAACTTGGCGCGGCTCAGGTACAGGTCGGTGATGCTGCGGTCCAGGCCCAGCACCGTGGTCAGCTCCGCGGCGGCGGCGCCCTGGTTCTTCGACGCCCAGGTGTCGATGGCGTTGACCTCCTCGATGGCGATGCGCAGCACGTCGGCGTTGCGCGTGGCGTAGTCGCGCGAGGTGAAGTAGTAAGCGCGGTTGTTGACCACGCCCGTGGCGTCCACCAGCAGGCGGGCATCCAGCGTCTTTTGCGCTGCGGCCAGGAAGGGGTCCCAGATGATCCAGGCGTCCACGGCGCCCTTCTCGAAGGCGGCGCGGGCATCGGCCGGTGCCAGGAAGATGGATTGCACGTCGCCGTACTTCAGGCCGTTCTTCTCCAGCAACTTGACCAGGAAATACTGCACGTTGGAACCCTTGTTGTAGGCCACGCGCTTGCCCTTGAGGTCGGCCACGCTGCGGATGGGCGAATCCTTGGGCACGATCACGGCCTCCAGCGCGGGGCGTGGCACGGTGGCGCCGGCATACACCAGCGGCGCGCCGGCGGCCTGGGCAAAGATGGGTGGCGCTTCGCCCACGTCGCCGAAGTCGATGGCGCCCACGTTGAGTGCTTCGAGCTGCACCGGGCCGGCGTTGAATTCGGTCCAGGTGACCTTCACGCCCAGCGGCGCCAGGCGCTTTTCGAGCGTGCCGCGGCCCTTGAGGATGGACAGCCAGCCCTTCTGGTGGCCTACGCGCAGCACGCGTGCCGGCGTCTGGCCTAACGCCGTTCCACCGGTGGCGCCCAGGGCGGCAGCGGCCAGGCTGGAAAGGACCACCTGGCGGCGGCGCGAAGAGATGAGGGTTTGTGTCATGGCAGGGTGTCTTTCAGCAATATCTGGTGGTGCGGTGGTTCGACCGGTGGCGGCGGGCATGCGGCGGCCTGGCCTGCCCGCATCGGCGGGTACCGGCTCGAAAACAAGTGGGGAGAGAAGAAAGGGATATGGATGCCGCCGGAGCCTTGAAAAGCGCGGGCGACACCCACTGCGTCAGACGCTACATCGCACCTGCGAGAAATGCACCGGTGCGAAGCGGCCGGCCTGTGCCGGCGGCGGGCGCAGGGTTTCGGTGATGAGCACGTTCACGGCATCGTCCAGGCGCGCGGCGATGTCGGCGTGGAGGTCGTAGGCGCCTTCGGGCGTCAGGGCCACCTGGGAGTCGGTGGCGTAGATGCCGGGCAGGATGTGCTTGGCGCCCAGCGACTGCAGCACGGGTCGCAGCGCATAGTCCAGCGCCAGCATGTGGTGCGGGCTGCCGCCCGTGGCCAGGGGCAGCACGATCTTGCCCTTGAGCGCGGTCTGCGGCAACAGGTCCAGGAAGACCTTGAGCACGCCGCTGTAGGCGGCCTTGTAGACCGGCGTGGCCACCACCAGCACGCGGGCCTTGGCCACCTGGTCCGTGGCGCCGACCACCGTGGGGTGGGCAAAATCGGCCAGCAGCAGGGCCTCTGGCGACAGGTCGCGGATGTGGATGCGGTCCACCAGCGCGCCGCGCACCGTCAGGCGTTGGGCCACGGCGTCCAGCAGTGCTGCGGAGCGTGAACGTTCCGACGGGCTGCCGGCAATGAGAAGGGCGGACATGGGATGCGATTCCTGAGGGCGTGGCATGGCAAGCGCCACCCTGGAGCCGGCTCTGCCGGGCCAGGGGTGGCGCCCCTTGAGGGGAGGCGGCCAGCGGCCGCTTCGGGAGGGCCTTACTTGCGGGTGTAGATCTGGTCGAAGCTCGCGTTGTCGGCAAAGTGGTCCTTGGCCGCCTTGTCCCAGCCACCAAATGCGTCGTTGATGGTGAACAGGTTCAGCTTGGGGAACTGCTTGGCGTACTTGGCCTTGGCCTTCTCGGACACGGCGGGTCGGTAGAAATGCTTGCCGGCAATGTCCTGGCCCTCTTCGGTGTACAGGTACTTGAGGTATTCCTCGGCCACGGCGCGCGTGCCCTTCTTGTCCACGTTCTTGTCCACCACCGACACGGCGGGCTCGGCGAGGATGGAGATCGAGGGGGCGATCACGTCGAACTTGGTGCCGAATTCCTTTTCCAGCAGGTAGGCCTCGTTCTCCCAGGCGATCAGCACGTCGCCCTGGTTGCGCTGGGCGAAGGTGATGGTGGAGCCACGCGCGCCGGTGTCCAGCACGGGCACGTTGCCGTAGAGCTTGGCCACGAAGTCCTTGGCCTTGGCGTCGCCGCCCAGCTTGCGCTTGGCGAACTCCCAGGCGGCCAGGTAGTTCCAGCGGGCGCCACCCGAGGTCTTGGGGTTGGGCGTGATCACGCTGATGCCGGGCTTGATGAGGTCGTCCCAGTCCTTGATGCCCTTGGGGTTGCCCTGGCGCACCACCAGCACGATGGTCGAGGTGTAGGGCGAGCTGTTGTGCGGCAGGCGCTTTTGCCAGTCCTTGGGGATCCAGCCGCCATTGGTGTGCAGCGCGTCCGTGTCGCCGGCCAGGGCCAGGGTGGCCACGTCGGCGTCCAGGCCGTCGATGATGGAGCGCGCCTGCTTGCCCGAGCCACCGTGCGATTGCTTGATCGTCACGTCCTGGCCGGTCTTGCCCTTCCAGTACTTGGCGAAGGCCTGGTTGAACTCCACGTACAGCTCGCGTGTGGGGTCGTAGGAGACGTTGAGCAGGGTCACGGACTGGGCAAACGACGGCAACGCCGTCAGGGCCAAGCCACCCGCAAGGGCGAGAGCGAAGGGAAACTTGATAAAGTCGCGGCGAAAGTTCATGAGGAGCCTCTTCAATTAGGGATGCGAATGGGTGCTGGACACCGATGGATCGCATTCTGTGAGGCCGCCATCAAAACTGAAACAACTAAGATTTCAGTTCTTTATACCGAAACTATCTGAGCACTTCGCTCGCACAACGATCTACAAGGAAAATCCCCATGGCACGCACCGTTCAATGTATCAAGCTCGGCAAGGAAGCCGAAGGCCTGGATTTCCCCCCCTACCCCGGCGAGCTGGGCAAGCGCATCTGGGAAGGCGTGAGCAAGGAGGCCTGGGCCGGCTGGCTCAAGCACCAGACCATGCTGGTCAATGAAAACCGCCTGAACCTGGCCGACGCACGCGCCCGCCAGTACCTGGCACGCCAGATGGAAAACCATTTCTTCGGCGGCGGTGCCGACGCAGCAGCGGGCTACGTGCCCCCAACGCCTGGGTAAGCGCTCAGCGCACACCCTGCCCATGTCCGAGCCTGTCGACTGGCTGCCGGACGGCACTCCCTACAGCCCCCGCTTCGGCGACCGCTACCACAGTGAAAACGGCGGCCTCACGCAGGCCCGCCAGGTGTTTTTGCACGGCTGTGGCCTGCCGCAGGCGTGGGCCGGGCAAGCGCAATGGCGCATCCTGGAAACCGGGTTCGGCTTCGGCCTGAATTTCCTGGTGACCTGGGCTGCCTGGCGTGCCGATCCAAAGCGCTGCACCCTGCTGCACTTCGTCTCCACCGAGGCCTGGCCCGTGGGGGCAGACGATCTGTTGCGCGCCACCGGCGCCCACCCCGAACTCGCCCCACTGGCGCAGCAGTTGCACGCCCAGTGGTGGGGCCTGCTGCCGGGCGTGCACCGGCTCAGCTTCGACGAAGGGCGGGTGCTGCTCACCCTGTACGCGGGCGACACCCAGGCCATGCTGCGCCAGCAGGCGCTCACGGTGGATGCCGTCTACCTCGATGGCTTCAGTCCCCAGCGCAACCCCGAGATCTGGGATGCCCACACCCTCAAGGCCGTGGCGCGCTGCTGCCGGCGCGGCACGCGCCTGGCCACCTGGACCATTGCACGCGCCGTGCGCGATGCGCTCGCGCAGTGCGGCTTCGAGGTCACGCGCGTGCCTGGCGTACCACCCAAGCGCGACAACCTGCATGCCACCTTCAACCCGCGCTGGGAGCCGCGCACCGCCGCGCCAGCGCACCCGGAGCCCGATCCCCTGCCACCGGGCGACTGCATCGTGATCGGCGCTGGCGTGGCCGGCGCGGCCTGCGCGGCCAGCCTGGCGCGGCGCGGCTGGCGCGTGCGGGTGCTGGACCAGGCGGCGGCCCCTGCGGCCGGCGCCTCGGGCCTGCCCGCGGGGGTGTTCGCCCCGCACGTCTCGCCCGATGACAGCCTGCTGTCGCGCCTGTCGCGCAGCGGGGTGCGCGCCACCCTTGCCCAAGCCCGCGCGCTGCTGCGCGAAGGCCATGATTTCGGCCAGAGCGGCGTGCTGGAGCGCCACGCGGTCGACAAGGCCCGCAACAAGGCCTTGCCGGACTCCTGGGCCGAGGGGGCTGGCACCGCGTGGAGCCAGAGCGCCAGCGAAGCCACCCTGCACCGGGCAGGCCTGCCTGCCGACACCCCCGCCAACTGGCACCCCCACGCCGGCTGGCTGCGCCCCGCGCGGCTCGTGGCCGCACTGCTGGCCCAGCCTGGCATCACCTGGCAGGGCCAGTGCGGCGTAGCGCGGCTGGAACGCGCGCAGGACGCAAGTACCTGGCAGGCGCTCGACGCCAGCGGCCGGGTGCTCGCCCAGGCCCCGGTGGTGGTGATCGCAGCCGGCGCCGACAGCCGCACCCTGCTGCCCAACCAGTGGCCCCTGCAGGCCCTGCGCGGGCAGGTCTCCATCGGAACCTATGCGCTCGGCGATGCGCCACTGGCGCCCTTCCCGCTCAACGGCCATGGGAACCTGGTACCCGACTTTCCGCTTTCCGACGACATGGGCGCACCGCGCGCCTGGATCATGGGATCGACCTTCGAACGAGGCGTGACCACCCTGCCCCCCCCGCCCGCCGAGCAGCAGCAGGCCCACGCCGCCAACCAGGCCAAGATGCAGGGACTGCTGCCGTCCGCGGCCGAGCGCCTGCAGGTCGACTTTGCGGCCATGGCAAGCCCGGATGCGCCGCCCGATGGCCTGCGCACCTGGGCCGCCGTGCGCTGTACCCTGCACGACCGGCTGCCCGTGGTGGGCCCGGTCGATGCCGTGGCACTGCCGGGGCTGTGGGCCTGCACGGCCATGGGTGCGCGCGGGCTGACCCTGTCGGTGCTGTGCGGCGAACTGCTCGCGGCCCGGCTGCAGGGCGAACCACTGCCACTGGATGCCAGGCTGGCGAGGGCGCTGGGTGCCGAGCGGTTGTCAGGTGCGTAACCAACATGCAACAAGGGCGAAGCCCAGCCACACTCCTTGCAAACCCGCACCAGCATTGGCGCATAAGCTTATTCGCATAAGGGCAGGACAAAACAATAGTTTGTTTCCATAAGCCGCCCCTCTACATTCGCTGCCATGCATGATCTGGCGTTTGTCTTTGCGGGGTTTGCGGTAGGCCTCATCGTCGGCCTGACCGGAGTGGGCGGCGGCTCGCTGATGACGCCAGTGCTGATCTTCTTCTTCGGCGTCAAGCCCCACCTGGCCATCGGCACCGACCTGCTGTTCGCCGCCTTCACCAAGATGGGCGGCACCGTGAGCATGGCGCGCCAGCGCCTGGTGCCCTGGCGCGTGGTGGGCCAGCTGTGTGCGGGCAGCATCCCCGCGGCCATCCTCGCGCTGTGGGCGCTCAAGGAACTGGGCCCCGCCAGCGGCCAGGCCCAGCGCATCATGACCACCACGCTGGGCTTTGCCCTGCTGCTGACGGCGGCTGCCACGCTGTACAAGGTGGTGGCCTTCTCGCGCCAGCGCCAGGCGGCCGACCAGGCCCTGCGCCTGGCCAACGCCGAGCAGGCCACCCGCCCGCGCCACTGGAGCCTGCCGGTGCTGCTGGGTGCGGTGATCGGCACGCTGGTGACCTTCACCTCGGTGGGTGCGGGCGCCATCGGCGTCACCGTGCTGCTGCTGGTGTACCCCCTTTTGCCACTGCCGCGCATCATCGGCGCCGACATCGCCTACGCCGTGCCATTGACCCTGGTGGCAGGATTGGGCCATGCCTCGCTGGGCTCCGTGGACTGGAGTTTGCTTGCACAATTGCTGGCTGGCTCGCTGCCGGGCATCTGGCTGGGTTCACGCCTGGTCACCCGCACGCCCGAGCGACTGATCCGCTCCGCCCTGTCCGTCCTGCTGGCCTGGGCAGGCGCCAAACTGATTCTGATTTAAGCCCACGACGATGTACCAATACACAGAATTCGACACCCAATTCGTCCACCAGCGCGCGCGCCAGTTCCGCGACCAGCTCGAGCGCTGGCAGGCGGGCAAGCTCGCGGAAGACGATTTCCGCCCGCTGCGCCTGCAGAACGGCTGGTATGTGCAGCGCTATGCGCCCATGCTGCGCGTGGCCGTGCCCTACGGCGAGATCGCCAGCCGCCAGCTGCGCGTGCTGGCCACCATCGCGCGGGACTACGACGAACCCGAAGCCGCCGTGTTCAAGGCCGCCATGGAAGGCCAGGGCCTGCTGGGCACCACCTTCCTGCCCAAGAACTGCGCCCACTTCACCACGCGCACCAACGTGCAGTTCAACTGGATCCCCCTGTCCAAGGCGGCCGACGTGATGGACCTGCTGGCCAGCGTGGACATGCATGGCATCCAGACCAGCGGCAACTGCATCCGCAACACCACCACCGACGCGCTGGCCGGTGTGGCCGTGGACGAGCTGATCGACCCTCGCCCCTACGCCGAGATCCTGCGCCAGTGGACCACGCTGCACCCCGAGTTCGCGTTCTTGCCGCGCAAGTTCAAGATCGCCATCAGCGGCGCGGCGGACGACCGCGCGGCCACCGGCTGGCACGACGTGGGCCTGCACATGGCCAGGAATGAGGCCGGCGAGATCGGCTTCAAGGTCTTCGTGGGCGGCGGCATGGGCCGCACCCCGGTGATCGGCACCTTGATCCGCGAGTTCCTGCCCTGGAACCAGATCATGAACTACATCGAGGCCATCGTGCGCGTGTACAACGAACACGGCCGCCGCGACAACAAGTACAAGGCGCGCATCAAGATCCTGGTCAAGGCCGAAGGCCAGCAGTACATCGACGACGTGGAAGAAGAGTACCGCCAGATCGTGGAGATCGACGGCGGCCCGCACACCATCCCCCAGGCCGAGTTCGACCGCGTGGCCGCCTGCTTCGTGCCGCCCGCGCTGGAAGACATCGCCGACGCCGACCCTGCTGCGCTGGAAGCCGCGCTGAAGGCGCAGGCCGCCGAGCACGTGGCCTTTGGCCGCTGGCTCAAGCGCAACGTGCATGCGCACAAGAATGCACAGCTGCGCGCCGTCACGCTGTCGTTCAAGCGCGCCGGCCAGTCGCCGGGCGATGCCACCAGCGAACAGCTCGTGGCCCTGGCCGACCTGGTGGACCAATACTCTGCCGGCGAAGCCCGCGTGACGCACGACCAGAACGTGCTCCTGCCCTGGGTGCATGCCAGCCGCCTGTTCGACCTGTGGCAGGAAGCCAAGGCCTTGGGCCTGGCCAGCGCCAACGTGCAATTGCTCACGGACATGATCGCCTGCCCCGGCGGCGATTTCTGCTCGCTGGCCAACGCGCGCTCGCTGCCCATTGCCGAAGCCATCACGCAGCGCTACCAGGACCTCGACGAGCTCGACGACATCGGCGAGATCGACCTGCACATCAGCGGCTGCATCAACAGCTGCGGCCACCACCACAGCGGCCACATCGGGATCCTGGGCGTCGACAAGGACGGCAAGGAGTGGTACCAGGTCACGCTGGGCGGATCGGACGGCTCCGACCTGTCCGGCCCCGCCTTGGCCGGCAAGGTGATCGGCCCCTCGTTCTCGGCGGCCGAAGTGCCCGACGTGATCGAAGCCGTGCTCGGCACCTACCGCGATCTGCGCGAGACCGGCGAAACCTTCCAGTCCACCGTGCGCCGCGCCGGCCTGGACCCGTTCAAGGAAGCCGCCAAGACGGCCCGCCACAAGGAAGAGGCCGTGGCTGCCGCCTGAGCCCGCCCCAGAAACAAGATAGACATCCCATGAAGATACTTGCATCCCAAGACCACCAGGCCCCTGCCGAAGGCGACACCCGCACGGTGGCGCTGGCCAACGATGCCGATGCGCTCAAGCTCGCGCTGGACGGCGTGGAGCGCGTGGACCTGCACTTCCCCAGCTTCACCGATGGCCGCGCCTTCAGCCAGGCCTTTCTGCTGCGCCGCCGCCGCGGCTTTGCGGGCGACATCCGCGCCACGGGCGACGTCCTGATCGACCAGCTGGTGCAGATGCAGCGCACGGGCTTTTCCTCGGCCGTGCTGCGCGAAGGCGTGGACGCTGCCGATGCCCAGCGCCAGTTCGAGATGTTCCCTGGCTTTTACCAGGGCGACGCGGTCAACCACCAGCCGATCTTTGCCGACAAGGCCGCCACCGCCTGACACCATGAGCCAATTCGATCTCGCATCCATCAATGCCGAACTCGGCCGCAACGCCGAGGGCCTCGTCGCCTGGGCCCTGGGCCTGGGCCAAAGCCCCATCGTCACCACCAACTTCCGCCCCTTCGAGGCCGTGATCCTGCACATGGTCAGCCGCGTGCAGCCCGATGTGCCGGTGGTCTGGATGGACAACGGCTACAACACCGAAGCCACCTACCGCTTTGCTGACGAAGTGACGAAACAGCTCGGCCTGAACCTCAAGATCTACCTGCCGCGCCGCTCGCGCGCCCACCGCGAGGCGGTGGAAGGCGCGACGCCTGGGCTGGACGACCCACGCCATGCGGCCTTTACCGAGGAAGTGAAGCTCGAGCCCTTTGCCCGCGCCCTGCGCGAGACCGCGCCCAAGGTCTGGTTCACCGCGCTGCGTGCCACCGACACCGCCGTTCGCGCCCAGATGGACCCGGTGAGCATCAACCCCGACGGGCTGATCAAGGTCGCGCCGCTGCTGCACTGGTCGTCCAAGGAGCTGTACGAGTACTGCCAGAAGCATGGCCTGCCCAACAACTTCGACTATGTGGACCCCACCAAGGGCGAAGAGAACCGCGAGTGCGGCCTGCACATCGCACATTGACGCTATCGCAGACCCCGACCATGAACGCCCGCACCGATGCCGCGCTGCTGCAGAACGAGAACATGAGCCACCACCTGAACAATTCGCACCTCGACGCCCTGGAAGAGGAAACCATCTTCATCCTGCGCGAGGTCGCCGCCGCCTTCGAGCGCCCCACCCTGCTGTTCTCGGGCGGCAAGGACTCGCTGGTGATGCTCAAGTGCGCGGAGAAGGCCTTCGGCGCGGGCCGCATCCCCTACCCGCTGCTCATGATCGACACGGGCCATAACTTCTCCGAGGTCACGGATTTCCGTGACTCCCGCGCCAAGGAACTGGGCGCCGAGCTCATCGTGCGCAACGTGGAAGACTCCATGGCACGCGGCACCGTGCGCCTGGCCCATCCGGGCGAGAGCCGCAACGTGCACCAGTCGGTCACCCTGCTCGAAGCCATCGAGGAATTCCGCTTCGATGCACTGATCGGCGGCGCCCGCCGCGATGAAGAGAAGGCCCGCGCCAAGGAGCGCATCTTCTCGCACCGCGACAGCTTCGGCCAATGGCAGCCCAAGGCCCAGCGCCCCGAACTGTGGACGCTGTTCAACACCCGGCTGCAGCCCGGCGAGCACTTTCGCGTCTTCCCCATCAGCAACTGGACCGAACTCGATGTGTGGCAGTACATCGACCGCGAGCAGATCGGCCTGCCCAGCATCTACTACACGCACAAGCGCGAAGTGGTGGACCGCAAGGGCCTGCTGATGCCCGTGACCGAGCTCACGCCGCCACGCGAAGGCGAGACGGTGCAGACGCGCGACGTGCGCTTTCGCACCGTGGGCGACATCACCTGCACGGCACCGGTGGAGAGCACGGCGGCCACCCCGGGCGAGATCGTCATCGAGACCCTGGCGGCCGATGTGAGCGAGCGTGGCGCGACCCGCATGGACGACAAGACGAGCGATGCCTCGATGGAAAAGCGCAAGAAGGACGGGTATTTCTGATGACCACCGCACACCAAGCCACCGCACCGGCCGCCAGCGCCCCGGGCAGCAACCACGCCTCGGCCCTGAAGTTCATCACCTGCGGCAGCGTCGACGACGGCAAGAGCACACTGATCGGCCGCCTGCTGGTGGACAGCAAGGCCGTGCTGCAGGACCACCTGGCCGGCGTGCAGCGCCAGGGCGAGACCGACCTGGCCCTCTTGACCGACGGCCTCTCGGCCGAGCGCGAGCAAGGCATCACCATCGACGTGGCCTACCGCTACTTTGCCACCGAAGCGCGCAAGTTCATCATCGGCGACGCGCCCGGCCATGAGCAGTACACGCGCAACATGGTCACCGCCGCGAGCAGCGCGGACGCCGCAGTAGTGCTGGTCGATGCGACCAAGCTCAACTGGAGCAACCCGGCCCTCGCGCTGCTGCCGCAGACGCGCCGCCACTCGCTGCTGGCCCACCTGCTGCGCGTGCACTCGCTGGTGTTCGCCGTGAACAAGCTCGATGCCGTGGCCAACCCCGAGCAGGCCTTTGCGCACATCAGCGCCGCCCTGGCAAAGTTTGCCGCGGATGCCGGCATCGCCGTGCGCGCCACCGTGCCGGTGTCGGCCCTGAAGGGCTGGAACGTGGTGGACGCCCATGCCGGCTGGTGCGGCTACAACGGCCCCACGCTGCTCGAAGTGCTCGAGCAGTTGCCCAACACACCGGCCGATACGGGCCTGCCCCTGGCCTTCCCGGTCCAATGGGTGGAGAAGTTCTCCTCGTCGTCCGACACCTCGCAGGGCCGCCGCGTGTTCTGGGGCCGTGTGGCCGCCGGCAGCGTGGCACCCGGCACGGCCGTGCAGATCTTCCCGAGCGGCCAGAGCGCCACCGTGGCCCAGGTGCTCGACCATGCGCGCCGCCCCGTGGGCGTGGACGCAGGCCAGAGCGCCGGCATCATCCTCGACCGCGAGGTGGACGTGTCGCGCGGCGACTGGATCCTGGCCGCGCCTGCCACAGCCGCTGCCCCGGCCGACGATGATTTCGAAACGCCCGCCGCCGTGCCCGCCTGGCCTGCCAGCCGCGAGCTGCTGACCACCGTGGCCTGGATGGACGATGAGCCCCTGGTCGCCGGCCGCGTGTACTGGGCGCTGCATGGGCACCGCTGGGTCAAGGCCAAGGTCAAGCGCGTGGTGCACCGCCTGGACATCAACACCCTGGCCGAGGACGACGCCACGCAGCTCGACCCCAACGCCATCGGCCATGTGGAACTGCTGCTGCAGGAACCCCTGCCCGCGGCCTCCTTCGCCCAGGCACGGGTGCTCGGTTCGCTGATCCTGGTGGACACCGCGAGCCACAAAACGGCTGGCGCGGTCCTGGTCAACTGATCCTCATTCGCAATGGGCACCCATTTGTGTGCCCAAAACCCCTGCGTCACCCTCTCAGACCCAGGGGCCCCGCAACCCAAGGCCGGTGAAAGCTCCTAAAATAGAGGGTTTTCACTGACCCACACAACTCTCGTCATGACCCACGTCGTCTCCGAAAACTGCATCAAGTGCAAGTTCACCGATTGTGTGGACGTCTGCCCCGTGGACTGCTTCCGCGAAGGCCCGAACATGCTCGTCATTGATCCCGATGAGTGCATCGACTGCGCCGTCTGCATCCCCGAGTGCCCGGCCAACGCCATCTTTGCCGAAGAAGACCTGCCGGCCGACCAGATCGCCTTCATCAAGCTCAACGCCGAGCTGGCCTTTGCCGACGGCTGGAAGAGCATCACCAAGCGCAAGCCCGCCCTGCCCGACGCCGACGAATGGAACGGCAAGCCCGGCAAGGTCAACGACCTGGTCCGCTGAGCGGCATCGCTTCGTTCGCCGGTGTCCACGCTCGCGCAATCGTCCCCTCCCATTGCCACGGATGCCGTGGTCATCGGTGCAGGCCCCGTGGGCCTGTTCCAGGTCTTCCAGCTCGGCCTGCAGGGCATCACCCCCCATGTGATCGACGCCCTGCCCCATGCCGGCGGCCAGTGCGTGGAGCTGTACGGCGACAAGCCGATCTATGACATCCCGGGTGTGCCCGTGTGCAGCGGGCGCGAGCTGGCAGCCTTGCTGCTGCGGCAGATCGCCCCTTTCAGGCCGCACTGGCACCTGGGCACCCTGGTCGCCTCCGTGGCGGTGCAGGACGATGGCCGCATCCTGGTGGAGACCAGCCAGGGCCAGGCCCTGCTGGCGCGCAGCGTGTTCATCGCCGCGGGCGTGGGTGCCTTCGTGCCGCGCACGCTCAAGGTCGACGGCATCGAGCCCTTTGTCGGTACGCAGGTGCACTACCAGCACCTGCCCGCTGGCGCCTCCCTGGCCGGCCAGCGCGTGGTGGTGCATGGCGGCGACGACGCCGCCGTGTCCCATGCGATCAGCCTGGCGGGCATGGATGAGGGCGCGCCCGCCCGCATCAGCCTGCTGTACCGGCGCGATGCCTTCCAGGCGGCGCCGGAGCAACTGGAGCAGCTGCAGGCCCTGCGCGGTGCGGGGCGTATTCAGGTCATCGTCGGCCAGATCACCGGCGTGGTCGCCGAGGGTGGCCGCCTGGCCGCGCTGCAGGTGGTGGACACCGAGGGCCAGACGGCGAGCGAGCCGCTTGACTGCCTGATTGCCGCGCTGGGCATCTCCCCGCGCCTGGGTCCCATTGCCGACTGGGGCATCGCCATCGAGCGCAAGCAGCTGGTGGTGGACACGGCGACGTTCCGCACCAGCGTGCCGGGCATCTACGCCGTGGGCGACATCAATACCTACCCGGGCAAGCGCAAGCTCATCCTCTGCGGCTTCCATGAAGCCACGCTGGCTGCCTTCGCCGCGGCCGAGGCCCTCACGGGCGACAAGGTGGCCCTGCAGTACACGACCACCAGCCCGAGGCTCCACGCGCTGCTGGGCGTTGCCGCACCGCAAGCGGCCTCCTGAACCCGCCTGGGCTGTGCTACCTTCAGCCCTTCACCACTGCCTGCGAGTTTCCGCATGATCCGATGCCTGCTGGTGGACGATGACCCCGCCATCCGCACCCTGCTGCTCGACTACCTGGCGAGCTTCGGTTTCACCACCGAGGCCGTGGGCGATGGCCGGGGCATGCGTGCCGCCCTGGCACGCCAGGGCTTCGACGTGGTGCTGCTCGATCTGATGCTGCCCGACGAGGACGGCCTGACCCTGTGCCAGTGGGTGCGCCGCGACCATGGCCAGTTGCCCGTGATCGTGCTCACCGCCCAGGGCGACCCCATGTCGCGCGTGCTGGGCCTGGAGCTCGGGGCCGATGACTACCTGGCCAAGCCCTTCGAGCCGCGCGAGCTGGTGGCGCGCATCAAGGCCGTGCTGCGGCGCGGCGCCGCCGCCCCCTCCCAGGCCGATGCCCCGCAGGTGCGTTTCGAGGGCTGGACCTTCGACCGCCTGCGGCGCGAACTGGTCTCGCCCGACGGCACCATGGTGGCC
The DNA here is from genome assembly GCA_040387235.1 of Pseudomonadota bacterium. GTDB lineage: Bacteria > Pseudomonadota > Gammaproteobacteria > Burkholderiales > Burkholderiaceae_C > Acidovorax. Next base: position 55,926 of record JAZKEE010000108.1, read on the forward strand.
CTGTCGAGCGCCGAGTTCCGCCTGCTGGAGGCGTTCACCGCCCATGCAGGCAAGGTACTCAGCCGCGACCGGCTGCTCGACCTCTCGCGCGCGCCCGGTGTGGTGGTGAGCGACCGCAGCATCGACTTGGCTGTCTCGCGCCTGCGCGGCAAGCTCGGTGAAGGCCAGCGCGAGCGCCCGCTGATACGCACCATGCGCGGTGAGGGCTACCTTTTCGACGTGGAGGTGCAGCGGTGAAACCCGTGACGCCAGGCCGGCGCTGGAATTGGCGCAGCCTGGACACGCTGTTCCTGCGCCTGTTCATCCTGATGTGGGTGGCGCTGGCCGGCAGCCACCTGGTGGCCTACCTCACGGTCACCCAGCTTCGCCACCCGCAGGACCTGTCCACCACCCTGGCGCGCCTGCCGCCGCTGGCCTCCCTGCCTCCCGGCAACCCCCTCACCGGCGCAGGCCTTGCCGGAGGCCCGCCAAGGCCCGGGCCGCAGGGCGATCACCGGCCAGGCCCTCCCCCCATGGCCGGCGAACGCATGGCACCGCCGCCCCTGCAGCCGCCCGATGGTACCGCAGCAGGCAGCGATGGCCGTGGCCCCAACCCCTTCACAGCAGGCAACCCGCCGCGCATGAATGGACCCATGCCGCTCAATTCGCTGTGGCTGGACTACGGCATCCGCTTCGTGCTGATCGGACTGGCAGCGTTCCTGGGCGCTCGATGGCTCTCGCGCCCGATGCTGCGCCTGTCGCATGCGGCCAGCGCCCTGTCGCAGGACATCGACAAGGGCGGCAAGCCGCCGGTTCTTGACGAGCAGCTCGGCACGGTGGAGGTGCGCAACGCCGCCCAGGTGTTCAACCAGATGTCGCACCGGCTCAAGGAGCAGTTCGACGCACGCGGCCTGCACATGGCCGCCGTGTCGCACGACCTGCGCACGCCCCTGACCCGGCTGCGCATGCGCGTGGCCCAGTGGCCCGAGGGCCCCGCGCAGCAGGCCGCGATCAACGACATCCGCGAGATGGACGAGATGATCGGCGACACCCTGGCCGTGCTGCGCGAGCAGCACGAGGGCAGCGAAGCCCGGTCCATCGACCTGGTGGCCCTGCTGCAGGCGCTGGTGGACGACCTGGTCGACCAGGGCCAGTCCGTGGAACTGCAGGCCACAGCCGGCAGCCCGCGCGTGCGCGCCCGCACCGCCGCGCTGCGTCGGGTGATCGGCAACCTGGTGGGCAATGCCGTGCGCCATGGCGGCGGCGCCACGCTCAGTGTGCACGCCCTGCCCGAAGGCGCGGTGCTGCACGTCGACGACTCGGGCCCCGGCATCCCGGAGGCCCAGCTGGAGCAGGCCCTGGAGCCCTGGGTGCGGCTGTCGCAGGACGTCGGCCAAACCACGCACGCCATGGCGGGCGAGCTGCCGGCGCGCACGGCGGGCTATGGCCTGGGCTTGGCCATCGCTCGCGACCTGGCCGAGCGCGATGGTTGCCGCCTCACCCTGCACAACCGGCCCGAGGGCGGACTGCGTGCGCAACTGGTCATTCCACTGGCGGCCTGAGCACCGGGCCGCCCACGGGGGTTACATGCGGGTTGCGTCTTTGTCAGCGGTGACACAAAGTGCATATACGCAGGTTACAGGCCTGCGGGACACTGCCTGCACAGTCACCCAGCCATCTTCCTGTACGCAGGAGTAGCGCGGTTCGGGTGGGTGGTTTTCTTTTTCAACCAGAACCTGCACGCCCATGAACAACGCCCTGTACCACGACGACGACACCGCCCACCACCACGGGCTCCAGCACGACCTGAAGACCCTCACGCGCCAGGCTGCCACGCGCCGCAATGCGCTGCGCTGGCTGGCCGTGGGCGGCATGGCCCCATTGTCCCTGCTCTCGGGCAACAGCATGGCCGACACGGCCAGCGATACCGCCACGGTGCTCAACTGGGCCCAGGTCGCCTACCCGCAGTGGTTCCCTGCCAGCTCGGCCGTGGTGCAGAGCAACGCCAATTTCATCTTCCGCTTCTACCCGACCACCGACAACTACCTGGGCGTGAGCCTGCAGGACTCGAACCTGTACGCTTATGGCCGCGAAACCGGCTATGCCTTCCTGAACCTGGGGCCCCTGGCGCACTGGGTCAGCCTGGCCGCCGGCGGCGCCACCAGCCAGACCTGCAGCATCATCCCGCAGGAGACGGCCGGCCCCTACCCGGGCGACGGCAGCAACAGCAACCAGTCGGGCGTGGCCAATGCGCTCACGCTCTCGGGCATCGTGCGCAGCGACATCCGCCCCAGCATCGGCGGTGCCACCGGCATCGCAGCGGGCATCCCCCTGCGCATCGAGCTGGAACTGGTCAACGCCGCATCGGGCTGCGCCAGCCTGTCGGGCTACGCCATCTACCTGTGGCACTGCACGCGCGACGGCCTGTACTCCATGTACTCGAACGGTGTCACCAGCGAGAACTACCTGCGCGGCGTGCAGGAGACCAGTGCCTCGGGCGTGGCCACCTTCCAGTCCATCTTTCCGGGCTGCTACGCGGGCCGCATGCCCCACATCCACTTCGAGGTGTACCGCAACCTGGCCAGCGCCACGCGCGGCTCCAGCGCCATTCGCACCTCGCAGATGGCCTTCCCCACCGCCGTGTGCCAGCAGGTCTACACCGCCGACGGCTACAGCGCGAGCGTGCGCAACCTCTCGCAGATCACCTTTGCCACCGACAATGTGTTCAGTGACGGCGTCTCGCTGCAGACCGCCACGGTGACGGGCGACAACACCAACGGCTACGTGGCCAAGCTGCGCATGGGCGTGAACGGCTGACCCCCGTCCCCCACCTTTCCCTGCATTCCCTCCCTTGGGTGCGTCCGGCTTGCCGGAGCACCCTTTTTTTCATGCCTCGAGGTAGCGCACCACCGCATCCGCACTACAGCCAGGCCATCTATCGGCCTACAGCCGGTCGGCCTGCACGCGCCCAGAATGGGCCCACGACACCGGGAGACTTCCATGAGCGCGATTCCACCCAAGGACACCTACCAGCTGGTCTTCGACCGCCTCACCGAGCAGGACTCGACCACGGCGGAGCGCACGGCGCGGCTGCTGGCGCAGGTCATAGACCACCTGGAGCAGCGCCGGGAGCTGGACCGCCAGGAGATCGAGGAAATGGTCTACAAGCTCGGCTGACCTGCCGGGCCCCGTGCGTGCGGGTATCCATGCGCCGCCAATGCCTTTGGTGCAGCAGGGCCAAAGACCGGTTCAGTAGCATGTCAGCTCACCTGTACAAGGACTCGATCTACCCATGAATGCTTCGCTTCGCACCACCTCGGCCGTCATCGCCCTGGCCATCGCCGCCCTGACCGTTCCCACGCTCGCGCAGGCCAAGCGCATGGGTGGCAGCAGCAAGCCCGCTGCGGCCCGCCCAGCACCTGCAGCAACCCCGGCCGCCACCGCCGCGCCCAAGGCGCCGGCGACTCCCGCCACGCCAGCAGCCGCCACCCCGGCCGCCGCACCGGCCGCAGCAGCCCCTGCTGCGGCAGCGGCACCCGCAGCAGCCCGCCCTGGCATCGGCTCCACGCTGGGCGCGGCTGCCGTGGGCGGCGTGGCCGGCGCCATGATCGGCAATGCCATGGCCAGCCCCAGCGCGGACAAGGACGCCAAGGCCAAGGAAGCCAAGCTCAAGGAAGCCGAAGCCGCCGAAAAGGAAGCCAAGGAACTGCAGCGCAAGGCCGATGAAGCCAAGGCCAAGGCCGAGGCTGCGCGCACTGCAGCCAAATAAAGCAAGCCACGCGGCCTGCTTGCAGCGAGCCCGCCAGGCCCGCCAAATTGCTACTCCAGCACCCTGGAGGCCCCCAGCGCAAAAACCGAGTTGGGAACCCCCTCCCTGGGCAGTTGCGGCCGCGGCTTCATCACTCGCTTGGCAGGGCTGCTGTTTTTCTCTGCGGTGACCTGCAAGCGCTCGGCGGGCTCTTGCTGGCTGACCAGTTCGGCCACGGACACCGACGCCAGGTACTCCATCACGGACCTGTTGAACGCGGCCCAGAGTTCTGCCGTCATCGCCCCCTGCGAGGTACTCATGGCATCGCCCGGTCTGCCGGCGCCGCCCGGCTTGCCGACATCCGAGGCGAGCACGATGTCCGCCACCGAAATATCGTGCGCGCCGCGGGCCAGCGTATAGCCGCCCCCGGGGCCTCGGGTGCTGATCACCAGCCCCGCCTGGCGCAGGCCGCTGAACAGCACCTCCAGGTAGGACACGGAAATCTCGTACCGCTCGCTCAGTGCTGACAGTGCCACAGGGCTGCCCACGGATCGGGACGCCAGGTCCACGATGGCGGCAACGGCAAACTTGCTACGGGTGGTCAGGCGCATGGCTTGCTCCGGAAATGGGGGGCGCAAAGATGCGCATGCGCCCGGTGTTCTTGTTCATGGTGGTTGTGGTGGCCATGGCACCTTGGCCCGGTCCCGCGGGGGTCGGGCAGCCGCTCAGGCAGCGGGAAGGCGGGCACGGTGGTGATTTCCATGGTGAATGTCTGGGGCCGGGCCACGGCGCCACGCGGGTGGCAGCACATGGGAGTCCGGCGGATGGTTGAATGCAAAGGGGACGCGGCAACAGCCAAGTGCGCGTGGCCGCGGGCTACCAGGGAGGCAGCCCACGAGGGGAAAACCGCTTCGGGAGCGAAGGGGGCGCCGGCCGCGGGCCGGATGCTCAGGCGAGGATGCCCGGAGCTTTTGGCGGTTTGTGAGGCGGCGCAATGGCCGCCGAGGGTGTTCGCACCAGGGTCAGCGGAATCAGGCCCCTGGAAGCCGCCGTGCCGGAATGGGCCAGGGTCTGGGGTTGCAGCAGATCTGGAAAGTCCTGCCGATCATCGAGCAGGGCATGGTCGTCCGCATCGGAGTTGGCACCAGGCGCCTCATGCCCAGGCACGGGCTGGCTCAGCGCCACCGAGTCCTTCGGTCCGAACGACGAGAAGGGTTTGCTGGAATCGACGACGGAAATCCCCACGCACAGCAAAAAGTGCAGGAGAAAGACGGCGATAAGACTCCGGAACATGGTGACCAATTATAGGCAGCATGGCGGGCCTCCCAGGCCCGCCGTGGATTCACGTCGCCATCGGCAATGATCCAGGTCAGGGAACGACTTCAAACACCAGGTACTGGTTGCGGTCGGTCTGCGAGTCTGCCGTGGGGAAATTGTCGTCCGCCACCACCACCAGCGAATCGCGCCCGTTGGCCAGCTTGGGGCCGAAGGTGATGCCCTCCAGGTTGGCAATGCCGCCCAGTGGGCCCTTGATCGTCTCGAAATCGAGCACCAGGCGCTTGGTGACGGGCGCGTAGCTTGCACCGGCCAGCGCAGGCGTGGTCAGCACGTTGGTCGCGTTGGCGGTGTTGATCTCGTACAGCCGCGCCTGGTTGCCCACCACCCCGACCGAGAAGCTGCGCTCCAGCACCAGGAAGCGCGTGGCGCTCAGGGCCAGGATTTCGGTGGCGCCGCTGACCGTGAACTGGTCTGCGGGCACCGGCACGGCCTGCACCTTGTCCACCGGATAGGCGTACTGCGCCACGGCCGCGCCGGTGGAGCGGTCGAACAGGGTGATGCGCGACACGCTGCCGGCCGTGGTGGTCGAAGCCGGGCCATCCTGCAGCAGCGCACCTTCCATCAGCACGGCAGCCCGGCTGTTGTCGGGCGTGAACGCAATGCCTTCAAAAGCGAGGTTGCCGCGCGGACCGGTGTTGTCGGCCGACATGCGGAACATCGCGGGGATCTGGTACTCGCGCACATGCGTGCCATCGGGGCGCACCTCGCGGATGAACGGGTCGATGATGCGCGCAGCGCTCGTGCCCGAGGCCAGCGTGCGATCCCCCTCGCTGACCCAGACATAGTTGCCCGTGGCGCGGTCGATGCGCACCGATTCGGGGTCTGCCACCAGCGGATCGGGCACCTTGGGGTACACCGCGCCGCCGGGCTGCTTCATGCTGAAGGTGGATAGAAACTGCACACCGCTGAAGCTGTTGGCGTCGTAGTTCAGGCGCACGGTGTACATGCGCGGCGCATTCGCAGAGTCGGTCGTCGTGCGGTCGTCCGACAACAGGACGAACTGGTTGCTCTTCTCGTCGTAGTCGATGCCCGAGATGCCGCCCACCACCGTGCCCTGGTACTCCATGCGGCGCGGCAGGATCTGCTGGCCGATGAGGCGCAGGGAGCCGACACTGCGCTCGCCGTTGTTGTTGTCGTCGCTGCCGCCACAGGCGGCGAGCAGTGCGGTAGCGGCGCACACCGCGCCCAGCGTCCAGATGCTGCGAAGAACTGTCATTGTGGTTTGCTCCCCATGAGTGAAGCCGGGGAGTCTAGGGAACGCGTATGACAGAACGGAGACCGCCGAATGGCAGATGGCGCCCCTGCAATGTCTGCAAGACAGGAAAGCGATGCTAAATTTGACGGTGACTTCAAGGATCCATGTGCAGTTGTTGAAACTCTCTTGCGCCAACTGTTCAGCTCCTCTGGAAATTGAAGGGGAGCTGGAACGCTTCGCCTGCAGTTACTGCGGAACCGAGCAGATCGTCAAACGCTCGGGCGGGGTGGTCTGGCTGAAGAAAGTGGAAACGGCCATCCGGGCGGTGCAGAAGGGCACGGACCGCACGGCAGCGGAACTGGCCCTGGTGCGGCTGGACCGCGAACTGGAGGAAGCACAGGAGAGCAAGGCCGCATTGATCCGCACAGCAGATGAAAAGGAAGCCAGGGCCCGGGGCTACCGCAACCTGATGGCCATGCTTACCCTCGTGGCCGTCTTCTTTCTGCTACCGATCGTCTTTGTCGTGCTCTTCGGCGAAAAGATCGAGGCCGGCGCCTGGTTCTTCTGGTTCATGGCCTGCATCTTCGCCCCCGTGGGCGTTCTCCACTGGATCAAACTCCCCCCACGCGATGACATCCAACAATCCGTCGCAGAAATCGACGTGCAAATCGCTGAAATCGAAGAGCAGATTTACGCCAACCGGGCCATTCTGGACGCCCGGCTAGCCTGATGCTCGGCCGGGCCATTGCCAGGATGTGGTGGCCCGCACCCCCAATCGGAGGGCCGCATGGGCTCACGCAGGCGGTTCTATTACCGTCCCGTCAGAGCCGGCTATAGAATCCATGCTCGCTAGGGGTGCCGAAGCCGGGAAACCGGCAGAGGCTGAGAGAGTCCCTTTGAACCTGATTGAGATCATCCTCGCGCAGGGAAGCAGTTTGCATACGCCACACCTGGCGCCCTGCCCTCATGCCCATGTGAGAGGCCTGCGCGTTGGGGGCCAGCCGATACGCTGCTGACCCTGCTCTGTCGTTTTTGAACGGAGAGCCCAACCGCCATGTCAGCCCATCTTCCCGCAAGCACCGCCGCGCCCGCCAACGAGGCGCTGGCGCCGGTCAGCCCGGACCGCCGCGTCTTCCAGTGGCATGACCATGCCTCGCTCTGGTTCAGCCTGGGTGTGGGCCTGCTGGTCATGCAGGTGGGCAGCTACCTCATGCCCGCCCTGGGCACCAAGGAGGCCTTGATCGCCATTGTCGCCGGCTCCATCGTGGGCGCGGGCCTGCTCGGCTGGGTGGCCAAGCTCGGGTGCGACAGCGGGCTGGCGAGCGCGGGGCTGATGCATGCGGTGTATGGCCGCACCTTTGCCAGCCTGCCCATCATCCTGAACATCGTGCAGCTCGTGGGCTGGGGCACGTTCGAGCTGGTGGTGATGCGCGATGCCACGGTGGCCATCGGCCAGCGGTCGGACAGCATGGCGGGCGCGCACTGGCCGGTGCTGGCCACGCTGCTGTGGGGCGGTGTGGTGATGCTGCTGATCAGCGCCTCGATGGTGCAACTGGTGCGCAAGGTGATTGCGCGTGTGGCCCTGCCGCTGGTGGTGCTGTCGCTGCTGTGGCTGAGCTGGCAGTTCCTCTCGCTGGCCCATGCCCAGGGCTTCGATCAGCTATGGAACCGCCCCGGTGCCGGCGGCATGGGCGTGCTGCCCGCGCTGGACCTGGTGATCGCCATGCCGATCTCGTGGCTGCCGCTGGTGGCCGACTATGCGCGCCATGGCAAGAACGGTGGCTCGGCGCTGCGCGGCACCTGGCTCGGTTATGCGCTGGCCAACATGTGGTGCTACACGCTGGGTGTGCTGGTGGCGCTGACCTTGCCGAGCAAGGACCTGGTGCAGGCCCTGCTGCTGGCCCAGGGCGGGCTGATCGCGCTGTCGCTGATCCTGATCGACGAGGTGGACAACGCCTATGGCGATGCCTATTCGGGCGCCGTGTCGGCCCACAGCCTGCTGCCGCGCTGGGGCGTGCGCCGCTGGGGCATTGCCATGGCCGCGGGCTGCACAGCCCTGGCGCTGGTGCTGCCCATGCACAGCCTGGAGCCCTTCCTGCTGCTGCTCAGCTCAGTGTTCGTACCGCTGTTCGGCGTGATCATCGGCCGCCTGGCCTTCGGCACCAACGCGCCGGCGCTGCTGCAGCAGGCACCCCGGATCAACTGGCTGCCCGTGGCCATCTGGCTCGTGGGCATTGCGGTGTACCACGTGGCGCCGCTGGTGCTGCCGGGCGCGGGCTCTGCCCTGCCCGCGCTGGTGTTCAGCTTCGGCCTGGCCTGGGCAACACGACCCAAAGCCTGATCAGAACACCCGCTGCGCCACCGGCGCATAGCCATGGTTCAGCGGACCATGGCCGCCACCGGTGACCACATTCGCACCGGCGGCAATCGCACCCAGGATGTAGGCACGGGCGTTTTCCACCGCCTGCTGCAACGGCTGGCCCAGGGCCAGGTGCGAGGCGATGGCGGACGACAGCGTGCAGCCCGTGCCATGGCCGTTGTGCGTGGCGATGCGGGCAGACTGCAGGCGGTGGCCAGGGTGACCCGGGGTGGCCAGCATGTCCACCACCCAGTCGCCGGGCAGGTGGCCGCCCTTGAGCAGTGCAGCGCGCGCGCCCAGGCCCAGCAGGTCTTGCGCGGCCTGCTCCAGGTCATCCAGGCCCGCCAGGGTGCGGCCCAGCAGCCAGCCCGCTTCGTCGAGGTTGGGGGTGATCACCTCGGCCAGGGGGAACAGCTCCCGCACCAGCACGGCCACGGTCTCCTGCGCGATCAGGCGGTCGCCGCTGGTGGCGACCATCACCGGGTCCAGCACCACGTGGGGCAGCCGGTATTCGCGGATGGCGTTGGCGACCACGTGCACCACCTCGGGCGAATGCAGCATGCCGATCTTCACCGCATCGACGCCGATGTCCTGCACCACGGCGTCGATCTGGGCCTTGAGCATTTCGGGCGGAATGCCGTGGATGCCCGTCACGCCGCGCGTGTTCTGTGCCGTGATGGCGGTGATGGCGGTCATGCCGTAGCAGCCCAGCGCGGCAAAGGTCTTGAGGTCGGCCTGGATGCCTGCGCCGCCCCCGCTGTCGGAGCCGGCGATCGAGAGCACGCGCGCATAGCGCGGGGCCGTGGAGGGCCCTTGGGGCGCGTTGGGGGAGGCAGAAGTCATGGGCGAAAATTATCCTTGATCCGGCAGCCGCCCTACCGGTCCATGACCTGGGTCAGCGCCGACCCGGAGGGTTGTGCTGTAATTGCGGCTTACGGACGAAACAGGGGTGTCCCGCCCATGCGGCGCGCGACTGAGAAATACCCTGGGGCCTGCGCACACGCGGCCCCGCTACCCGATCCAGGTCATGCTGGCGTGGGGAGTTTCCACAGTGACGGAAAGCCATCCCGTTTTGTCCACCTGTTGCACAGCTGGACGCATGAACCTCCCTTCCTCCTCGTCGTTTGCCATCCTGGGCGCTGGCCTCATGGGCCGACTGCTGGCCGTCGAACTGGCGCGCCAGGGCCACGCCGTGGACATCTACGATGCGGCGGGCCCTGCGGCCGAGAAGTCGGCCGCCACCGTTGCCGCGGCCATGCTGGCGCCGCTGGCCGAGTCCGCCGTGACCGAGCCCGGCGTGGTGCGCATGGGCCAGCACGGGCTGGTGCGCTGGCCGCAGCTGCTTTCGCAGCTTGCGCAGCCCGTCTTCTTCCAGCAGCAGGGCACGCTCATCGTCTGGCACCGGCAGGACGCGGGCGAAGCCCAGCGCCTCACGCTCCAGCTGCAGGCCAACCACCGGGCGATTCCCGAACTTCCGCCGCTGCAGGTGCTCGACGGCGCGGGCCTGGCCACCGTGGAGCCGGCCCTGGCCCACCGCTTCACCAAGGGCCTGTACCTGCCCGGCGAGGGCCAGCTCGACAACCGCCAGTTGCTGGCCGCGCTGCTGCACGAGATGCAGCGCCTGGGCGTGCGCATGCACTGGCATGCGCCGCGCCACCCCGATGCCTTTGCCCCCGGCGAACCAGGCCAGCCCGACTGGGTGCTGGACTGCCGCGGCCTGGGTGCGCGCGACCCGTGGCGCGCGCTGCGCGGCGTGCGCGGCGAGGTGGTGCGTGTGCATGCGCCCGAGGTCACGCTGCAGCGCCCCACGCGCCTGGTGCACCCGCGCTACCCGATCTACATCGCGCCCAAAGAGGATCACCTGTTCGTGATCGGTGCGACCGAGATCGAGTCCGACGACCTCTCGCCCGCCAGCGTGCGCTCCACGCTGGAACTGCTGAGCGCAGCGTACGCCGTGCACAGCGGCTTTGCCGAGGCGCGCATCGTCGAGGTGGCCACGCAGTGCCGCCCCACCCTGCCCGACAACCTGCCCGCCATCCGCCAGCAGCGCCCGGGCGTGCTCGAGGTCAACGGCCTGTACCGCCACGGCTTCATGATCGCGCCGGCCATGCTCGACGTGGTGATGGAGCTGCTCGCCGCGGGCCAGTCCCGGCTCGCCCCCCGATTCGATTTGAATCTGCAATTGCTGCAGCAGCCCCAGGAGGCGGTTGCCGCCGCCCTTTTGCCATGAACGTTTCCATCAACCAGACCCCGCACGAACTGCCCGAGGGCGCCACCGTCGTCGACGCCGTGGCCGCCATCGCAGCACGCCCCCCCTTTGCGGTGGCCGTGAACACCGTTTTCGTGCCCAACAGCCGCTACGCAGCCCAAGCCCTCCAGCCGGGCGACAAGGTCGAAGTCATTTCCCCCGTCACCGGCGGCTGAATCCCTCCTCATACCATGACCACACCCAACGATCCCCTGGTCCTGTACGGCCAGACCTTCGCCAGCCGTCTGCTGCTGGGCACCTCGCGCTACCCCTCGCCCGCCGTGCTGGAAGCGGCCGTGCAGACCTCCCGCCCCGCCATGGTCACGGCCTCGCTGCGCCGCCAGGGCAGCAACCCGGCCGAATCGGGCAGCAGCTTCTGGGAGCTGCTGCGCCGCCTGAACGTACCCGTGCTGCCCAATACCGCTGGCTGCCACAGCGTGCAGGAGGCCATCACCACCGCGCAGATGGCGCGCGAGGTGTTCAACACGCCGTGGATCAAGCTCGAGCTGATCGGCGACGACTACACCCTGCAGCCCGACACCCTGAACCTGGTGGGTGCTGCCGAGCACCTGATCAAGGAAGGCTTTCAGGTGCTGCCCTACTGCACCGAAGACCTCGTGCTGTGCCAGCGCCTGGTGGACGTGGGCTGCCAGGCCGTGATGCCCTGGGCCGCACCCATCGGCACCGGCCGCGGCCCGGTGAACCCCTATGCGCTGCAAATGCTGCGCGAGCGGCTCAAGGTGCCCATGCTGGTGGATGCCGGCCTGGGCCTGCCCTCGCACGCCTGCCAGGTGATGGAGTGGGGCTACGACGGCGTGCTGCTCAACACCGCCGTCGCCCTGGCGCAAGACCCCGTGGCCATGGCCGGCGCCTTTGCCAGCGCCGTGCAGGCCGGCCGCACCGCACGCCTGGCCGGCGCCATGACCGCACAGGATGCCGCCCAGCCCAGCACGCCCGTGCTCGGCACCCCCTTCTGGCACCATGACGACCATGCCTGACACCGCCCCCACCGAACTGGCCAAGGCCATCCTCGCGCACCATGCAGCCACCTTTGCAGGCTTCAATGCCGAACCGGTGCCGGCACCCACGTCCAGCGAGCCGGCCTACCTGGCGGCCCTGGAGGCTGCGAGCGCCCTGGGTTTCATCGCCCACGACGCCGAGTGCATCGCCCGCGCCTGGCAGGCCCGCACCGAGCGCACCGGCGCCCTGAGCCCCGAGACCTGGCCTGACGAGCCCTCCGATTTCGGCCTGCAGCCCCTGCCCCGCGCGCAGGCCTTTGCCTCTGGGCCCGATGCCCTGGGCCTGTATGCCGTTCTGCCCGATGCCGCCTGGGTGGGCCGCATGGCCCGCGCGGGCGTGCCCACGGTGCAGTTGCGCTTCAAATCCGACGACCCGGCCGCCATCGGCCGGGAGGTGAATGCCGCCGTGCAGGCGGTGCAGGACACCGGTGCGCTGCTGTTCATCAACGACCACTGGCGCGCGGCGATCAATGCCGGTGCCTACGGCATCCACCTGGGGCAGGAAGACCTCGATGCCCTGAGCGCGGGCGACCTGCAGACCCTGCGCAACTCGGGCCTGCGCCTGGGCGTGAGCACCCATGGCTATGCCGAGATGGTGCGGGCAGACGCCGTGGGCCCGAGCTACATCGCCATGGGCGCCGTGTTCCCCACCACGCTCAAGAAAATGGCCACCGCGCCGCAGGGCGTGGGCCGCTTGCACGGCTATGCGCGACTGCTGCGCAGCTATTCGCAGGTGGCGATCGGTGGCATCGGTGCGGAGCAGTTCCCCGAGGTGCTGGCCACGGGCGTGGGCTCGATCGCCGTGGTGCGCGCGCTGGTCAATGCGCCCGACCCCGAGGCGGCGGCTGCAGCGCTGATGCAGGCCATCCAGGTCTGAGGCGGGCAGCCGAGCAACGGGCCACCCCACCGGAGTTCCGCCACAAGCGCGGCTCCACAGCAAAACAGGCCCTCTGGGCCTGTTTTTTTACTTCTTGCGTTCGATGTCTTCCTTGCGCTGCTCCAGTTCCAGGCGCAGCTCCATGAGGTCGTTCTCGGCGCCGAAACCCACGGCCTGGCCGGGAGGCGGTGGCGGCGTGACCGGCACGGGAGGCAGGTCGCTCAGCGTGAGGTGCAGGGGTTCGGACAGGTCCACGTCCAGGTTCACGGAGGACTTGGTGTACGTTGCGGCCGGTGTGCGCGACTGTGGCCGCTGCGCGGAAGAAGAAGCCAGCGGCGCCGGGCCCGAGGAAACGCCACCGACAGGCGCCAGGCCCGACGCGGGCTCCAGCGTCAGCTCGGCAGGCCCGGAATACCGTGCCACCGGCGCTGGAGCGGACGATGGTGCGCCGCCGAAATCGAACTCCAGGCTGGCGGCCAGCGAGTCGAGCGGGAAATCGGGCTCGGTATTGTCCAGCGGCGACAGAAAGCTCAGGCCTTTTTCGGCCGCGACCTCGAACGAGTCTTCCACCGGAGTGGTGCGCTTGCGCGGCGGTGGTGCGCCCCGCGCGCTTGACGGCGTGGTCTGTGCGATGCCCAGCAGCAGCAGCAGGTCGTCGTAGGCGGCCAGGTCGAAGGGCTCGGCCGCCTGGTTGCCCGGGCGGTGGAACAAGAATTTGTCCAGCGTGTGCAGCACGGCTGGCGAGCTCCACTCCGCTTCGATCTCGGCCAGCGCGTCGGGGTAGCGGTCCAGCGGACGGCCCTGGCGGTTGAAGGCCGAAAACTCGGGCACCTTGGCGTTGAAATAGCGCATGAACTGCGCGCGCAGCTGCATGAAGTCTTCGGCACGGCTCAGTGTATGGAACAGGCGCAGCAGTTCCAGGTAGGCCACGGGCGTGGTTTCCTTGTGGTCCACGATGTGCTTGCGAAGCACCTCCACCGCCTGGTTGTGCTCGCCCACCGAGACGAAGAATTCGGCCTGCTGCTGGATGTCGAACAGGTCGTCAGGGTTCACGATCTGCAGGGCCCTTGCCGGCTCGACCGCCGGAACCGGGGCCTTGGCCTGCGGCGCCGGAACCCGGGCGGCAGCGGCCGCAGCCACTGCGGTCGAGGCGGCATACAGGGGGGCGGGCGCAGAAACCGGCTTCACATCCTTGAACAGTGCGGCACTGCCGGATGGCGCCAGCAGATCGCCCTTCATTGAAGGGATGGGCAAGGTTTCGAGCGGCTCCCATCCGGGATCGACCTGCCCTGCGGTGGGCGCGCTGGAATCCACCGCGCTGACCTTGACCGACTCGCGCCACGACTTCTCGGACAGCGTGGCCTGGCGGCTGGCGCGCTGCCATACCCAGGCGAGCAAACCCAGCGCGAGCGCCAGCAGGGCACCGAGCACATAGACGACCATGGCCGGAAAACGCTCCTGGGCCTCGTCCAGTTGCTGCTGCAGTTGCTGCGTTGCGGCGAGCTGCTGGGCCGAACCCGCCTTCACGGCCTTGGCCTCCGCCTCCAGCACGCGCAGGCGCTCGGCGTCCTGCGCCAGGCTTTCCGGCGTGGCGTTCAAGGCCTTCCAGGCGGCGGCCGCTTCGGCGCGCTGGGGCGACGATTCCTCCGCCGGGGTGGACAGCAGCTGTGCCGTGGCACGCAAGGGCACGGGGCTTTCGAGCCACAGATCGAGAGGCTCCAGCACCAGGCGCGGGCCGGCAGCAGCCGGGGCCGGCGCCTGGGCACTGGCCATCACGCGTGCATTGGTGCGGGCCGGTGCGGTGGCCACTGCACGCGGCACCGCGGTCGTGGCCCGGGAGGGGGCTGATTGGGTGGGTGCCTGCGCTGTGCCACGGGCCTGGGCTGCGGCTGCATTGCGGTCCGCAAGGGAAGACGCGGTGGCCAGGCCCGATGCACCCGCACCGATACCGGCCGCCACTGCCGGCGGAACGACCGGCAGTTGCCCGGCGGCCACCGGTGGAACCCGCCCAGGGGGGTCTACCAGAAAGGTGTAGCTGCGCGCCACCTTGCCCGAGCAGCCTGCGGTGAGCGTGACGGTGAGAACGGGCTCGTCGATGACCGAGGTGGTCTGTACACGCACGGAGCCTGCACGGCCGGCGGATTCGGCCTGGGGTGTCACGCGCACGCGGGAAGCGCTGATGGGCGTGTCGCCAGCGACCAGAGCGGCCCCGATACATGACGACGCGACGTCAGAACCCTGGTCTGGCTGGATGTCGAAGGTCAGATCGACCGGCGAACCGATCACCACTGCGCCCCGGCCGCTGCCCATCGAAAGCGCCGAGGCGCCCAAGGCAACCATCCACAAACCGGCTCCCAAAATGGTGTTACGGATATTCACAATAATTTCTGTTTTGAGCGCGTCCCATTCTTGCACATAAGTGCCGGGGCATGTCCACAGCCATAATGGCGCTATGAAAATTCAGTTTCTCAACGTCGGCATCGTGGGTTCGGGCGCCATGGGTCGCGGTATTGCACAGATAGCGGCCCAGGCCGGCAGCCAGGTTTTCCTGCTGGATGCCCAACCGGGTGCAGCACTTGCCGCCAAGGACAGTATCCACGACCAGTGGCAAAAGCTCGTAGGGAAAAATCGCATATCTGCAGAGCAGGCCGCCGCCTGGTCTGCGCAATTGCACATTGTTGACAGCACGGCCGGACTGGCGCAGTGCGATCTGGTGGTCGAGGCCATCGTCGAGCGGCTGGACGCCAAGCGCGGCCTGTTCGCCGACCTGGAGAAGGTGGTGGGCGCCGATGCGGTGCTGGCCACCAACACCTCGTCCCTGTCCGTCACCTCCATCGGTGCCGGCATGCAGCGACCGGGGCGCCTGGCTGGTTTCCACTTCTTCAACCCCGTGCCGCTCATGAAGGTGGTGGAGGTGATCGCCGGGCTCAAGACCGAACCCGCCGTCTGCACCGCCCTGTCGGCCTACGCCAGGGAAATGGGCCACACCCCGGTGCTGGCGCAGGACACGCCGGGCTTCATCGTCAACCACGCAGGGCGCGGTTATGGCACCGAAGCGCTGCGCATCGTGGGCGAAGGCGTGGCCGATTTCGCCACCATCGACCGCATCCTGCGCGACCAGGTGGGCTTCAAGCTCGGGCCGTTCGAGCTCATGGACCTGACGGCGCTGGACGTGTCGCACCCGGTGATGGAGTCCATCTACCAGCAGTACTACGACGAGCCGCGCTACCGCCCCAGCGTGATCACCGCGCAGCGCCTGGCCGGCGGCGTGGTGGGCAAGAAGGTCGGTGAAGGCTTCTACCGCTACGACAAGGGCGTGGCCCAGGTGCCCGCGGAGCCACCGGTGCCGGTGGTGGCCGAGATCCCGCCGGTGTGGGTGTCGCCGCGCGCCGCGCGCCGGGCCGAGCTGTACCAGTTGCTCAAGGACCTGGGCGCCACCATCGAGACCGGCACCTCTCCATCGCCCCAGGCGCTGACGCTGGTCGCGCCGCTGGGTTTCGACGTGACCACCGTGGCCGTGGTGGAGCGCCTGGACCCGGCACGCACCATCGGCATCGACATGCTGGTGGAAGAAGCCGCCACCAAGCGCCGCGTGCTGGCCACCAACCCCGCCACACGCGTGGACATGCGCAACGCCGCGCATGCCCTGTTCGCGCGCGACGGCAAGCCGGTGAGCGTGATCCGCGACAGCGGCGGCTTCGTCACCCAGCGCGTGGTGGCCACCATCGTCAACATCGCCAGCGACATCTGCCAGCAGGGCATCTGCAGCCCGCGCGACCTGGAAACCGCCGTCACCCTGGGCCTGGGCTACCCCCTGGGCCCACTGGCCATGGGCGACCGCTGGGGCCCGACCAACATCCTGGAAGTGCTGTTCAACATGCAGACCGTGTACGGCGACACCCGCTACCGCCCCAGCCCCTGGCTGCGCCGGCGCGGTGCCATCGGCCTGAGCCTGACGCACGTCGAAGAAGCCTGAGCCCCCCTCTAGAAAAGAAAAGCGTCTCGGAGACACAATGCCCGCAGAACTCAAGAGCACCAGCCAGGGCAAGACCCTGGTGCTGACCATCCACAACCCGGAGCGGCGCAACGCCATCGAGCCGGCCATCTACGCCGCGGGCGTGGAGGCCCTGAGCGTGGCCGAGAACAGCGACGACATCCGCAGCGTGGTCATCACGGGGTCAGACAACATGTTCTGCGCGGGTGGCAACCTGCAGCGCCTGCTGGCCAACCGCCAGGAGCTGCCCGAGGTGCAGGCGCAAAGCATCGAAGGCCTGCACAACTGGATCGAGATGGTGCGCACCTACCCCAAGCCCATCATCGCGGCGGTGGAAGGGGCTGCAGCGGGCGCGGGATTCTCGCTGGCCCTGGCCTGCGACATGGTGGTGGCCGCGCGCAACGCCGTGTTCGTGATGGCCTACAGCAACGTGGCCCTGTCACCCGACGGCGGCGCCAGCTGGAGCCTGGCGCAGGCCCTGCCGCGCCAGATCGCCACCGAGATCCTGATGTGCGGCGACCGCATCCCCGCCGAGCGCCTGCATGCACTGGGCGTGGTCAACCAGCTGGCCGACCCCGGCAGCGCTCTGGAAGTGGCACTGGCCCTGGCCGAGCGCCTGAACGGGCGCGCGCCCAATGCGCTGGCAAGCATCAAGGAACTGCTGGGCGATGCGCCCGGCAACCACCTCACGAAGCACCTGTCGAGCGAACGCGACCACTTCGTGAAGAACCTGCACCATGCCAATGGCGGCATCGGCATCTCGGCCTTCCTCGAAAAGCGCACACCGAACTACGAGTAGGCCAAGGCCCGCCCCCCCCCGGCGTCATCACCCGCTTCATGACCGCACACGGCCCTTGCACAGGGCCGTGTGCGTTTGTGCGCGCATCCGCTCGGTGAATACCCAAGACGCTCAGGTGACAACCCTGACAGAAGCCCGCGGTCCCTCACGCGACAATGGGCCTGTTTCTAGTCACGCAAAAGACAGGCCATGGACGACCCGATTCTTACCATCGAAGAACGTGAAGCGATCAACTCAGGTCGCTGGTTTTCATCCCTATCACCTTCTCTACGCCACGACATCCTGCGATGTGCCTACGTCAAACGCTTCAAGGATGGCGGCCTCATAGCCGCCCGCGGGGACCCGCCCGAGGAGTGGATTGCGTGCGCGCGCGGTGCGGTGCGGGTGAGCTCCACCTCCATCTCGGGCAAGCAGATCACGCTGACCTACGTGGAGCCGGGCATCTGGTTCGGCGACGTGGCGATCTTCGACGGGGACCGGCGCACGCACGATGCCTATGCGCATGGGGACACCACCATCCTGTGCGTGGCCAAGGCCGACTTCAAGAAGATCCTGGCGGCGCACACCGAGCTGTACGAAGCCATGCTGCGCCTGCATGCACGGCGCATACGCCAGCTGTTCGGGCTGGTGGAAGACCTCAACACCTTGCCCCTGCGCTCGCGCCTGGCCAAGCAGCTGGTGCACCTGGTGCGCAGCTACGGCGTTCCCAGCCTGTCGGATGGCAGCGAGATGCGCATCGGCCTGCAACTGGCTCAGGAAGAACTGGCGCAGTTGCTGGGCGCGTCGCGCCAGCGCGTGAACCAGGAGCTCAAATCGATGGAGCGCGAGGACGCCATCCGCATCGAGCCAGGCGGCCTCGTCATTCGCGACCGCGAAGCGCTGATGCGCATTGCCGACGCAGACACCTGAATCTGGCGGCAGCGAAGGCCGGCACGGCCCTCGCCACCTACGAGAACACCCCCGCCTGCGCGCAGCGGTGGACAGAGACAAGCACGTGGCACCCCGCGTGAGGAACCTTAGTACATGAGCAATTTTGACCACTTCGTCGGCACCCGCGCGGTGTCGGAGCAGCACGCATTCGACGTCGAGGCCCTCACCGCCTGGCTTACCACCCACATGCAGGGCTTCGAAGGCCCGATGGCGGTGGAGATGTTCAAGGGCGGGCAGTCCAACCCCACCTACAAGCTGGTGACCCCGAAGGCCAGCTACGTGATGCGCGCCAAGCCCGGCCCGGTGGCCAAGCTGCTGCCTTCGGCCCACGCGGTGGAGCGCGAGTTCGCGGTGATGAGCGGCCTGGCCGGCACCGACGTGCCCGTGCCGCGCATGCATGTGCTGTGCGAGGACGAATCGGTGATCGGCCGCGCCTTCTACATCATGGAATGCATGCAGGGCCGGGTGCTGTGGGACCAATCCCTGCCCGGCATGGAGCCCGCCGAGCGCAAAGCCATCTACAACGAGATGAACCGCGTGATCGCCGCGCTGCACAGCGTGAAATTCGCCGAGCGCGGCCTGGCCAGCTATGGCAAGCCCGGCAACTACTTCGACCGCCAGATCGGCCGCTGGAGCAAGCAGTACGTGGCCTCGATCACCCAGCCCATCGAAGAGATGGACCGCCTCATGGAATGGCTGCCGGCGCACATGCCTGCCAGCGCGCGTGACGAGGGCCACGTCTCCATCGTGCACGGCGACTACCGCCTGGACAACCTGATGTTCCACCCCACCGAGCCGCGCGTGATCGCCGTGCTCGACTGGGAGCTGTCCACCCTGGGCCACCCGTTGGCCGACTTCAGCTACCACTGCATGAGCTGGCACATCCCCGCCGGCATGGGCCGCGGCATCGCCGGCCAGGACATCGCGGCGCTGGGCATCCCGGACGAGGACAGCTACATCCGCCTGTACTGCGAACGCACCGGCATCACCACGCCCGAGGCGCTCGCTGCCGACTGGAACTTCTACATGGCCTACAACATGTTCCGCATCGCCGCCATCCTGCAAGGCATTGCCAAGCGCGTGGAGGCCGGCACGGCCTCCAGCGCCCAGGCCAAGGCCTCTGGCGACACCGCACGGCCCATGGCCCAGCTGGCCTGGTCGTTCGCCCAGCGCAGCAGCTGAGCGCCGGTTCGGCCCGAATTTCTTCCACGAATTTTTTGACGGAGACTCCCCATGGACTTTGACTATTCCCCCAAGACCAAGGACCTGCAGGCCCGACTGCTCCAGTTCATGGACGAGCATGTCTACCCCAACGAGGCGGCGTACAAGGCCGAGCTGACGGCCAACACGGCGGCGGGCAAGCGCTGGTCGGCACTCGATACCATCGAGAACCTGAAGCCCAAGGCCCAGGCCGCCGGCCTGTGGAACCTGTTTCTGCCGGTGGACAGCGCCGCCGCATCGGGCTACGCAGGCGCAGGCCTGACCAACCAGGAATACGCGCCCCTGGCCGAAATCATGGGCCGCGTGCCATGGGCCAGCGAGGTGTTCAACTGCTCCGCACCCGACACCGGCAACATGGAGACCATCGCCCGCTACGGCGACGATGACAACAAGGCGCGCTGGCTCAAGCCGCTGCTGGAAGGCAAGATCCGCTCGGCCTTCGCGATGACGGAACCTGACGTGGCCTCCAGCGACGCCACCAACATCGAGACGCGCATCGAGCGCGATGGCGACGAGTACGTGATCAACGGCCGCAAGTGGTGGATCTCGGGCGCGGCCGACCCGCGCTGCGCGGTGTTCATCACCATGGGCAAGAGCGACCCCGACGCCCCCCGCCATTCGCAGCAGAGCATGGTGCTGGTACCCGCCGATGCCAAGGGCATCAACATCATCCGCCCGCTCAACGTGTTCGGCTACGACGATGCGCCCCACGGCCACGTGGAGATGACCTTCGACAACGTGCGCGTGCCCGTCTCCAACATCCTCTTGGGCGAAGGCCGCGGTTTCGAGATCGCCCAGGGCCGCCTTGGCCCTGGACGCATCCACCACTGCATGCGCCTGATCGGCCTGGCCGAGCGTGCGCTGGAGCTGATGTGCAAGCGCGCTTCCTCGCGCGTGGCCTTCGGCAAGAGCGTGGCCCAGCAGACCGTGACACAGGAGCGCATTGCCGAAGCCCGCTGCAAGATCGACATGGCGCGCCTGCTGACCCTGAAGGCCGCCTGGCTGATGGACGTGGCCGGCAACAAGGTCGCCAAGACCGAGATCGCCATGATCAAGGTCGTGGCCCCGAGCATGGCCTGCCAGGTGATCGACTGGGCCATGCAGGTGCATGGCGGCGGCGGCATGTGCGACGACTTCCCGCTCGCCTACGCCTACGCCGGCGCGCGCACCCTGCGCTTTGCCGACGGCCCGGACGAAGTGCACCGCAACGCCATCGCCAAGTGGGAGCTGGGCAAGTACGGCGCCTACGGCCGTGATGCCGGCGTGCCGGTCACGCGCGGCAGCTGAGGCGAGCCCGCGGCCCGGGGGCGCTGCTGCCGCAGCTGGCGCCCCGGGTCAGCCGCCCCGTTCGCTGGTGATCTCGGCGCCTTCGCGCAGGGCCTTGGTCACCGGCGTATTGGCGACCACTTCCAGCAGGCGCGCCCACTGGGGGTCGCTCAGTGGCTGGTCCGAGTGCAGGACGCGATGGACGTGCAGCTTGCCATCCTCGTCCTTGCGCAGGGACAGTTCGGCCCGGAACTCGCCGAGGTTCCAGCCCTTGCGCTCGGCATACATGCGCAGCGTGATGGCCGTGCAGGCCGACAGGGCCGCCAGGTAGTAGTCGAAGGGGGCGGGCCCCTGCCCTTGGCCTCCCAGCGCCCTGGGTGCATCCGCCACCAGGTCGAAATGCCCTGCGCGCACCTGGTGGACGTAGTTGGTGTCACCCGACACCACCGAAGCCGATGCCATTTTCGTCATGGCAGCACACCCTCCGATGCAGCGAGCGCGGAGGCAATGCGCACCTCCCCGGTCAGCAGCTTGTGCACCGGGCAGGCATTGGCCACCTGCAGCAGGCGCGTCCGCTGCTCTTCGCTCAACGCGCCCGACAGGGTGATCGTGCGCGTGATGTCGGTGCCGCTGGCGGGCGCACCGGCAGGGTTGATCTGCAACGCCACCTCCACGCCGGCCAATGGCCATTGCTTGCGCGCTGCGAACATCTGCAGGGTGATGACGGTGCACGCCCCCAGGCTCGACAGCAGCAGGTGGAACGGGGAAGGCCCGGCATCGGCCCCGCCCATCTCCGCGGGCTCGTCGCCCAGCCAGGTGTGGCCGGCATCATCGACCAGGGTCACGGTGTAAGGGGTGGTCCCGCCGATGGCGCGGACAGAGGGTGTGGTCATTCGAAATCTCTATGGAACGCAGGCCCTGATGATAGGAGCACGGCGGCCGCGGCACCGCAGGCGGGAGATTCGCGAAGCGTGCCCCCCAAAGAGGGGCAACGGGTCAGTGCTCCAGGTCCAGCGGCGGCGCCGGCAGGTTCTGCGCAGCGGCCTGGGCGGCCGTCACCAGCACCGCGTGGGCATGGGCGATCTCGGCCAGGGTGCGCCGCGTGTGCTCGGTGCGCAGGTACACATGCCCCCTTGCGAGCATCAGCACCATGGGGGTTTCCGAACGCAGCGCGCCCTGCTCGCCTTCCACTGCGTTGAGCAGCGCCGACACCAGGTGCGCATGGACCCAGCGTTCGGCATGCTCACTGCGCTCGGCCACCACCGCGAAATGGCGCCGGAACGAGCCGGGGAGCTCTGGCCAGGACACCTCGTCGAACATGGACAGCCAGCGCATCTCCTCGGGCATGCGCGCGTCCACGCTGGTCTGCAGGTTGTCGGTGATGGCGTTGTAGGCATGTCGCTCCAGCGCATCGCGCAGCGGGCGGTTGAGCACCAGCACCGCGGCATCGGGGTCGGCATCCACGTCGGCCCGGCCGCGCAGTTCCAGACCCAGGATGTAGTCGCGCGTGGAGGCTCCGCATTCGAGCTTCCAGGGGTGGCCCAGGATCTCGCCGCCCACATCGAAATGGCCCGCCCCCGCCTGCGGCACGCTGGACAGGTGCTGATCGGCAATCCAGCGCGCCAGCTGCGGACCGGTCACGGGCTGGTTGGACGACAGGTCACCAGAGGAATCGGATGGGGCACCGGAGAAGGCCTGGCGGATGCGATCGAACATGGTGGTCACAGGCCCGGGGGCCTTGCGGAAGTCACGGGTAACGCCATTATTGGCACAAACCGCTACGATTGGGGGGCACCATGACCTTGCCACCCGCCACCAACCCCGCCCTCCGTGAAATTTTGGCGCTTCCGGGCGTCCAGCAGCCACCGGCCCTGCACGCGCTGCCGCGCCGCACCGTGATTGTCAGCGCGGGTGCCTGGCTGGCTGCGGCTGCCTGGTCACCCGCAGCCCTGGCGGCGGCAGACCCATGGGGCCGATCGGGCGCCACGGTGGACGCGCAGCGGCTGGTGCGCTGGGTCCACGCCACCGCCAACCACCAGGGCATGGCCTTTGCCGTGATCGACAAGCCTGCGGCCACCATCCACGTGTTCGGCCCCGAGGGCGGACATGCCGGCAGCGCACCGGTGCTGCTGGGCTCGGCCCTGGGCGACCACTCGGCGCCCGGCATCGGCCAGCGGCCGCTGTCGCAGATACGCGCGCACGAGCGCACCACGCCGGCCGGCCGCTTCGTGAGCGAGCCCGGCAGCAACCTGCAGGGCCATGACATCGTGTGGATCGACTACCAGTCGGCCGTCTCACTGCACCGCGTGCGCGGCAACCCCGCCGAGCGCCGCGTGCAGCGCCTGGCCAGCCCCGTACTGGCCGAGCGGCGCATCAGCCACGGCTGCGTGAACGCACCCACGGAGTTCTACAACCGGAACATAGCGCCCTGGTTCGGGCGCGAAGCGGCCGTGGTCTATGTGCTGCCCGACTCGGAGCCGTTCGCCGCCTTCTTCCCGGCGGCGGACGCGGCCTACCCCCTGCCGTCCTGAGCCTCGCGGTCAGGCAAGTGAAGAGCCGAGCTGGAACACCGGCCGGCGGGTACCCACCTCGATCCCCTTCGGATTGACCAGGCGCGCCGAGCGCCGGGGCGCCAGCGCAGCGCGCTGGGCGTCGCTGAGCCAGCCGAGCTGGTCCATGACTTCCACCGCAGCCGCCACCTGGGCGAGCATGCTGCCGTCCATGACCTTGAGCGCGAAGGCCTCGCCCCGGCTGCGGCTGCCCACCACCTGCACGCCGTCGGCGCCCGTCTTGGAGACCCAGTCCCCTGCCCCCGCGCGCATGAAGTCGAGGTCGTGCCGCCCCGTGCCGGAGCCCAGCTCGGGCCGCGCCACCATGGCATCGGCCAGCGCCGTGAGGCTCTCGTCCAGATCCGTGTCCGGCGCACCGCCGGCCAGGCGCGCATAGCCGCGCGCCAGGTTGGCCAGCGGCAGGGCGTAGTTGGGGGCCGAGCAGCCGTCGGTACCGGCGGCCAGGTCATTCACCTCCAAACCCACGGCCTGGGCCACATAGCCACGGATAGCCGCCTGCAGCGGGTGGCCGGGGTCCAGGTGGTCGTCGAGCGGCAAACCCTGCTGCACGCAGTAGGCGACGAAGCCGGCATGCTTGCCGCTGCAGTTGTTGTGGCGCTCGTCGGGCACGAAGTCCGCGGGAAGGGAACCGAGGCCCAGCTCGGCAAACAGCGGCCGGTGGCAGCCGCAGCGCAGCGCGTGGTAGTCCTGGCCCACACTGGCCAGCATGCGCTCCACCTGCGCCACGTGCATGGGCTCGCCGTTGTGGCTGGCGCACAGCAGCGCCAGGTCGGCCGGGCCCCAGCCGAGCGCACGGGCACCGCCCGACTGCATGAAGGGCAAGGCCTGGAAGGCCTTGATGGTGGAGCGCGTGAACACCACCGACTGCGGATCGCCCACCTGCGCGAGCAGCCTGCCCTCGCGGTTGGCCACGGCCACGGCGCCCCAGTGCTGGCATTCGACCAGGGCGCCCCGGGTCACTTCGATCAACGGTACGAAACCCATGGGAATCCTCGGTATCTTCGTGGTCAGCGGGCGGGCGCCAGTGTCAGGGTGTGGGCAAAACGCGCGGGGTGCAGCTGCAGAAGCCGGTTGCCCGAGCCTGCCCAGTCGCCTGCCATATCGCGGTAGCGCGGCGAGAAGACCAGGCCGCTTTGCCCCGTCTGGTAGATGAAGGTCGATTTTTCCAGGTCCGCCAGGTCGTAGATGGCGCGCAGCGATGCGGCGTGGCGGTTGGCGAACGGGCCCTTGGCATCGCCCGCGTTGTACTGGCCCACGTTCACGGTGTACCCATCGCCGTTCGAGGGCACGCTCACATCGAAGTAGCGCGCCAGCACCGCCACGTTGCCGAACGGCCGGTGGCCACTGACCGCAGGGTGGGCATCGCCCCAGCGCCACCGGGCTGGATCGGCGCCGTAGGCCGCCTGCAGGCGATCGAGTGCACGGCCCAGGGCGGCGCCGGACTGCTCCGCGCAGGTGGAGGGCTGGCACCACCAGGTGTCGTTGCGCTGCAAAATGCCTTCGATGCCGGCGCGGTAGTCGCGCTTGCCATAGGTGGCGGCAAAGCGTGCCTCGCCAATGCGCGCAATGATCACGCCGCGTGTCAGCTCGTCGGCCCAGGCGGCAAACACCAGCGGCGCGGCGCGGCCTGCGTCCATCACGCCATCGAAGTCCTTGAGCAGGCCCTGCGCCTTGCCCGCCAGCGGGTGGCTGGACTGCGCTTGCTGCAGATGGGGCAGCAAGTGCCGCGTGGCCAGTGAGGTCGTGTCGAGCTGGATGGCCTGCAGGCTGGCCGCGGTGTGCTTTGGGCGTGCCTCGATCAGCTGGGCAATGCGCTCGTAGCGGTAGGGCAGCACCCAGTCCTGCGTCAGGTAGTGCGGGTAGCCCGGCGGCGTGACGCGTTGGTTGGCGGTGGCAATCCAGCCCTTGGCGCCCTCGTCCTGCGGGGTCTGGTCCAGCGGCAGCCAGCCCTTCCAGTCGTAGCGCGCCTCCCAGCCGGGCGACGGCGCCACGCCGCGGATGTCGTTGTCCGGCGCGCGCACGGGCACGCGGCCCATGGCCTGGAAGCGGATGCGCCCGTTCACATCGGCCGCCACCACGCTCTGCATGGGCGAATGGTGGTGCTCGAAGGCGGCGAACAGGTCCTGCACCGACGTGGCCTGGTTGACCATCAGCCCGGCCAGCACGGTCTGGTTGTCGGCCTCCAGCGCCGTCCAGCGCAAGGCCAGCACGTACTTTTTCAGGTCCAGCACGTCGGCGTGCGATTTCTGCGCATCGCTGATCACCGGTCCATGGCGGGTGCTGCGCAGTGCGATCTCCACGTCGGGCTTGCCCTTGACGCGGATGACTTCCTTGCGCACCGCGAACGGCGCCCAGCCATCGGGCGTGCGGTACTGCGTGGCATCGGCCGGATGGATCTGCTCCAGGTACAGGTCCTGCACGTCGGGGCTGGTGTTGGTGAAGCCCCAGGCCACGCTGGCCGTGCGGCCGAGCACCACGAAGGGCAGGCCCGGCAGGGTCGCGCCCATGGCGTCGATGGCGGCAATCGGCGATCCATCGGAGGCCTTGCCGGCCGGCGCCTGCAGGCGCGCGTAGTACCAGATGGCCGGGGCGCTCAGGGAGAGGTGGGGATCGTTGGCCAGCAAAGGCTTGCCGCTTTCGGTGTGCGAACCGGCGAGCACCCAGTTGTTGCTGCCCTTGCCGTCGTTGGTGCCGGCATTGCGCGTGAGCTCATCGGCCCAGGCGAGCATCCCGGCGCTGATCTCGCGCGAGATCAGGCCACCGCCCTGCTCTGCCGCGGCGGCCTCGGGCTTTCGGGCCAGCAGCGCGGCGCCGCGCGCCAGTTCCGCACTGGGGGCCGCTTCGCCGCGGTAGACACCCAGTTGCCGGTACAGCGCGGCCAGGTCGGCCGTAGCGGCCGGCGGCTCGCCGGGGTATGGGGGCATCAGTTGCCACAGACGCTCGGTGTCGAGCGTGCGCGCCACGGACAGGCGCGTGAATTCATTGCCCCAGTTGCCACCCAGGTCCAGGGCCATCATCACCGCCCAGCCCACGCTGTCCTCGGGCTCCCAGACGGCGCCGGCCTCGCCGCCGGGCTTGGCGCCCAGCACCAGGAATTCTGGCGGCAACGCCTGTGGACGGTCCTTGTGGAAGGCATGGATGCCCTTGCTGTAGGCCTGCAGCGCCTCGCGCGCATACAGGGGCAGGCCGGCGTACTGCTTGCGCGCCGTGCCCATGATGTCCAGCGAGCGCATCAGCTTGTCGGTCTCCAGCGTGGCTTCGCCAAACACCTCGGAGAGCTGGCCATGCATCACGCGGCGGTTGAACTCCAGCTGCCAGGTGCGCTCCTGCGCGTGCACATAGCCCATCGCGAACCAGGCGTCCTGCGGGCTCTGCGCGCCGATGTGCGTCACGTCAGCGCCGTCGCGCTGCACGCTCACGGGTTGGGCCAGGCCGGCGACCTGGATCTTGCCATCCACCACGGCAAAGGTGCGCTGCACATAGATGGCGGCCCCTGCCCCCACCAGCAAGGCAGCAGCCACCAGGCCCACGGCCGTTTTCTTGATCCACGCCATATCGTTTCGTCCTGTCTTGTCTCGGTCTTGCCTTGGTCTTGTCGCCGGGCATTGTGTCAGAACGTGTCAGCGCTGCGCGCGAGGGCGGCCCTCGAAAACTGGCGCGCTCCAAGCCGGTGCCCCCCGCAAGGGCTGCGGCGCCGCGAAGGCCGCGCGAAGCGACTCAGAGAGTCAACCCAGATGCACGTTGCCGCCGACCACCTGGAAGCGCATCTTGGGCGCTGTGGGCTCGCTGAAAGAAACGCCCAGCGCAATATCTCCCGTGCCGTGCAGGATGCAGGCGTCGCGGCGCAGGCGCACGGGCGAGTCGCTGCCTTCAAAGCGCACCCAGGTGCCGAAGCTGCTCATGTCGGTCAGCACGAAGCCGCTGTTGCGCCAGTCGATGCGGGCGTGCAGGCGCGAAACCCGGGGGTCGTTGATGCGCAGCTGCATCTCGGTGGCCCGGCCCACGTGCACCGGGGCATCGGCAGAACTGAATGAAAGGTCCACCCCATGCCAGGAGAACTGGATCTGCCCCAGGATGGAATCCACCGGCGAGAAATTGCTGACCAGCGCCGACTGCATGGTGAGCGAGTCGGGCTCCTCGTCCTGGCGCCACTCCACCTGGTAGAGCATCAGGGTCTCGGCCTTGCCGCGGATTTCCATCACGCCGAGCTTGCGGTACCAGACCGAGGCCGCGGCACCCGCCAGCAGCACGGCCGTCTCGGTGGCCCAGATCTCGGACGGGCCTGCCCGCTCGCACAGGCGCGAGGCCACGTTCACGGCGTCGCCATAGCAATCGCCATCGACGTCCACCACCTCGCCACTGGCCACACCCACGCGGATGTCCATGCGCAGGGGATGGGGCCAGCGGTCCAGCCGGACCAGGTGCATGCGCTGCATCTCGGCCATGGCAGAGACGGCACCGGCCGCATCGCCAAAGATGCCCAGAACGCCATCGCCCAGCTTCTTGACGACGCGGCCGGCATTGCCTTCGATGGTGTCGGCAATCCATTGGGTCAACTGCGTCACCGCCTCGGTGGCCCGCTCGTTCCCCATCGTCTCGTACAGCGACGTACTTCCAGAAATGTCGGCAAAGACCACCGTCGATAGAACCGTCATGGGAGCGTACGCGCAGGTAACATCATGTGAACCAGTTTAGTTCAAGCGCCCCGGGATTGCTTGGCGCCCGTGGCAGCGGGCGGGCCTGGAGGCAACCCGGGACGAGGTCCTCGCGCACGGCCTGGCCGCTCCTCCCGAACGAGCGCCAGGCGCGCCCGTTCTTCTCCGATGCGCAAGGCTGGCACCGCTTTGCAAGCAGTTGTAGGCGCATGGACCCACCGCTCATGGGAGTGGGCATGAGTCCTGCTTAGTCCATTAATACTACGTTTTGAAATCGATCGAAATTTGCAATTGTTTGCAAAAAGCTATCAAGGCCTGTTGGCTTTATGCAAAAAGCGGGAGCGGCCCCCTTGCATTTGCACAGTCGGCCACGTACCTTGAGCCTTGTTACCTATTTATGGTGAAGAACCATTCCATGCGCTGGAACAAACCCTATGTACGCGGCAGCAGCCTGCACGGCCTCATTGGCCGTGACGCGCCTGCGTCGACGGCATGGGTGCGTGACCAGCAGCTGGAAGAAGTGCGCCGCGCCATGATCAGCAGCCTGTCCGGCTTCTCCGGCTGCGAGGTGGCACGCATGAATATCCGCCTGCGCTACGCGGGGGACATCGAGGCCCTGTGGTATTTGCGCACCGACCTGCAGAGCACCCTGGTCCCCTTGCAGGGCGAGCCATCTGCCAAAAACGTCATCGCGCAGGTGACACTCCTGTTCCAGGGCCTGTTGCCGCGCGCCCTGGGTACGCCCGTGGCACGCGCGTCGTCGGCATCCTGAGCGGCAAGCCCCTGCGGCGCGCGGCGCCTTTGTGCAGGGCCTACAGGTGCCCCCAATAAATCAGCGCGTCGCGCTCTTCCACCGACAGTGACACCGTGGCCCCCACGGGCAGCAGCACCTTGGTCTCCACGTGGCCGAACGGCAGGTTGGTGAGCACCGGCGCCTTGATCTGGCCGCGCAGCCAGTCCACCACCGACTGCAGCTTGTAGCCCTTGTCGTGGGGCACCAGCTTGAACTGGGTGAACTGGCCCAACACCACGGCCTTCTGCTGCGCCAGCACGCCGGCGTGCAGCAACTGCGTCAGCAGGCGCTCGATGCGGTAAGGGTGCTCATTCACATCCTCCAGGAACAGGATGCCCCCCTTCACGCTGGGCAGATAGGGCGTTCCCACCAGCGATGCCAGCACCGCCAGGTTGCCGCCCCACAGCTGGGCGCTCTTCACATAGATGTCGGGCACGGCCGGCTTGCCGGTGGTGGCATGGGGCTTTTCGCGGTGCATGCGCCAGCCCGTGCCTTCGCCGTGGCCAGTCAGGAGGTCGTCGAAGCAGGCTTCCATGATGTCGTCGGGCTCGCCGGCCGCGCCAAAGTCGGCTCCCAGGGCCGGGCCAGCCCAGCTGACGGCGCCGGTCTGTGCCAGCAGCGCGTTCTGGAAGGCCGTGAAGTCGCTCAGGCCGACGAACTTCATGCCCTTGTCGATGGCCTTGGCCACTGCCTTGTAGCGGATGCCCGGGAGGATGCGCGACAGCCCATAGCCCCCGCGCGAGATCAGCGCCACATGCGCGCCGCTGGCGGCCGCGCGGTGAATGGCGGCCAGGCGGGTTTCGTCGTCGCCGGCAAAGCGCGTGTGGCTGGCCAGGGCGTCCGCATCCACCTCCACCTCGTGGCCCAGGGCCTTCAGGCGGGCAATGCCGCGCTTGAAAGCCGCCTTGTCGCGCACGGCGCTGGACGGCGAGTAGATATAGATGTGCTTGGGACCATGGTCATGGTCGCAATCGGCGTGGTCGTGATGGTGGTGGTGATCGTGATCGTTGTGCAAAGCGTTCAGGCCGGTCGGCAGGCCTGCTCCGTGGAATGGAATGCCGCTGGCGGGCCGCAAAAAGCGGCACTGGCGTGCGGTCAGGGTGCGAAGTATTCCACAGCCTGCTGCGCAATGGCCCGCCCATGCTCCTGCACGAAGTGCCCGGCCTGCGGCAGAACCACCGGTTCGGGGCAGCGGCGGATGTCGTGCTGCAGCGCCTGCATGGTCGCCAGGCCCAGCACCGGGTCCTGCGCGCCCACCACCATCAGGCTCCGGCCCTGCCATTGCTGCTGCCAGAAACTACGCGCCTGGCGCGAGAGTGCGGCCCCCGGGTCACCGGGCCCTGCAGGCACACGCTCCGGGAAGGCACGCAGCGCGGCACGGTAGCCCTTGTCCGGGAACGGCGCGTCGTACGCCGCGCACTCGGCCGGCGAGAGCTGCGGATTGCCGCGCCCCAGCAGCCGGCCCACGCCGAACAAAGGCTTGTCGCGGCACATGGCACGCCAGTCCACAAAGCCCTGCGGCAGCGGCACATCGCCCGTGGCGAGCAGCGTGTTCATCACCAGCAGGCCGCCAAAGCGCTCCGGGCATTCCATGGGCAGG
Organism: Pseudomonadota bacterium; assembly: GCA_040387235.1. Lineage (GTDB taxonomy): Bacteria > Pseudomonadota > Gammaproteobacteria > Burkholderiales > Burkholderiaceae_C > Acidovorax. The sequence goes on from JAZKEE010000108.1 coordinate 86,517, forward strand.
GTCAGGCCCAGAATGCCGCCCCAGTCCTGCACCACCAGCACGGTGCGCTGCAGGTCGAGCCGCTCCACCAGCTCCAGCAGCACCTGGCGGTGCCATTCGAAGCGGTGCGCAACCTCCTTCTTGGGCTTGTCGCTCTTGCCAAAGCCGATCAGGTCCGGCGCCACCACGCGGTCGCCCGCCGCCAGCCAGACGGGCAGCATGTGGCGGTACAGGTAGCTCCACGCGGGGTTGCCATGCAGGCACAGCCAGGTGCGCGGCGCGTCGTGCGGGCCTTCATCCAGGTAGTGCAGGCGCAGGCCGGCCAGGCTGGGCAGGTCGCTCACGTAGTGCGGCGCCCAGGGGTAGCCGGGCAGGTCGGCAAAGGCCGCGTCGGGCGTGCGCAGCGCGTCGTCGCGCAGCGGGTGGCGAGCCAACGCATCGGCACGCTGCTGGCTGCGCCGGGCGCCGAAAAAGCCGGTCAGCAGTGCGCTGCATTCGGCGGCGAGCACCCCGCCCTGCACGCCCGTCTGGTGGTTGATGGCCGTGTGCCCAAACAGGTCCAGCACCGAGCCCGCGGCCCCCGTCTTGGGCTCCGTGGCGCCAAACACCACGCGCGCCAGCCGCGCATGCAGCATGGCACCGCTGCACATGGCGCAGGGCTCCAGCGTGACGTAAAGGGTGCAGCCGTCGAGCCGGTAGTTGCCCAGGTGCTGCGCCGCGGCGCGCAGCGCCACGATCTCGGCATGGGCGGTGGGGTCGTTGGCCTGCACCGGGGCATTGCGGCCGGTGGCGATCACGTGGCCATCCTTGACGACCACTGCGCCCACGGGCACCTCGCCCGCATCGGCGGCGGCCCGCGCCTCGGCCAGCGCCAGGCGCATGCCGTCATCGTCGGTGAGCACCACGGCCACCACCGTCACTTGTCAGCGTCCGGGAGGGCCTGCGCGCGCTGCTTCATGATGTCATCGAGTTGCTGCTGGACTTGCTGCTGCACCTGCTGGCTTTGCTCGCGCACATTGCCCGTGGGGTTGATCACCGGCGCCGATGCACCCGTGCCCGCAATGGGCACCTGCTGCAACGCTGCAGCAGGCGCGCGCGTGGCAGACAACTGCTTCTTGGCGATGATGCCCACGATGGCCAGCACCACGACCAGCCCCACCAAACCAAACAATCCACGCATTCCCTGCTCCCGGTACGCGACTGACAAAACTCTTCTGGCGTCGTTACTGCGTCTTGTCGTACTACCGTACTGCCCGCGACGCAGCGCCCGGCCAAAACCGCTTCGCTGAGTTTTGTCAGCCGCTTGTTTTACTGTGCAGCCCGCACTGTAAACCGGGACGGCGGTGAAGGCGGTCAATGCGTCATCGGCAACGCAGCCCCCATCAGCCCGAACAAGGCCCCACAGGAGCGGTTGAACTTGCGCCCCGTGCGCTGCAGCCAGGGGCGGATGCGGTGCGCCAGGCTCGCCAGGCCGAACTCCACCAGGCACTCGACCGTTGCGAAAGTGCCCGCCATGACGACGAACTGCAGCCACAGGTCACGCCCCGGCACGATGAACTGCGGCAGGAACGCACCGTAGAACAGCAGCACCTTGGGGTTGGAGATGGCCGCCAGCAGCCCCTGGCGGAACAGCCTGCCGCCGGTGACCGACCGCTCGCCCTGGGCACTCGGCAAGGCCTCCAGCTGCATGGCCGGCGCACGCCACAGCTGGATGCCCAGCCACACCAGGTAGGCGCCGCCCACCCACTTCATCACCGTGAGCGCATGGGCCGACGACTGCAGCAGCGCACCGATGCCCAGCATGGACAGGCCGATCAAGGCCACAAAACCCACCGCGCCCCCACCAATGGTCCACAGCGTGCGGGCCCGCCCGTGCATCGCCCCATGGGCCAGCACCAGCAGGCTGTTGGGCCCCGGGGTCAGCGACAGGCCGATGACCGCGAGCAGGTAGACCAGCCAGATTTTCAGTTCCATTGCAGCACCATCTCTCCAAACATGGCCTGCAGTCTAGGGGCGTACGGCGGCATGCGCTGCATCCAAATTGGCTAACATCCATACCAAACTGGACACCCGCATGAGCACCCCAAGTCCCCTGCCCCGCCCCGACGTTCGCCTGTTGCTGCTGCCGCTGCCCGACTTCGCCCTGCTGCCCTTTGGCGCCTTTCTGGACAAGTTGCGCTTTTCGGCCGATGACGAGGACCACAGCCGCCAGCGCTACTGCGCATGGACCCTGCTCGGCATCGACGCTGCGCCCGTGGCCTCCAGCAGCGCCGTGCAGGTGAACATGGACACCACGGCCGGTGCGGTGGACCTGGCGGCGTTCGACTACCTGGTGGTCTTTGGCAGCCGCACGGTGCAGGCCTCGCGCGGGTACGTGCAGGCCTATGGCCCGGTGCTGCGCAAGGCAGCGGCGCGCGGCCTGCCGCTGGTGGCCATCGACAACGCCAGCTTTCTGCTGGCCGAGGCGGGCCTGCTCAAGGGCCACCGCGTGGCCCTGCACTGGCGCCATGTGGCCGAGTTCCGCCACGCCTTTCCGCGCATCGCGGTGGCCAGCGAGCAGATCTATTGCTTTGACCGCGACCGCATCACCTGCGCGGGCGGCACGGCCGCCATCGACATGGCGGTGGAGCTGCTCTCACGCCACTGCGGCCGGGTGCGCGCGTTCAAGGGCCTGGCCGACATGCTGGTGGACGCGCCCCGCCACCAGGGCCACCACCTGCAGTCGATGGAGGGTGGCGGGCCCGACCTCACCCGCCACCTGGCGCGCGCGGTGGCGCTGATGCGCAGCTCCCTGGCCGACGGCCTGACCGTGGCCGACCTGGCCGAGCGCATCGGCATCGGCCGCCGGCAGCTGGACCGGCTGTTCACCGAGCAGATGGGCATGAGCGCCCACGACCACTGGACGAAGATGCGCATGGAGCACGCGCACTGGCGCGTGACCAATTCGCACCACAGCCTGGCCGCCATTGCCGACGAAGTCGGCCTGGGCAATGCCAGCAGCCTGGCGCGGCTGTTCCGCCAGTACTACGGCACCAGCCCGGGCGCCTTGCGCGCCGGGCGGGCCGGAACCGAGCCCTGAGGGATCAGTTCAATGCAACGCGGCTGCCGTCCTTGTAGGTGTACAGCGTCACGGCAGGGGTCGTGAGCTCGCCCTTGCTGGTGAAGGCGATGTTCGCCGTCACGCCCTTGTATTCGGTCTTGCCGATGAAGGGGATGTAGACCTTGGGGTCCACCGAGTTGGCGCGCTTCATCGCATCGGCCAGCACCATGGCGGCATCGTACGCGTAGGGGCTGTAGATCTGGAACTGGCCAGGGAACTTGGCGTCGTAGCGCTTCTTCCAGTCGGCACCGCCCTGCATCTTGGCGACCGAGGCGCCGCCCGTGGCACAGGTCACGTTCTTGAGGGCAGGCGTCTTGCCGGCCAGCTCGGGCAGCTTTTCGGTGCACAGCGCGTCGCCGCCGAAGAACTTCACGTTGCCCAGGCCCAGCTGCTCCATCTGGCGCAGCATGGGGCCGGCCTGGGCATCGAGGCCGCCGTAGAAGATGGCGTCGGGCTTCTTGTTCTTGATGGCGGTCAGGATGGCCATGAAGTCCGTGGCCTTGTCGGTGGTGAACTCCTCGCCCACCACCG
>JAZKEE010000109.1:0-67435 GCA_040387235.1 Pseudomonadota bacterium
CCGACCACGGCCCCCACTGCGGTGCCGATGGGGCCGCCCAGGGAGCCGGCTGCCGCGCCGGTGACCGCACCGCCCGCCGCACCGATGCCGGTGCCGACTGGGTGGGCACCGGGTGCGCCGGTGATGGGATCGGGGTTGAGGTCGTGGTTGATGGTGGTGTTGTCTCGGGCCATGGTGTGCTCCTAATGATGTCGGGTGGAACTCCATGGTCCATGCACCCACGCTGGCGTGGCGTAGGCAAACGGCCCAATGCCGTGCCAGAGGGCAGGGCCTAGCTACAACACCCTGCGCGGCGCGGCCGTGGCTGCATCGCCGCTGTTGGGCGTGCCGGTCGATTCGATCAGCAGGATATGCGCCTCGGCACTGGCGCGCGGGCGGTGCTGCACGCCCCTTGGCACCACGTAGAGCTGGCCCGGGTGCAAGGTGACCATGGCGCCGCCGGGCAGGTCGATCTCCACAGTGCCTTGCAGCACCAGGAAGAAGTCGTCGGTGTCGGGGTGGCTGTGCCACTGGTACTCGCCCTCGATCTTGGCGACCATGATGTCGTGGCCGTTGAACTCGGCCACGGTGCGTGGGGCCCAGTGCTCGGTGAACTGGGTGAGCTTGTGGGCCAGGTCGATGGCGGGGACGGCGGTGGGAGTATGGTTGGTGTCAGGCATGGGGTGGCTTTTTTGGTTGCATTACCGCGTGGATGGGCGGGTTGCCTGAAGTGTCTCCACCGGGCGCGGGGCGGTCTTGTACATTTGTTGCATGCATGCCGGGGACCCAAGCTCCTCCTCTTCCTCTTTGTCTCCCGCGTCGCCCAGCCCGCGCGACTGGGCCGAGATGCGGCCGCTGGCCTCGGGCGGGGTGACGCTGTTCAACGCGCATTTCACGCAGCACCGGTTCGAGCGGCACAGCCACGAGACGTATTCGATTGGCGTCACGCGCTCGGGGGTGCAGACCTTTGCCTGCCGGGGTGCGCGCCATGCCAGCCTGGCGGGCGATGTGATTTTGTTCAACCCCGATGAGCCGCACGACGGCAGCCGCGGCACGGAGGCGGGGTTTGGCTATTCCATGCTGTACGTGGATGCGGCGTTGGTGCATGCGTGGATGGGCGACCGCGACGCAGCGGGTGGTGGCGGTGATGGCAACCGCATGGCCACCCGCTACTTCAAGGCGCCGCTGGTGCACGACCCAGAGGGCGCGCTGCTGCTGCAGCAGGCCGTGGCGGCGGTGGCCGAGCGGCAGGAGTCGCTGCACGGCGAGGAGCGCACGGCCGCGGCCATGGTGGCGCTGCTGGGCCGGCATGGCGAGCTGCGGCGGCCTTGGGCGGCCACGGGGGTGGACGCAGGCCGCCAGCGCATGGCCCTGGTGCGCGAGTACCTGGACGCGCACTTTGCCGACGACGTGACGGTGCAGGCCCTGGCCACGCAGGCCGGCCTGTCGCGCGCGCACCTGACCCGGGCGTTTACCGCCACCTATGGCATGGCGCCGCACGCCTACCTGAACATGGTGCGCATTCGCCAGGCGCAGGCCGCCCTGCGGCAGGGCAGCGCGGTGGCCGATGTGGCGGCGGCCTGCGGCTTTGCCGACCAGAGCCACCTGACGCGGCGCTTCAAAGGCCAGGTGGGCATGGCGCCGGGGCTGTGGCTGGCGCAAATACGCCCTGCCTGAAGGGCCCCGTCAATCGCCAAGAGGTGGGTGTGTTGCGCCCGCCGCACAGCCCATAGGTACACGCACCTAAGTTGCTGCGCCCCGCTGTAAGCAGTTGCAACCCGATGCTAGAGTGCGCGGGCGGGTATGCCCGCCTGCGTGGGGAGCGCAGTACCACCCAACACCGAGTCCAACATCCATCATGCGTTTCTTGACGACGAAAAACCTCTGCGCGCTGGTTTTGAGCACCGCCGCGCTGGCCCTGGTGGGCTGCACCGCGCCCCGGGCCACGCCGGATGCCGACCAGAAGGCCAAGCAGTTCACGCCCCAGGCCCAGACGGCTTCGCTCTACATCTACCGCAGCGAGATGACCGGCGCATCGGCCCCGATGACGGTCAGCGTTAACAACCAGTCGCTGGGCAAGACCAACGCCCGCACCTACTACCAGCTGGAGGTGGCACCGGGCAGCTACACCGTGGTTTCGTCGGCCGACAACACCTCCACGGTGACTGTCGATGCCGAGGCCGGCAAGAGCTACTACGTGTGGCAGAAGGTCACGATGAGCATGGGCTCGGGCACGGCGCGCGCCCAGGTGTCGCTGGTGAACGAGGCCCAGGGCCAAAAGGGCGTGCTCGCCAGCCGCCTGCTGACCACCAAGGTGCGCCCCAGCGCGTTTGGCGTCGCCCCGGCAGCTGGCAGCCCGCCGGAGGCGCCGGCACCCGCACCGGTGGCACGCCCTGCAGCAGCAGGCCCAAGGCCTGCGTCAGCCACGGCAACCGCCGCGATGTCGATGCCGTTCGTGCCCGACTCCAAGCCGGTGGGCCGTGTCGCCTCGCCAGCACCAGCAGCAGCCCTTGCAGCGCAAAGCGTGCCCACCACCGCCACGGTGCCCGTGGTGAGCCCTGCCCAGCCCGCACCCGCAGCAACGGCTGCCGCCGCAGCGCCCACATCTGCCAGCAAGAAAGAATCGCGCCTGCAATGGCTCAAGCAGATGCGCGATTCCAACCTGATCTCGTCGGGTGAGTACGAGACCAAGCGCCAGCAGGTGCTGAGCGCGCCCTGATCGGTCTATCGATCAACCGATCTTTCAAGCCAGCGTTTCCGCCGGGCAGGAGGACCCCCAGGGGTTCGGCTGCCTGCGCGCGGCACTTCAGCGACCCCGATACTTAGATCAATACCCATGCGTTTGACAAGATTCTTGAGTGCCCTCGCCCTGGGCACCACCGTGCTGGCCCTGGTGGGTTGTGGCACCATCACTCCACAGGCCATTGAAGGCAAGCAGCTGGAGAGCCTGAAGAACCAAACCCTGGCCTCGACCGCCCGGGAGAAGTTTGACTTTGCCATGCGCACGCCCAGCTCAGCCATGGTGGGCGGACTGCTCGGTTGGCTGACTATGATCAATGCAGGCAACAAGCTGGTTGCAGATCACAACCTGGAAGATCCGGCCGTACCCATCTCCCTCGGTCTGGCGAGGGTGTTGGAGAGCCATCAGGGCACGCGCCTTGTAGCTCCCGCCATAGCAACGACCGTCGTCGATGCCCAGCAGATCGCAGCCGCTGGCAAAGGCAAGGCAAAGTTTGTACTCGATGTAGAGACAACCAATTGGAACGCCGCCTACATTCCGACGGTTTGGGGGCGTTACCGGGTCAACTATTGGGGGATAGCACGGCTGATCAATGTAGACACCCAAGCCGTCGTCGCGCAAGGGGTTTGCCGTCGCACGCCTGAGGCCAACAGCAAGGCGCCCACTTATGACGAGCTCTGGGCTGACCAGGCAGCGGTCGCGAAAAGGGAGCTTGAACTGATTGCGCAGGAGTGCGTGCAGATGCTCGCAACGCAGATGTTCCCCGGAGCAGCAATACCGTCGCAGGCCATGGCGCCGGCCGTTGCAACGCCCGTGCCCTCGGCGGCAGCACCCACGTCCACGGCCCTGTCTGCGGCCCCAGCTGCTGCCCCCGCAGCCCCCGTCCCGGCGCCTGCGCTAAGGCCTGCGTCAGCCCCGGCAACCGCCACGGTGTCGATGCCGTTCGTGCCCGACTCCAAGCCAGTGGCACGTGTCGCCCCGCAAGCACCAGCAGCAGCCCCTGCAGCGCAAAGCGTGCCCACCGCCGCTACTGTGGCCGTGGCAAGCCCTGCCCAGCCGGCACCTGCAGCAACGGCTGCCGCCGCCGCGCCCATGCCCGCCAGCAAGAAGGAATCGCGCCTGCAGTGGCTCAAGCAAATGCGCGATGCCAACCTGATTTCGTCGGGTGAGTACGAGACCAAGCGCCAGCAGGTGCTGAGCGCGCCCTGATAAGACCAGGGCAGGCTACTTCCATCCATCGAAGGGCCCGCAAGGGCCCTTCTCTCATTGCGCGCCGGTACTCGCCTGTAGGACATTGCGCACCCACTTTGCCCGCCGTATCTGACCGGCCGATCGGCCCGGGCATGGTCCGATAGACCCTTTGCATTTACAGGAGCCAAACCATGTCTGAAAAGAAAGCCAGCGTTCATTGGGAAGGTGCGGGCAAGACCGGCCAGGGCCAGGTGAGCACCGAAACCGGCGCGCTCGACAAGCACCCCTATGGCTTTGGCAGCCGCTTTGGCGATGACCGCAAGGGCACCAACCCCGAGGAGATCGTGGGGGCGGCGCATGCCTCATGCTTCACCATGGCGTTTGCGTTTGCAGCCGAGAAGGCGGGCATTGCCACCGAGGTGATCGACACCACGGCCGCGGTACGGCTGACCAAGGAGGGCGATGGCTTTGTCATCGACCGCATTGCGCTCACGCTCAAGGCCAAGGTGCCTGGCATGGAGGAAGCAGCTTTTCAAAAGCTGGCGGCCGAAGCCAAGGCCAACTGCCCGCTGTCGAAGGCACTGGCCGCGGTGCCGGAGATCACGCTCACAGCCACGCTGGTGAAGTGACCGGCGCAGGGGCAGGGCGCAGGCGGCATCAAGCCAGATCGCGCAGCTCGCGCCGCAAAATCTTGCCCACGCTGGACTTGGGCAGGGCGTCGACAAACACGATCTGCCGGGGCACCTTGTAGGGGGTGAGCTCCCGGCGGCAGTGCTCGGCAATGTCGTGTGTGCTGACGCGCACCTCGGGTATGCGCACCACGTACAGGCGCAGGGCCTCGCCGGTCTTGTCGTCAGGCACGCCGATGCAGGCACATTCGAGCACGCCGGGGCAGGCGGTGGCCACGGCCTCGACTTCGTTGGGGAAGACGTTGAAGCCCGAGACGAGCACCATGTCCTTCTTGCGGTCCACGATCTTGAGAAAGCCGCGCTCGTCCATTTGCCCCACGTCCCCTGTGCGAAAGTACCCGTCTGCCGTGAAGGCGGCGGCATTGGCCTCGGGCTTTTGCCAGTAGCCGGACATGACCTGCGGGCCCTTCACGCAGACCTCGCCCGCCGCGCCCACGGGCACCGGCTGGTCGTTGTCGTCGAGGAGTTGCACCTCGGTCGACGGCAGGGGCAGGCCGGTGGTGCCGGTGAACGCGCTGACATAGGCGGGGTTGAAGGTGACGACGGGGCTGGTCTCGCTGAGGCCGTAGCCTTCGCGGATGAACTGGCCCGTGAGGGCCTGCCACCGGGCGGAAACCGAGGCGATGATGGCGGAGCCCCCGCCACCCGCCAGCCGCAGGTTGGAAAAATCGACCTCCTGCGTGCGCGGGTGCGCGGCCAGGCCGGCGTACAAGGTGTTGACGCCCATGAACACGCTGGGGCGCGCGGCCTTCATCACGCCGATCAGGGCGTCGAGGTCGCGCGGGTTGGGCACCAGCCAGTTGTGCGCGCCCACCGAGAAGTAGGTGACCAAGTTCACCATCAGCGCGAAGATGTGGTACAGCGGGATGGCCGTGACGATGGCCTCCTGCCCGGGGCGCAGGGCGTCGGGCATGAAGGCCTTGAACTGCTCCACATTGGCCACCAGGTTGCGGTGCGTGAGCATGGCGCCCTTGGACAAGCCCGTGGTGCCGCCGGTGTACTGCAGAAACAGCAGGTCGTCCCCCGCCAGCCGCACGGGCTTGAAGGCCAGGCCAGCGCCCTGTGCCAGGGCCTTGCCCAGCGCGGTGGTGGGCAGCGCCAGGCCAGCATCCACCGGCGGGCCGGGCAGCGCTGCCGGGCTACCGTCGCCCGGCGCCACGGTAACGATGCTGTGCAGGTCCACCCGGCCCTGGATGGCCGCCAGCGTGGCGGTGGCGCCGGCATAGATGACGAGGACTTTGGCGCCGGCATCGTGCAGCTGGTGCTCCAGCTCGCGCGGGGTGTACAGGGGGTTCACGTTGACCTGCACACCGCCGGCCCGGGCAATGCCCAGCAGCACGATGGGGAAGGCCAGGAGGTTGGGGCACATCACCGCGATGCGGTCACCCTTGCGCACCTGCAGCACGTTCTGCAGGTAGGCCGCGAACGCGCGCGAGAGGTGGTCCACGTCGGCATAGGTCAGAGTCTGCCCCAGGCAGGTGAATGCCGGGTGGTGGGCGTAGCGCAGCATGGCCACGTCGAGCAGGTGCACGACGGAGCGGTGCGCGTCGGCGTTGATGTGGGCGGGGATGGTGCCGTAGCTGGCCAGCCAGGGTTGGGGGTGCATGGGGGAGGTCTCCTTTTAGGTTGTCTCTTTGGGCAGCACGCAGCCCCAAGCCGGGGCAGGTGGCGCGTGCAGCGACTCGGTTCTGTTCGGTTGTTCATTGCGCTGCGCGCCGCCGGCGGCGCATGCAACTGGCGCGGCCAAAGCCAGTGCTCCCGCGCAAGGGCCGCCACGCCGCGTAGGCGGCGCTTCGCTAGCGTGCGCTGGGAGCCTCCCCCTCCCGACTCGCGCAGCGGGTGAGAGAGGGGTGAAGGCGCGAAGCGCCTCAGGGGGTGCTCATCTCAATGCACCGGCCAACGCGGCAAACGCCAGGCGGTCATAGCTGTGCGTGAAGGCCGTGTTGGGCACGGGGTGCGACGAGAGCTTGACCACCACCAGTTGCGCGGCCGGGTTGATGTGGATGTGCTGGCCCATCAGGCCCTTGGCCTCGTAGCTGCCGTCCACGTCGTGCGGCAGCCACCAGTGGTTGTGGTACGAGTAACCGTTGCGCATGGCCTGGCCGGAGGCCTTGAACTTCTCGGGGTCTGCGCCCTTGCGCAGCTCGGCCACGGTGGCGGTGGAGATGACCTGCTTGCTGTTGAAGTGGCCGTTGCGGCGCAACATTTCGCCCAGGCGGCCCAGGTCGCGCAGCGTAGCGTTGATGCCCACGCTGGTGGACTGCGCGCCGGTGGGGTCGGCCCAGACGTAGCCGTCCTGCTCGGCTCCCAGCGGGGTCCAGATGCGCTCGGACAGCAGGGTGGCAAAGCTCTTGCCGGTGACGCGCTGCAGGATCCAGCCGATGACCTCGGTGTCCACCGACTTGTAGGCGAAGCCCTTACCGTGCTCGCCTTCCTTCTGCACGGTGGGCAGGTAGTCGAGCATGGCCTTGGCACCGGGATAGTTGGCGGGCGCGGGCACCAGGCCGGCGGCGATGAGGTACTGGAAGATGCCCGATTGGGGATCGGCAAAGTCCTCGGCGTACTTGACGCCGGTGGTCATGTCCAGCGTCTGCTGCACGGTGGCGTCGGCCCAGGCGCTGCTGGCCAGCTCGGGCAGGTAGCGGGTGACGAGGGCGGAAGGGTCGATGAGGCCTTCCTGGATCAGCTCGGTGGCCAGCAGGCCGGTGAGCGACTTGCTCATGGACCACAGCACATGGGGCACGTGCGGCTGGTTGCCGACGTAGTGGCGCTCGTACACCACGCGGCCCTGGTGGATGACCAGCAGGCCGTCGGTATAGGTGGCCTTTTGCCAGTTGGCCAGCGTGGTCTTGGCGCCCTTGTCGTCAAGGAAGGGCAGGCCGTCGAGTTCGAGCGGCGTGGCCTGCAGTTCGCTTGCGGGGCCCGGGCCGCGCGCTATGTTGGCGGTGGGGCCCAGCTCGCGCAGGTGGTGCAGGGCCCAGCGGGCGTTGGGGTACTTGAGGATGGTACCCAGCCGCACCTGCTTGTCGGGCGCGGGCGGAAAGCCCTGCATCAACTTGAGCGCTACGGGGTCGGTGGCGTCGGGCGGTGGCAACACAGGCTGCGCGTGGCTGGCCTGGGCCAGGGCGAGGAGGGCCGTGGCAACGGCAAGCGACAGGGCGCGGCGGGGAGGGTGCATGGTGGGTATCTCCAGGGAAAGAAAAGGGTTGGACAGGGGAGGAGGGGCGACGGGGAAAATGAACGGGCGCGGCTCCCGCGGAAGAGGCAGGGTCACGGCATGGTCATTGCAGGGCCATGGCGGGCGCAGGCCCTGCGGGCGGGGGACGGCGCCAGACCTGCGTCTTGCCGAACAGCGCGATACCCACGTAGGCGTGCACGCGCAGCTGGTCGGTGCCGGCGGGGGTGAGGGTGGCGCTGTAGGTCTTGGCGTTCTCGCGGTTGTAGATTTCGCCCTGGTGTTCGTTGGCGCCGCTTTCCTTGAAGCCCGAGAGGATGGTCATGCCCAGCGCGGGGCGCTTGTCGGCGAACTCGCCGGCCTGCCCGGGGCCTGCCATGGAGCGGTTGGCCATGACCCGCACCACCTTGCCGCACAGGGTGGGGCTGCCGGCGTTGCAGGGGGCGATCTCCACTTCGAGGTTGCGGCTTTCGGTGATCCAGCGGCCCAGCGGGGCTCGGGCTTCGGCGCCGGCCTGCTGGGCACCGGCGGGCTGCAGTGCGGCGTACAGGGTCAGCGCGGCCAGCAAGTGGAAGGCGGTGGCAGACTGCGGTGTCATGGAGGAGCCCTCGTGATGAAGTTCAGGAAGACTGCATTGAACCCAGCCCAGGTATCGGGCATTTGTCCTGCCGGGGGCTTTTGTTGTGTGCAGGTGTCGCGCCTGCGTGCCGACAAGTTGGGATACAAACCCGCTGCAGGCGCGCCCGCATTGCCTGGAGAATCGACCCCATGCAGCAGCAACAGCATCCGCCTGAAGACCACGTACTGATCGTCGACGACGATGCCGGCATCCGCGAGCTGGCGGCCCAGTACCTGCGCAAGCAGGGCCTGCAGGTGAGCGTGGCGGCCGACGGGCGGCAGATGCGCGCGGTGCTGGCGGCCACGCGCATCGACCTCCTGGTGCTGGACCTGATGCTGCCCGGCACCGACGGCATTGCGCTGTGCCGCGAGCTGCGCGGCCCGGGCGCGCCGGTGCTGCCCATCATCATGCTGACGGCGCGCAGCGACGAGGCCGACCGCATCCTGGGCCTGGAGCTGGGGGCCGACGACTACGTGACCAAGCCCTTTGCCGCGCGCGAGCTGCTGGCGCGCATCCACGCGGTGCTGCGGCGCACGCGCATGCTGCCGCCCAACCTGGCCGCAACCGAGCCGGTGCGCGAACTGGCCTTTGGCGACTGGCGCCTGGACACCACGGCGCGCCACCTGCTCGATGCCAGCGGCGCGGTGGTGGCCCTGTCGGGTGCGGAATACCGGCTGCTGCGCGTGCTGCTGGACCACCCGCAGCGCGTGCTCACGCGCGACCAGCTGCTGCAACTGACACAGGGGCGCGATGCCGATGTGTTCGACCGCTCCATCGACCTGCTGGTGAGCCGCGTGCGCCAGCGCCTGGGCGACGGCGTGCGCGGCTCGCGCTACATCAAGACAGTGCGCAACGAGGGCTATGTGTTCTGCGCCACGGTGCAGTCAGGGCCCGCGGGCGGTGCAGCGGGGGCTGCGTGAAAAGCGGCTGTCGCATGCGCTGGTGGCCGGGCTCGCTGTTCGGGCGCATCCTGCTGGTGCTGGCCCTGGGCCTGGCGCTGGCGCATGCGCTGACCTTCATACTGGCGGTGACCGAGCGCAGCATGAGCATGCGCAATGCCATGGTGGGCTACCTGGCGAGCGACGTGGCCAGCTCGGCGGCAGTGCTGGAGCGCCTGCCCGCCGAAGAGCGCAGCCAGTGGCTCACGCGCCTGGCGAGGCGCAACTACCGCTTCGTGCTGGCCGAGCCGCTGCCGGTACCCGCCAGCCAGTCGGCCCTGGCACTGCTGGTGGCGGACGCCGTGGCCGCTGCGCTGCCGCCCGGCCGCACGGTGCAGGTGGTGGACCCGGGAGTGCCCGGCACCGAGCTGCGGCTGCAGCTGCGCCTGGCCGACGGCACGCCACTGGCGGTGGACATGGACGAGCCGCGGCTGCAGGTGTCGCGCTGGGTGCTGGCGGCCCTGGCGCTGCAGCTGGTGGTGCTGGTGGGTCTGTGCGCCTGGGCCGTGCGCGCGGCCACGCGCCCGCTGAACACCCTGGCCGACGCCGCCGACGCGCTGGGCCCCGCGCAGCCGGCCAACCCCATGGCCGAGGACGGCCCGCGCGAGGTGGTGCGCGCGGCCGCGGCCTTCAACCGCATGCAACAACGCATTCAGGCGCACCTGCAGGAGCGCATGCAGATCCTGGCGGCGGTGTCGCACGACCTGCAGACCCCCATCACGCGCCTGCGGCTGCGCGCCGATCTGCTGGACGACACGGCCCTGCGCGACCGGCTGCACGCCGACCTGGCCGAGATGCAGTCGCTGGTGGAGGAGGGCATTGCCTATGCGCGCTCGCCCCAGGCCGTGCGCGAGCCGCTGCAGCGCGTGGACCTGCGCGCGCTGGTGGAAAGCCTGGCCATGGACTACGCCGACGCGGGCATGCCGGTGCGCGTGCTGCACGCGGCCGATGGCATTTGCGACACGCGCCCACAGGCGCTGCGGCGGCTGCTGTGCAACCTGGTGGACAACGCGCTCAAGTTTGCGGGCAGTGCCGAGCTGGCGGTGGAAGCCGGAACACAGGGCCCCTGGTGCGTGCGCGTGCTGGACCGCGGCCCGGGCATACCCCAGGCGGACCTGGCCACCGTGCTGCAGCCCTATGTGCGGCTGGAGGATTCGCGCAACCGCGGCACCGGCGGCACGGGCCTGGGCCTGGCCATTGCGAACGAGCTGGCCCAGGCGCTGGGCGGGCGCCTGGTGCTGGCGCCGCGCGACGATGGTGGCGAGGGGCTGCAAGCGCGGGTGGAACTGCCGGGGTAGCAAGGGCGGGCCTTCGCGACCCCGAAAATGACGGTAACAGGCCCTGGTACAGTGCCCCTTCCGTGGACTCGTCATGACAGGGAACGCCGTGGAAGCAATCGCCAACAGCATCAGCAAGCAACACATCCGCATCGGCATCGGCGGCTGGACCTTCGAGCCCTGGCGCGACAACTTCTACCCGGCGGGCCTGTCGCACGCCAAGGAGCTGCACTACGCCAGCCGCCAGCTCACGGCCATCGAGGTCAATGGCACCTACTACAGCACCTTCAAGCCGCCCACCTTTGCCAAGTGGCATGGCGAGACGCCCGATGGGTTCATGTTCTCGCTCAAGGCCAACCGCTTTGCGACCAACCGGCGCGTCCTGGCCGAGGCGGGCGATTCGATCGCGCGCTTTGTCGACAGCGGTATCTCCGAGCTCAAGGACAAGCTCGGCCCCATCGTCTGGCAGTTCATGCCCACCAAGCAATTCGATCCGGGGGATTTCGAGGCCTTTCTGGCGCTGCTGCCCAAGGCCGTGGACGGGCGCGCGCTGCGCCATGTGCTGGACGTGCGGCACGAGAGCTTTGCCACGCCGGCCTTCATCGAACTGGCGCGCAGGTACGGCTGTGTCCCGGTGCACACCGATTCCGAGAAATTCCCGGCCATTGCCGATGCACAGGCCGATTTTGCCTACCTGCGGCTGATGCGCAGCCAGGCCGACGTGCCCACGGGCTACACGCCCGAGGCGATTGCGCAGTGGGCCCAGGGCGTGCGCAGCTGGACCGGCGGCGAGCGGCCGCGCGACGTGTTCGTGTACTTCATCAACGGCGCGAAGGAGCGGGCGCCTGCGGGGGCGATGGAACTGATCAAGCAGCTGGGGCTGGCACTGCCGTCAGCAGGCCAGGGCACCACACAGGCTTTGTTCTAGACCGTCTCGTGCTGGGTAAAGCCCTGCGGCGCTTCGCCGCCATCGGGCACATTGCCCACCACCACGCGGTCCACCCGCGCCTGCGCGGGCCCCTGCTCCGCCCAATCAACGAGGGCCTGCACCGCCTGCGGGCTGCCCCAGGCGCAGGCCTCCACCCGGCCATCGCTGCGGTTGCGCACCCAGCCCTGCACGCCCAGGCGCTCGGCGGCCTGGACCATGGACCAGCGGTAGCTCACGCCCTGCACATGGCCGGTGATCAACAGGTGGCGGGTGATGGTTTCTTCATTCATGGGGGCACTGTACCGCGTGCCTTGTGGGACGCGCGTTGCAGGCGCACACTGCCCGCATGAGCCCCACCCCACGCAAGGCCCTGCCCGCCATCGACACCGACCACTGCACCGGCTGCGGCTGGTGCATAGGCGTGTGCCCACCGCATGTGCTGTCGCTGCAGGTGCAGGGGCCAAAGCCCTGGGGGCCCAAGCGCTCCACGCTGCACGACGAGGCGGGCTGCACGGGCTGCGCGCTGTGTACGGTGCGCTGCCCTTTCGATGCCATACGCATGGTGCGCACCGACCCTGGATCACTACCACAATCTGTGCAGTGAACTGCGAAAAAAATACCGCAGCGAGATGCGCAAAATGGGTCGCATTTCCTGAAGAAAGCCTTTTCAAGTCATAGACTTGGCGATGCTTTTGAAGTCGCAATATTTTTCGCAGTACACCCACCCGTCACAGATGCAACCCCTGCTGCCAACAACGCGCCGATTGGCGCCCTTGTTGGAGCAGGCGCATGGCCTGGTCCGCAGGGCCGACCGGCTGTCGGGCCTGTGCCAGCCCGGGGCCCTGGGCGGGCTGCGCGGATTGCTGCGGGCGATGAATGCGTACTACGCGCAAAAGTTCGAGGGTCTGAAAATGCAACCGCTGGAGATCGAGCAGGCCCTGCGCGGCGACCGGGCTGCCGATCCGGAAAAGGCCCGGTGCCAGCGGCTGGCGCTGGCGCACATGGCCACCGAGGCCCAGCTGGAAGTGCTGGGGCCGCAATGGGATGCCAGCACGGTGTGGTCGCCCCAAATGGTGTGCGATATCCACCAGGATGTGTATGCGCGCTTGCCCGAGGCGGACCGGGCCTTGAAAGGGGGCGCCACGCTGCGGCCCGGTGCGCTGCAATCCGGGCCCGCAAAAGTACGAGCGTTGCTCGAACAGTGGGGAAATGGCTACGGCGGCGTCCACGGGGGCGGCATGCCGGTGCTGGCCATGGCCGCGTCGCACCAGCGCCTGGTGTGCATTCAACCGTTCCGCGAGGGCAGTGGCCGTGTGGCCGGGCTGCACACCCATCTGGTGCTGGGGCACCTGGGCCTGACCAATGGCCTGTGGTCGCCGCTGCGCGGGTTCGCCCGCAGCCAGGATGCCTACCGCGCCCACCTGGCTGCAGCGCATGAACCGCGGGGCCTGGAGGAGTGGATGCACTATGTGCTGGCCCAGTGCCTGGAACAGGTGCAGTTGATGACAGGCCTGCTCGCACCGCAGGACATACAGGACCGCATTGCGGCCTGCCTGGGGTTCGAGGAGCATGTGGTCAAACAGGGGGTTCGCACCGAGTCCTTGCGCGCACTGCATTACCTGTTCGTGGCGCAGGGGGCCCTGGAGCGCCGGGACTTCAAGGCGATGCTGGGGCTGGGCGATCGCACGGCCACCACTCAGATCGGCGCACTGCTGCAGCGCGGCCTGCTGGAGACCGATTCGCCGCACGGCAAGCTGCGTTTTGGCGTGCCGCAGCATGCGCTGCGCTTTTACCTCCCGAAGCTGTGGCCCGAGGCAGAACGGGAGGCGTAACTGCATCGCGCAGCGCCTGCGCCACACCGCCCCTTGACGCACCCCACGCCCAATCCGCTACACTGGCAGCCATGTCGTACACCTCCATCCACACCGCACGTGCTGCCGCTGCCCCCATGGGCATGTGCATGATGCTGCCTGCGTTCACGCGGGCGATGGGTGCACGAATGATTACCACCATTACCCCCGCGGCCACCTGAGCACGCGCAGGTGGCCGTTTCGGCAGCCACCTGGTGATCGCTCTCTCCCTCCTCCCCGGAATGAACGAATGAAACCCAGCTCTGGCAGCTGGGTTTTTGTTTTGTTTGTTCGTTTGTTTTTTGGCTGCCCGGCAGCCAGCAACCCGGAGAAGGAAGCTCTTTATGTACCGCGATCCCGTCCAGTCCCTACAGCCCGCACAGCACAGCATTGCCACGACCATGGCCATGCCTGCTGCCACCCGCCCCCTGCGCGTGGGCATGATCGGCATTGGCACCGTGGGTGCGGGCACCTTCCGCGTGCTGGCGCGCAACCAGGCCACCATCGCCGGGCGCGCGGGGCGCGGCATCGAGGTGGTGGTGGTGGCGGCGCGCAACCTGGCGCGCGCGGCCGGCGTGGTGGGCACCGGCGTGGCGCTGACCAACGACCCGATGCAGGTGGCCACCCACCCCGACGTGGACGTGGTGGTGGAGGCCGCGGGCGGCACGGGCCCGGCGCGCGAGTGGCTGCTGGCCGCCATGGCGGCGGGCAAGCACGTGGTGACGGCCAACAAGGCGCTGCTGGCGGTGCATGGCAACGAGCTGTTTGCCGCCGCGCGCCAACACGGCGTGGCGCTTGCCTACGAGGGTGCGGTGGCAGTGAGCATCCCTATCATCAAGGCGCTGCGCGAGGGGCTCACGGCCAACCGCATCGAGTGGGTGGCGGGCATCATCAACGGCACCACCAACTTCATCCTGAGCAAGATGCGCGACGAAGGCCTGGGGTTTGCAGAGGCGCTCACGCAGGCGCAGGCCCTGGGCTATGCCGAGGCGGACCCGGCCTTCGACATCGAGGGCGTGGACGCGGCGCACAAGATCACGCTGCTGGCGGCCAACGCCTTCGGCATGCCGGTGCGCTTTGCCGATGCGCAGGTGGAGGGCATCACCGCACTGCAGGGGCTGGACGTGGCCTGTGCGGAGCAACTGGGCTACCGCATCAAACTGTTGGGCGTGGCGCGCAGGCAGGGTGACGCTGGCGTGGAGCTGCGCGTGCAGCCCGCACTGGTGCCGGCCACGCACCTCATGGCACATGTGAACGGTTCGATGAACGGCATCATGGTCAAGGGCGATGCGGCCGGGGTGACGATGTACTACGGCGCGGGCGCCGGATCGGAGCAGACCGCATCGGCCGTGATTGCCGACCTGGTGGACGTGGCCCGGCTCGATGGCACGAACGCCGCGCAGCGCGTGCCGCACCTGGGCTTCCACGCCCATGCGGTAGATGAACACCTGGCCGTGCTGCCGCGCGCCTCCGTGCACACGCGCCACTACCTGCGCGTGCCCGTGCATGCGCCGCAGGACATCGAGGCCGTGGGCGCCTGGCTGGCCGCCCAGGTACCGGTGGCGCAGGTGGCGCTGGCGACAGACAAGGCCCTGCCCCCGGGCAGCGGCGCCCAGGTGCTGGTGCTGAGCGATGCAGTCGCCCAAGCCACGGTGGACTTGGCCGTGCGTGCGCTGGCGGCGCACCCGGCCGTGGCCGGGCCCGTGGTCACGCTGCGCGTGGAAATGCTGGACGCTTGAGGAGGTATCCGTTGTCCATGGCGCTACGCTCCACCTACAACGCATGAACCTGGCACGGCCCAGGCCAGTGCCCCCGTGCAAGGGCCGCCCCGCCGCACTGGGGGCGTCCCCCTCCCAGATTGCGAAGCAATATGAGAGAGGGGGAAGGCGCGAAGCGACTCAGGGGGTGTTTAACTTCAGCCCGGTGCGCCCTGCTGCACCAGCGCTGCCATCTCCAGCGCCGCAGGCGTGCCTTCGGCCGTGAGGCCGGCCACCACGCCAGCGCGGTCGGTGTCGGTGCGGTTCTGGCTGACCTTCCACACGCCCTCCCAGCGCTCCACCGCGAGCTCGATGCCGACGATGGCGCGCATCATCTGCTCGATGTACGCCGGGGGCGCGTCGTCCAGGCGCCAGGGCGCGGCGCGGTGCGATTCATGCGCCTCGCTCAGCGTGTGCAGGATGGACCGCAGGGTGGCCGGGTCGTCCTTGAGTGCGGTGAGCTGGCCGTGGGCATGCACGGTGGCGTAGTTCCAGGTGGGCACCTGCTTGCCATCAATGGCCTTCGAGGGGTACCAGGTGGGCGAGATGTAGGCCTGCGGCCCGTGGAAGATGGCCACCGCCGTCTGCGGCAGCAGCGGCCACACGCTGTTGGCGCGCGCCACGTGGCCGACCAGCGTGCCGTGCTCGCCGCGCGTGGGGTCGAGGTACAGGGGCACATGGTTGGCGTGCAGGGCGCCTTCGTGCGCGATGACCAGCGTGGCCAGCGGCTGGGCCCGCACCAGGCCTTGCAGCACGGCGGCATCGGCCACGCGGAACTGGCGATTGGCATTGGCCATGGCTCAGCCCCCTTCGCTCAGTTGCAGCACGGGCGCGCAGTCGATCTGCGTCTTGACCGAGTTGGCCAGGAAGCACGAGGTGTGGGCCTTGTGGTGCAGCTCATCGAGCTGCTGGGCACTGGGTGCGTGCGCAGCGTCGAAACGGGTGATGGGTTGGAGCTGCACATGGGTGACAACAAGCTGGCCCGCATCATTCTTGGCCATGGTGCCCACCGCCGCGTCGGTGTAGCTGTCGAGCCGGTAGCCCGCGCGGCTCGCGAAGTCCATGAACCACAGCATGTGGCAGCTCGACAGCGCGGCGATGTAGGCCTCCTCAGGGTCGACCGCGGCCGCGTCGGAATAGGGCACGGGCACGACATGGGGCGAAGACGAGGCGACCACGGTGGCACCGCCGTCGAACTGCCAGGTGTGGGCGCGGTGGTAACGCTTGTCGAGGAAATCGTCGCTGCCGCGTTGCCAGGTGATGGTGGCGAAGTGCTCTGCCATGGTGGGGTGCTTTCTCGGGGGTGGTGCCTACAATGGTTCCTCAGTTTATGCCCGCTGCGCCACATTGAAGGGGCCAATTCGTGCCAACAGCCAGAGCCAATCCCACAGCGACCGCCGCCACGCTGCGCCAGCAGGTCTACGAGCGCCTGCGCGGCGCCATCGAGCAGGGCAGCCTGCGCGCGGGCACGCGGCTGCCACCTTCGCGCGAGCATGCCGCAGCGCTGGGCGTGTCGCGCAACACGGTGCTGTGGGCCGTACAGCGCCTGCAGGCCGAGGGCTATGTGGAGGCGCGCGTGGGCGATGGCACCTATGTCTCGCAGGCGGCCGGGGGCGTTGTCGCGGGGGAGCCGACCCGCACGCAGCAGCTGGTGGCACCACCGCGCGGCCTGTCGCGCCGGGGCCAGCTGATTGCCGACACGGCTGCGCGCTGGAACCCGCCGGTGGCGGTGGCGCGGGCGTTTCGCATGGGTGCGCCGGAGGTGGACACCTTTCCGTATGCCGTGTGGGACCGGCTGGCACGCCAGGCCGGCCCCGGCCAGCGCGCGGCGCGTGCGCAGTACCTGGACCCGGCCGGCGACCCGCAGCTGCGCGAGGCGGTGGCGCAGTGGCTGTGGGCCTCGCGCGGCATCCGCTGCGATGCGGGGCAGGTGGTGGTGTGCTCGGGCTCGCAGCAGGCCATCGACCTGATCGCGCGGCTGCTGCTGGACGCGGGCGACGAGGTGCTGGTGGAAGACCCGGGCTACCCCGGCATACGCGCCGCACTGCTGGGCCACGGCGTGCAGGCCCGGCCCATGGCCATGGACGGCGAGGGCGCCTGTATCGCCCAGGCTTCGCAGCGCTGGTCTGGAGCGCACATGGCGGTGGTGACGCCCACGCACCAGTACCCCACGGGCGTGCGCATGGGCCTGGCGCGGCGCCAGGCGCTGCTGCAGTGGGCGCGCACGCACGATGCCTGGGTGGTGGAGGACGATTACGACGGCGAGTTCCAGTACGGCGCGCAGCGCGTGCCGGCGCTGTGCAGCCTGCCGGGGTCGGAGCGGGTGCTGTACGTGGGCACCTTTTCCAAGACGCTGCACCCGGGGCTGCGCCTGGGCTTCATCGTGGCGCCACCGGCGCTGGTGCAGCCGTTTGCCATGGCGCGTGCCATCACCGACCGGCATGCGCCCGGCGATGCGCAGGCGGTGCTGGCGCAGTTCATTGCCGAGGGCCATCTGCTGCGCCACCTGCGCCAGATGCGCGAGCTGTACCAGGCACGCCAGCAGGCCCTGCGCGATGCGCTGGCCGATGCCAGCGATGGCGCGCTGCAGCTGGCCGCCAGCGACCGGGGCATGCACCTGCTGTGCGAGCGCGCGCCAGGCAGCGATGACGAAACCCTGTGCCGCCAGGCCCAGGCTGCGGGGGTGATGCTGGCGCCGCTGTCGCGCTATGGTATGGAGTCCGAGCGGCGCGGCTGGCTGTTCGGCTACGCGGGCTTCGACGTGGCGGAGATCACTGCCGCGGCGCGCACCGTGGGGCGGCTGGCCCGGCGCCTGCCGCGCGCCTGATCATCCAGTTGCTCACTCCGCGCTCTTCCACCAGCCTTGCGACAAGGCGGGGTTGCGGATATCCAGGCGCTCGCCCATCACCGGCGCCACCAGGGGCACGTTGCCGGCCGCAGCCAGCTGGGTGATGCGATCGAAGGGCTCGTGCCAGGGGTGCAGGGCCAGGTCGAAGGTGCCGTTGTGGATGGGCATCATGTGGCGGCCCTTCACGTCGCGGTGGGCCTGCAGGCTTTCCTCGGGTTGCATGTGCACGTCGGGCCACTGGGCGTCGTAGGCACCGGTCTCGACCATGGTCAGGTCGAAGGGGCCGTAGCGCTCGCCGATGGCCTTGAAGCCGTCGAAGTAGCCGGTGTCGCCACTGAAGAAGATGCGCGTGTCGCCGGCCATGATGACCCAGGAAGCCCACAGCGTGCGGTTACCGTCCGACAGCGTGCGGCCCGAGAAGTGCTGGGCCGGGGTGGCGACGAACTTCACGCCGCCCACGCTGGTGCCCTGCCACCAGTCGAACTGCTGCACCTTGCCGGCCGGCACGCCCCAGGCGATGAGGCGGTCGCCGACGCCCAGGGGGGTGAGGAAATGCTCGACCTTGGGCGCGAGCTTCTGGATGGCGTCGAAATCGAGGTGGTCGTAGTGGTCGTGCGAGAGCACCACGCCGGTGATGGGGGGCAGCTCGTCGATAGTGAGCGGAGGCGCGTGGAAGCGCTTGGGCCCGGCGAACTGGAAGGGCGAGGCGCGCTCGGAGAACACCGGGTCGGTGAGCCAGAACTTGCCGTCGAGCTTGAGCAGCATGGTCGAATGTCCCAGGCGCCACAGGCTCTGGTCGGGCGCGGCCAGCACGTCGGCCTGGGTCAGCGGCTTGACCTCTATGGGCTTGGCAGGCACGGTGTTGGCGGGCTTGTCGGTGGCAAAGCGCCAGAAGATGGCCACCGTCTTGAAGAAGCCAGGCGCCTGTCGCGGCGCGACGTTGCGGAACTTGCCGTCCACGTACTGGGGCGACTGCTCGTACGAGGCAGAGGGCAGGTTGGCACAGGAGAGGATGCTGTAGGCCATGGCGGTGATTGCAGTGAGGATGAAGAGGATTCGGGGCACGCGGCGGAACATGGGGACTGCCTTTTTCTGAAAAGTGCACTGCACAGTGTAGTGTTGTTTCTGAAAAAGTAAACTACTCGGTGTAAAATTTCTCCTATGCACCCGATAGCCCCGACTGCTGCCCCCATCGCCGCCCCGACCCGCCTCACCGACCGCAAGCGCGAGGCCATCGTGCAGGCCGCCATTGCGGAGTTCCGCGAGAACGGCTTTGCCGGCACCAGCATGGACCGGGTGGCCGCGGCGGCCGATGTCTCCAAGCGCACGGTGTACAACCATTTCCCGAGCAAGGACGAGCTGTTCGAGGCCATCCTGGCGCAGATGTGGGAACGCAGCCATGCACAGGCCGAGATCCGCTACGACGCTGGCCGCCCGCTGCGCGCACAATTGCTGGCGGTGCTGGAGCAGAAGATGCAGATGCTCGACGACGCGAGCTTCATCGACCTGTCGCGCGTGGCCATGGCCGAGCTGATGCACACGCCCGAGCGTGCGCGCGCCCTGGTGGACCGCCTGTCCGAAAAGGAAGAGGGCCTGCCGCAGTGGCTGCGCGCCGCCCAGCAGCACGGCCGCTTGCGCGCCGGGGTGGACGTGAACTACGCCGCCCACCAGCTGCATGGCATGGTCAAGTCCTTCGCCTTCTGGCCCCAGCTGGCCATGGGCCAGCCGCCGCTGGCGCCTGCGCTGCGCCAGCAGGTGCTGGAGGATGCGGTGGACATGTTCCTGGGGTTCTACGCCGTCGCTGCACCAGCCTGACGCGTGCGGCGTATGCTGCCGGCCCATGGCACAGCAGCATGCACAACACCCCTCCCAGATCCTCTTTCTCCCGGGCGTCGGGGGTGACCCGCAGTTCTGGCAGCCCGTGTCCGGCCTGCTGGACCACCCGGCCGCCCGCCGGCTGATGGGCTGGCCCGGCTTCGGCCCGGTGCCGGCCGACCCCACCGTGCACGGGATGGAGGACCTGGTGGCGCAGGTGGTGGATGCCATCGACCAGCCCACGGCACTCGTCGCCCAGTCGATGGGAGGCATCGTGGCCGTCCAGGCCGCGCTGCAGCGCCCCGGCCTGGTCACGCACCTGGTGCTCACCGCCACCTCGGGCGGTGTGGACATGGCCGCCCATGGCGCGCAGGACTGGCGGCCGGCCTTCGCCCAGACCCACCCCACCGCGCCGCCCTGGTTCGCCGACTACCGCGAGGACCTGACCGCCCGCATGGCCGCGGTGACCGCCCCCACGCTGCTGCTGTGGGGCGATGCGGACCCGATCAGCCCCGTGGGCGTGGGCCGGTGCCTGCAGGCGCTGCTGCCCCACAGCCGGCTCCAGGTGGTGGCCGGCGGCGCGCACGACCTTGCGAACCGGCATGCGGCGCGGGTGGCGCCGCTGATCGCGGCGCACCTCCACGGGCACTGAATCGGCAGCGACTGACTTTGGACTACGCTCGGGGCATTGCCTTCAGCGTCGCACAAACACCATGCCCACTGCTCCCTACCTCGACACCGCGCCCGTGCTCGGCACCGGCGTCTTTCTCCACGATTCCGCCCAGGTGATCGGCGACGTCACCCTCGGCAAGGATGCCTCGGTGTGGTGCAACGCCGTGCTGCGCGGCGACGTGAACCGCATCGTGGTGGGTGAGGCCACCAACGTGCAGGACCTGACCATGGGCCATGTCTCGCACCGCAATGCTAGCAAGCCCGAGGGTTCGCCGCTCATCATCGGCAGCCATGTGACCATAGGCCATGCGGTGATCCTGCACGGCTGCCGCATCGGCGACGAGTGTTTGATCGGCATGGGCTCGATCGTCATGGACGATGCCGTGATCGGCGATCGCGTGATGCTCGGCGCGGGCAGCCTGGTATCGCCCGGCAAGGTGCTGGAGAGCGGCTACCTCTACATCGGCCGGCCCGCGGTGCGCCAGCGCGCGCTGACGGACAAGGAGATCGCCTACCTGCGCTACTCCGCCGAGCACTATGTGCGGGTAAAGAACAACTACCTGGCGGGTACGCCGGATGCGGCGGTGGAGCCGCCGCCCCAGCTCCTGTAAGTCGCACGCCCCCGCTGGGTAAGGGTCACGCGGGATAATCGGCCACTTCTTCCACGATTCCCCACGAGGCGGCACTGCATCGCCCTGTCCGCCCCCACCATGTCTGCCCCACCGCTTCGCGTCCTGTCCGTCATCCCGCCGATGACGCAGCTGAACACGCCCTACCCGTCGACGGCTTACCTCACGGGTTTTCTGCGCTCGCGCGGCATCACGGCAGTGCAGGAGGACCTGGCGCTGGCCCTGGTGCTGCAGCTGCTGTCGCCCGAAGGGCTGCGCGCCGTGGCGGCCAAGGTGGCCGCGCTGCCGGCCAAGAAGCACAGCCCCGCGGTGCAGGCCTTTGCGGCGCAGCGCGACCGCTACCTGGCCACCATCGCGCCGACCATCGCCTTTTTGCAGGGGCGCGACACCACGCTGGCGCACCGCATCGTGGGGCGCAACTTTCTGCCCGAGGGGCCGCGCTTCGCCACGCTCGACGTGTATGTGGACGACGAGGGCGGCGACCCGCTGGGCTGGGCCTTCGGTGCCCTGGGCCTGCACGACCGGGCCAAGCACCTGGCCACGCTGTACCTGAACGACCTGGCCGACGTGCTGCGCGACGCGGTGGACCCGCGCTTCGAGTTCGTGCGCTATGCCGAGTCGCTGGCCGGCAGCCAGCCCACGTTCGAGCCGCTGGCCGCCGCCCTGGCCGGGCCCCTGAACCTGGTGGACGAGACCCTGCGCACGCTGGCGCTGGCCGCGGTGGAGCGCCATGCACCCACGGTGGTGCTGCTGTCGGTGCCCTTCCCAGGGGCGGTGTACGCGGCGTTTCGCATTGCGCAGGCGATCAAGGCGGCGCACCCGCACATCGTCACGGTGCTGGGCGGCGGCTTCGTGAACACCGAGCTGCGCGACCTGACCGAGCCGCGCGTTTTCGACTACTTCGACTACGTGTCGCTGGACGCGGGCGAGCGCCCGCTGCTGGCGCTGCTGGAGCACATACAGGGCGAGCGCGGGCGCCAGCGGCTGGTGCGCACCTTCGTGCGCGATTCCGAGAGCGGCGCGGTGCGCTACATCAACATGCAGGAGGCGGACATCGCCTTTGCCGAGGTGGGTACGCCCACCTGGGACGGGCTGCCGCTGGACAAGTACCTGTCGCTGCTGGACATGCTCAACCCCATGCACCGGCTGTGGAGCGACGGGCGCTGGAACAAGCTCACCGTGGCGCACGGCTGCTACTGGAAGAAGTGCAGCTTCTGCGACGTGAGCCTGGACTACATCAGCCGCTACGAGGGTGCCTCGGCCAGCGTGCTGGCCGACCGCATCGAGGCCATCGTGCGCGAGACGGGGCAGACGGGCTTTCACTTCGTGGACGAGGCCGCGCCGCCCAAGGCGCTCAAGACCCTGGCCACCGAGCTGATCGCGCGCAACGCGGGCATCTCGTGGTGGGGCAACATCCGCTTCGAGAAGACCTTCACGCCCGAACTGGCTGAGCTGCTGGCCGACAGCGGCTGCATCGCTGTCTCGGGCGGGCTCGAAGTCGCGTCGGACCGGCTGCTCGACCTGATGAAGAAAGGGGTCTCGGTGGACCAGGTGGCGCGCGTGACGCGGGCCTTTACCGACGCGGGCATTCTCGTGCACGCCTACCTGATGTACGGCTTTCCGACACAGACGGTGCAGGACACGGTGGACGCGCTCGAGTACGTGCGCCAGCTGTTCGCCAACGGCTGCATCCAGAGCGGCTTCTTTCACCGCTTTGCCTGCACCGTGCACTCGCCCGTGGGCAAGGCGCCCGAGGAATACGGCGTGACGCTGGAGCCCCTGCCGCCGGTGAGCTTTGCGAAGAACGACATCGGCTTTCACGACCCCACGGGCGTGGACCACGATGCCCTGGGCGGCGCGCTCAAGAAGGCCATCTACAACTACATGCACGGCATCGGCCTCGAAGAGGACGTGCGCAGCTGGTTCCCCTTCAAGGTGCCCAAGACCACCGTGCAGCGCAACCGCATCGAAAAAGCGCTGCTGCAGCGGGGCTGAGCGAGCTCCCCGGGCCTCAGGCCCCGGCCACGAACTGCAGGATGTCGTCGAAGTCCTTGCGGTCCTTGGGCGTCTGGTACTTGTAGGCAGCGAAGGACTTCTGCAGCATGCCGGTCAGGCGGGCGCGGTGCTCCACCAGTTCCGCCTTCAGCGCCGGGTCCCGCACCAGCAGCTTGAAGATGGCGAGCTTGCCGTCCAGGTTCTCGTACATGGCCTCGAACGAGGTGGCGGTGAGCTCCAGCAGCCTGGCCAGCTTGGGCAGGCCGCGGGTACTCGCACCCTTGTCCAGCAGCGATTGCACGATCTTGGCCTGGTGGTAGTAGATGGCGATCTCGATGGGGTAGCCCAGTTCCGATGCGCCTTTCTTGCGCCCATCGGGGTCGGCGCCATGCAGCAGCAGCAGGTCCACGATCTTGGGCGCCGAAAACCGACAGGCCTCATACAGGTTGGGGTAGCCCTGGTGCGGCAGATTGGGGTCGGCGCCATGCTCCAGCATGAGCTGCACGATCTTCACGCGCTTGTCGGTGATGGCCTTGTTCAAGCACGAATAGCCGGAGGAGAACTTGCTGTTCGGGTCAGCCCCTTTGTCCAGCAGCGCCTGCACGGTGGCCTGGTTCTTCGAGAAGCCGATGGCGCGGATGAAGGCATAGGTCGGGTCGTTCTGCTCGCGCTCGGCGGCCTCGATGGCCCTGCCCACGCGGCCCAGCTCGGCGGTCGGGGCCAAGGTCTTCATCAGCGCCACCACGTCGGCGGGGGGCTTCTTCCTGCCGTCGATGAAGCCGTATTCGAGCTTGCGCGCGACCTCGTCGTCCACCAGCTCTGCGTGCAGCGCATGGCAGGCCTTGGACAGGGGCCCGATGAAATCGCCCACGTCGGTGGAGCCCGAGGTGAAGGCTGCATCGATCACCCGGCCCGCACGCTCATAGTGGTCGAAGCCGAGGTGGTCCGTGGGGTGGACCGCGATCTTGCGCGCCGTGAAGAAGGCCTCGATGGCGGCTTGGAGCGCGCCGCCGTCGGGGGTGGTGCTGAACACCACATGCAGGGCATCGGCATCGGTGTCGTTCTTGCAGACCAGGGTGAATCTCGTCGTGTATTCCATACGCCTTTAAGGTGCCGCGGTGTTCTGAAGGCATCATATTTCCATGCGCACCTCCCGCCTGCCTTTCACCGCCGCCATCTTCGACATGGACGGCCTGCTCATCGACTCCGAGCGCGCCACCATGCGCGCCTGGACCGAGGCGGCCCTCGCCAAGGGCGTGGTGCTGCAGGAGCCCGACTATCTGCAGGTGGTGGGCAAGGCAGCGCAGGACTCGCATGCCATCCTCCAGGCGCACCTGGGTGGGGTGGTGCCTTTCGAGCAGGCCATGGTGGCGGTGCGGGCCGCGCTGGAGGAAGGGGAAGGCAAAGAGCTGCTGTTCCCGCTCAAGCCCGGCGCGGCAGCGCTGCTGGCGCAACTGCAGGCCGAAGGCATCCCCTGTGCGGTGGCCTCGTCGTCGCGCACCGACGAGATCGCACAGCGCCTGGCGCGCGTGGGCGTGCTGCCGCACTTCGGGGCCGTGGCCGGTGGCGACGAGGTGCTGCGCGGCAAGCCGGACCCTGCCCTGTACGCGCTGGCAGCCGCGCGCCTGGGCGTGGACCCGGCACGCTGCCTGGCCTTCGAGGACAGCCACAACGGTGCCTGCGCGGCCCTGGCCGCGGGAATGGGGCTGGTGGTGGTGCCCGACCTGCTGCAGCCCGCGCCCGAGGTGGCGCAGGCCTGCCTGGCCGTGCTCGGCTCACTGGAGGAAGCGTTGCCGCAGGTGCCGCAGTGGTTTGCGGCCCCGCGCTGATGTTCAGATGTTGGTCTGCGCCTCGGCTTCGAGCACCTTGCGGCGGGCCATGGCCAGATTGGCTCGGCTGCGGTCGAGCACGTAGTAGATGAACAGGCCGTCGTGCTTTTCCACGGGGCGGATGATGTGGTACTGCTGGGTCAGCGTGATCAGGATGTCCTCGATGCTGCCGGCCAGCCCCAGCGACTTCATGGTCTTCATCTTGGCGCGCACGACCTCGGTGTTGCCGGCGGCGGCCAGCTCCAGGTCCAGGCCGGTGCCCACGGATTCAAGCAGCATGCCGCTGTTGTAGTCCACCAGCGCGGCGCACATGGCGCCCTCGGTCTGCATGAGCTGGTTCAGGAGTTCTTTGGGGGTGAATGCCATGGCGTGGTCTCCGGTGGTGGGTGGAACAGGGAACGGAACTACAGGGAAGAGGAGGGGGCGCTGCCCGGCTGAGGTGCGGCGGCGCAGGCGGCAACCACCTGATCGGCGGTGTTGCGGCAGCTCCACAGCAGCTTGCCCAGCAGCGATGATTCGTTGGTGACCACGGTGAGCACGAGATCGCCCGAGGGCACGGGGACATTCATCGAGACGATGTGGCCGCTGCCTGATTCGAGGATCAGCCGCTCGGGCGCGCTGTGCCCGGCCTCGCGCGTCATGGCACCGGCCAGTGCGCTCAGCGAGCCGGACATGGCTGAGAGGCGGTCGGCGTCCTGGCTGTTGGAAAGTGTGGAGGCCACCGTGAACCCATCGGCACTGGCCAGCGTGGCGCTCAGGATCCCGGGCGTGCCACGCTGCAGCTCGCCCAGCAATTCGGCGAGCTGCGCGATGGTGACCAGGCGCAGCGACGAGGCGACAGGCGAAGGGGTGGGGTTGCCGCTGTGGTGACTACTACTCATGTTCAATCTCCGCCATGCTCACCAGGACCGACAGCAGCAGGCGCACGTCGGCATCGCGCCGCACGTCCACCTCCAGCACGGGGGGGGTGTATCCCAGGGCGCCCAGCTGGTCGCAGTAATCCGCGATGCTGGGCGAGGGGTGCGTATCCAGCCGCCCCACGCCCACCACGGTGCGCCGCGCCGGCACGTGCGGTGCGAAGGCCTTAAGGTAGCGCGCCACCTCGCCCACGGGGTCACTCTGGGAGTTGTCGGCCAGCACGATCAGGCCGAAGGCGCCAGAACCCAGGATGTCCCACATGAAGCGAAAACGCTCCTGCCCCGGCGTGCCGAAGAGCTTGAGCACCCACTGGTCGGCCAGCCGGCATTCGCCATAGTCGAGCCCCACGGTGGTCATGGTCTTGCCGGGCATGGAGAGTTCGGCACCGCCGGTGATGGGTACCTCGGTGGAGAGGGTGTCGCCATCGCTGATGGCACGGATGGCGGTGGTCTTGCCGGCGCCCATGGGCCCGGTGAAGACGATCTTGAGATCCCGGGACATGCCTGGGGACACAGCGGGGGCGGTAGAAGGTATCACCATAGCTTGAGCCGTTCACGCAGGTTGCCGAGCCAGCCCGGCGGATGGGAAGGCTTGGCAGTGGCCAGGGCGGCTGGCTCCCCGGGGGGATGGGCAGGGGCGGACGCAGCTGCGGCATGGCCCTCGTCCACCGCCAGGCCCAACGCCAGGCAGGCTTCCAGGAACCAGCGCACGGTGGCCTCGGGCACGCCGCTCTTGGCGCAGACCTGCTCGTAGCTCAGTGCCCGGCTGGTCAGCAGCGCTGCCAGCCGGGGGTGGCCTGCGGCCGTGAGGCCCATCGCATCGGGCCAGCGCAGGAGCCGGTAGTGGCCGGCGCGCACCGGGGCGCTGGCACCCGCCTGCGCCAGCCGCATCGCCAGGCTCCACAGCAGCTGGCGCAGGCTGTAGGAGGGCACTGAGCGGATGAGCTCCTCCTCCACAGGGCTGACCCGGTGCGGTTCGCCCAGTGCATAGGCACCCGAGAGCAGCACCTCCATGGGCATGGAAGTATGCACCAGTTGCTGCACGAAGTCGAACACGATCTGCTGGCCCGCGCTCATGGGCACCACGGCGCGGCGGCGCTCGGCCGTGCGGGTGCGCTCGCCCAGCAACTCGAACAGCGCACGCAGGCCCTTGACCGGATCGAACTGCGAAACGCCATGCACACGCTGGGTGGCCGACTGCAGGACGGCGATGACGTTGGTCATGCGCAGGGGAGTGGCCACCGTGAGGTCGGCCGTGGTTTCCAGTGCCGCCCCCTCGTCCTCGGGATCCAGCACGCGCACGGTGATGCACGGGGCATGGAAGCGGTAAGGCCAGTGGCCGGGAACGAAAACCACGTTGCACTCGGCCAGTTGCTCGCTGAACCGCGCGCGGATGTTCACCCCGCCCTCAAGCAGCCGAACCAGGGCGCGCAGCACCAACTGGTCCTTCTGCGCAATGTCCTGGGTACCAATCACCAGCCCGTCGACCATACAGTCAAGCCCCCTGTGCAGGATGGCGCCCGTGAAGGCGGCAATGGACGGCCCGGCCCGCGCTCGAAGCAGGAAGATAAGTAGCAGAAAAGGCGAGTGCGGGACCTGGGCGGTGTTGCATCGCTTGGGCGGCCTCTCGGTTGTTGTATGCGGCGGCAACTGAGACGGCAGCTCCCATTGAGCAACCTGGATCCAACGTGGCAGCCCCGCCGTCGTGGGCCCCGGAACAGGGTTCCAGGGGCCGGTAGACCGGTGACTTTGCGGACCCGGCTTTCGCGCGGGGGTGCCGTTTCAGTGTTTTTCAGTATAGGGGAATGGGTTGCGCTGGCAAACCATTGATTGCCACGCCGCAACGCCCGCTCGTGGCGAGCGGCTCCAAGGTGTTGCGCCGATGCACCGCACAGCGGCGCCGCGGGCGCAATACCGGGCTACTTCTGCTTCTGGTAGGCCTTGTCGGCCGCTGGCCCCCGGTCGGTGTCCTGCAGGCCGCGCTGCACGTCGCGGTAGGCCTGCTCGACCTGCACGTCCGGCTTGCCGTGCGTCATGTCCACCGACTGGTCGCGCTCGTGGGGCAGCTTGGGGCTTTCTTCCTGGGCGGCGTTGCGCACATCGGCGTCGCCGCTGGTCGGGGTGCTGGAGGTCTGGCGCCTGGTGGTGTCCACCGAGGGTTCGTTCTTCTGGGGCGCTGCGGTGGTGGGCATGGGGTTCTCCTGGGCGCCGGGGCGCGATGGGTGTCGTCGCCCATCGTAGGCAGGCGCGGCAGGCGGCGGTGTAGGCCCGCGCCCCAAACGCGCTGTAGACCTGAGAACCTGTTACCCATCTCACAGGGGATCGTTAACGGGTTCTTAAAACACTGTATGCCCAACCATATGCCACACTCTCGTCCTTATGTCTTCCACAGAGTGGGCCCAGGCGGCCCTGCAGTCGTTCGATAAGGTGGTGCAGGCCACCCCCGGGTTTCGCAGCCGCGACGGCCAGCGGCGCATGGCCGAGCAGGTGGCGAACACCTTCAGCCGCGCCACGCTGGGCAAGGTGGACGAGGAGGCCGGCGAGGCCGCGCCGACCCGGTCCATCGCCGTGATCCAGGCCGGCACGGGCGTGGGCAAGTCGCTGGCCTACTGCGCACCGGCCATTGCCATGGCGCTGTCGCGCGGTACGCGGGTGCTGATATCCACCGCCACGGTGGCGCTGCAGGAGCAATTGGTCAACAAGGACCTGCCGGCCCTGGCCCTGCTGCTGCCCCAGCCCTTCAAGTTCGCGCTGGCCAAGGGGCGTGGCCGCTATGTGTGCAAGCTCAAGCTCGACCGCCTGGCCGGCACCGGCGAGGCCGAGGAGGAGCCGGAAGACGACCTGTTCGCCGAGGAAGAGGCCGCCGCCCGCGCCAAGCGTCCGCGCCAGGAGACCGAGGCACGCATCCAGTTCTACTCGGCCATGTCGCAGACCCTGGGCAAGGGCGGGTGGGACGGGGACCGCGACAGCCTGGACACACCGCCCGAGCCCGAGGTCTGGAGCGCCGTGGCGGCAGAGGGCGCCTCGTGCACCGGCAAGCACTGCCCGGCCTTCAGCCAGTGCACCTACTACGACAAGCGCAAGGAGCTGGTCGGCGCCCAGGTGATCGTGGCCAACCACGACCTGCTGCTGTCCTCGCTGGGTGCGCGCGTGCTGCCCGAGCTGGACAACTGCCTTTTGGTGCTGGACGAGGCCCACCACCTGCCCGCAACCGCTCTGGACCAGTTCGCCTGCAGCATGGACCTGAGCCGCGTGACCTGGATCGAGCGCCTGGCCAGCCGGGGCCTGCGCATCGGCGCGTTGCTGGAGGTGGAGGAGATCGCCGACATCCCCAAGCACTCGGGCCAGCTGCGCCAGACGCTGCAGGACCTGGCGCGCATCGTGATGGATGTGTACGGCCCGGCCCTCAAAAGCCAGAAGGACGCCTGGGGCCCGGCGCGCGTGCGCGTGCCGCGCGGTGAGTTGCCCACGCAGTTGGTGGCGCCGCTCTCCCTGCTGGCCGCCAGTGCCGACGGTTTCCTGGAGGCGCTGCGTGCCATCTCCAAGTCCCTGCGCGCCGAGATGCGCGACAAGCCCGATGAGGCGCGGCGCCTGTCCACCCTGTACGCGCAGATCGGCATGCTGGCGCCACGGCTCGAAGAACTCCACGCCACCGCCCAGCTGCTGCTGCAGGATGCGCCCGAGGGCGCGGTGCCGGCGGCCAAGTGGTTCACGCTGGAGGTGGAGGGCGACTTCATTGTCGTCAAGGCGCATGCCAGCCCCATCCTTCCCGGCACCACGCTGCGCAACCACCTGTGGAGCGCGGTGCGCGGGGCGGTGCTGACCTCGGCCACGCTCACGAGCTGCGGGCACTTCGAGTTCTTCATGCGCGAGTCGGGCCTGCACGGCGATGCGGCCGCTACCACGCTGGAGGTGCCGAGCCCCTTCGACTACGCCGCCCAGGGCACCTTGATCGCGGCCGAGACCCACGCAGACCCCAAGAACGCCGCCCAGTTCACGGCCGAGATGGTGGATGCACTGCTCTACGACATCGCCAATGTGGAGTACGGCGCGCTGGTGCTGTTCACCTCGCGCGAACAGATGCGCCAGGCCGTGGAGGCCCTGCCCACCGCCATGCGCTCCGTGGTGCTGGTGCAGAACGCGCTCCCGCGCACCCAGTTGCTCAAGCGCCACCGCGAGCGCGTGGCGGATGGGCAGCCCTCGGTCATCTTCGGCATGCAGTCCTTCGGCGAGGGGCTGGACCTGCCGGGGCGGTTGTGCGAGTCGGTGTTCATCACCAAGCTGCCCTTCGCGCCACCCGACGACCCTGTGGGCGAGGCGCGCGCCGAATGGCTGCGCGCCGTGGGGCGCGACCCCTTCAGCGAGCTGGTGGTGCCCGCCACCGCGATCCGCCTGGCCCAGTGGGTGGGCCGCGCCATCCGCACCGAAGAGGACCAGGCCCATGTGTACTGCTACGACAAGCGGCTCATGAACACCTCGTACGGGAAGCGCCTGCTCAAGGGCCTGCCGCCGTTTGCGCTGGAGCAGCGCAGGCCGCGGTAGGCACTGTCGGACAAACGCCCTACGCAAGCCGGGCCCGAGACCGACGCTTGCGCCCCTGCTGACGGCCTACAGTGAATTTTTACCCATTCACTATCTGCCGGAGGCACCCCATGCAACACGACACCCCCGCCCGCGAGACGCTGTGGAAGCTGATCAAGGACATCAAGTTCGGCATGCTCACGCACCGCCATGCCAACGGCATGCTGCACGCACACCCGCTGACCACGCAGAACCGCAGCATCGACGAGCAGTCGCTGCTGTACTTCTTCATCCCGCGCAATGGCGAGCTCTATGGCCGCCTGCTGACCGATGGCCAGGTAAACGTGTCGTATGCCGACCCCGGTGACGAAAGCTATGTGTCCCTGTCGGGCCAGGCCACTTTCGTGGAAGACATGGCGCAGAAGGAAGCCCTGTGGTCGCCCATGGCCAAGGCCTGGTTCCCCGCTGGCCACACCGACCCCAACCTGGCACTGCTGGCTGTGCGCCTCGGCCACGCCGAGTACTGGGATGTCAAGGAAAGCAAGATGGTGCAGCTGTTCAAGATGGCCAAGGCCGCCATCACCGGCGAGCAGCCACGAGACCTGGGCGAGCACAAGGAATTGACGCTGTCCTGAGGCAGCGTCACACATCCCGCCAATCCGGCCAGTGCGCCCGCCTCTGGGCACACCATTCACTTTCCCACCACAGGAGATTGCCATGAGCAGCAAGGAAAACCCGCCAGATGACCTGAATGCCGACAGTGACGGCAGCGGCAAGGTGGCCAACGCCCACAACGCGGCTGGAGACAAGACCACGCAGACCAACCAGGGTCGCCGCACGCCCGAAAGTCGTGGCGACCGCGACACCCACCTGGGCAGCGGCAACCAGGGCCAGTCGCGCCAAGGCGGGGCGGGCAGCAGCAGCGGTGGCGGGAGTCGCGGCGCGGGCTGACCCCGCGCACGGCTGCCACGCACCAGAAAGGGCCCCTTGGGCTCTTTCTTTTTGATTGCCAACCCTTGAAAACGCCGGTTCACCATCCATTTACCATCCACATGGATGGCACAAGACGGCCAGAAGGCAATTTATGACCCCCACTTCCAACACCTCCCTGGCCTTGCGCAGCAAGGTCCCCGATTCGGAAAAGATCACCATCAACCTCGGCTATGTGGACTTGGGACACATCGATCTGCTCGTATCGGAGGGCTTCTACGCCAACCGCACGGATTTCATCCGCACCGCCATCCGCAACCAGCTGAGCACCCAGAACGAGGAGGTGCGCCAGGTGGTGGCACGCAAGATGCTCGTACTGGGACTGCAGCGCTTCGGCCGCACCGACCTGGAGGCCGTGCAGGCCGCAGGCCAGACGCTGGAGATACGCGTGCTGGGCCTGGCGAGCATCGAGGACGACGTGCCGCCCGCGCTGGCGCAGGCGACGATCGCCTCGGTCACCGTGCTGGGGGCGTTCCACGCCAGCCCGGCAGTGAAGGCGGCACTGGCCGGCCGCATCGGCTGAGACAAGCGCCTACCGTGGCGGGGTGCCCAGCGCACCACAACGGCGATTTCTTTCCTTTTCCATTCCAGACCGGCCCTTTCGAGCGGCGGCATTCCGAGACAAAAACCGACGGCACCAGCCGCCCAGGGGCGGTCGTGCCATGAACGGCGCACGCCCTACCAGCTCACCCAAGGACCTTCCATGGACTGGAACCACAATCTCAAGCAACTCTTCGGCAATGCCACCGACCTGGTGCGCAAAGGCCAGTTGGCCGATGCCACCCGCGCCATCCAGCAGGCGCTGGGCGGAATACCCGCCACCGCGGGCGCGACAGGCGCCACGGCGCCCCATGCCGGTGCCGCCGGCACCTTGCGCGAAGGCCGGACAGGAATGCCCGCATCCACGCCATCCGGCCCAGGCTGGCGCCATGGCTTTGCGCAGGCCGATGTCGAAGACGCCGTGGTGATCGACCTGCCGGACGACACGCCTGCCCGCAGCCAGCCCTCCCCGGCCACGGGCCCTGCGAGCGCCCCCCGGACCGCTGGCGCGCAGGCGCCCGGCAGCTTCAGCCGCGTGGCCTTTGCGCTGGCTGGCGCCCCACAGGACCATTACTACCTGTATGTCCCGCCCGGAGCCGACAGCGGTGCCCCCATGCCCCTGGTGCTCATGCTGCACGGCTGCACCCAGGACCCCGAGGACTTCGCCACCGGCACAGGCATGAACGGCGCGGCGGCAGGGGCCCATGCCCTGGTGCTCTATCCCGCCCAGTCCGGCAGTGCCAACCCCAAGGCCTGCTGGAACTGGTTCCGGCCCCAGGACCAGCGGCGAGGCGGCGGCGAGCCGGCCACGCTGGTGGCCATGGTGCGCGAGGTGATGGCACGCCACCCGGTGGACGGCAACCGCGTCTATGTGGCGGGCCTCTCGGCCGGTGGTGCCATGGCGGCCCTGCTGGCGCGCGAATACCCCGACCTGTTTGCCGCCGTGGGCGTGCATTCGGGCCTGTCGGCTGGCGCGGCGCAGAACGTGATGGCTGCGCTCTCGGCGATGAAGACCGGCGCCAAGGCCGCCAGCACCAGCCCGTTCGCGACGACCACGCCCCCCGTCATCCAGCTGGGCACGGCGCTGCCCCTGATCGTCTTCCATGGCGACGCCGATGCCACCGTGCATGCCCGCAATGGCGAGCAACTGGTGGAGACCGCGCTGGCCGCAGCCGAGAGCGAGGTACACCCTGCGGTGACCACCGGCCGGTCGGCACACGGCCAGGGCTATACGCGCACCCGGTACCAGAGCGGCGGCGCCACGCTGGCAGAGCACTGGGTGCTGCATGGTGGCGGTCACGCCTGGGCTGGCGGCGATGCGCGCGGCAGCCATACCGATCCCCGGGGCGTGTCGGCCACAGAGGAGATGCTGCGCTTCTTCCTCGCACACCCCCGCCTTTGACCCCTGGCCGCCCGCCACCATAATTTGCCCCCGGGGCACCACGCACCGCCCTATCCATACCAACAGCAAGGTGCGGTACCTGGGGGGAAATTCACCGTGGAAAACGTCTACATCACCATCGCGGGACTGGTGGCCATCGGGCTGGTCGTCTACTTTGTGCTGCGCGCCAGGCGCCAGGACAACACCCGAACCGACCTGAAGATCACCGGTGTGCGCATCGACCCGCCTTCGGGCAGCGTGCTGCAGGCCAACACGCCCATCACCGTGGCGCTGGACTACCGGTACTCGGCGCCCC
Source organism: Pseudomonadota bacterium (assembly GCA_040387235.1). Taxonomy (GTDB): domain Bacteria; phylum Pseudomonadota; class Gammaproteobacteria; order Burkholderiales; family Burkholderiaceae_C; genus Acidovorax. The sequence continues at coordinate 33,597 of JAZKEE010000109.1, forward strand.
GCGAGCCGCTGTATGTCTGGGTGAAGATCCTCGACACCACGTACGACTCGGTCTATGAGGGTTCGCACGACCGCATGGCGCCCGGCACGGGCCGGATCCGCCGTTCGGTGCACCTGACGCAGGCGGGGAGCGTGCGCGAGCTGTTCATCGTGGCCAAGAACCAGGACTTCGTGGAAGTCTTCAGCCAGGCGCTGGCGGTGGACTTCACCTACGAGCAGGCCGAGGTGGACGAGGAATGGCTGAGCGACGGCAAGGGGTCGGAGATCACCGGCATCACCCTGTCCATACCCTCGCCAGCCGTGGTGAAGGCCGGTACCCGCATCGATGTGGACATCGCCTATGCGATCAACACCGAGGAAGGGCTGGACATCTGGGTCATCCCAGAGACAGAGGCCAACATGACCTACGAGGGCACCACGGGCAGGCAGACGGGCAGCGGCGCCGTGCCCAGGCACTTCACCGTGATCGACCCTGGCAAGCTGGGCAGCCTGCGGCTGGTGATGAAGAACGCCGCCAGCCAGACGGTCTACGAGCGCACCGCGCCGGTGGACTACACCTACACCGCCTGAGCCGGCTCTTCATCCCCTGGCCTTGCGCCGGGCGCTGGCCTGGGGGTAGCGACGCGCCGCCTCTGCCAGCAGGGCATCTTTGGGCACCAGCTTGCTGCCGCCCATCCACAGTTCGGCGGGCGCGCCCTTGGCATCGCGCACACGGCGCACGGTCTGGCCGGGGCTGTTGTAGCCCGAGGTCTTGTGGATCAACCCTGCATCCTGGCCGGTGATGGCAAGTTCCGTGGTGGCAGCGTTGAACGGCACCGGCATGGCAGGAGCCACCTGGCACACCACCTTGCCCATGGGCACCAGGTCGGCCGCGCCCCACATGCTCCACCAGCGGCCCGCCCAGGAGGCTTCCTTGCGGCCAGGAGCACCGTGTTGCTGGAATGCCGAAAGAACGCTGGCAATGCCGTCCACCCACTCGTGGGCCATGCCGTCCTGTGCATTGGTCAGCACGGTCACCGTGAGGTCCAAGGCCGTGAAACGCGCGGTCCGCGAAATGAAGCCCTGCAGGCCGCCGGTGTGCCCCGCCCACTCCTTGGGCCCTGGCGCGCTCAGCATGGTGCCCAGGCCATAGTGCGCCTCGAATGCGCTGCAGGGGTCGCGCCAGCGGCGCTGCGCCATCTCACGCCGGCTGGCGGCCGACAGGATGCTGTCGGCACTGTCCGGCGCCAGCTGCGAAAAGAAGCGTGCCACGTCGGATGCCGTGGAGGCGAAGCCGCCAGCCGGCGCTATCGCATCGCAGACGTTGTCCCCCGGCACCACCAGGCGCTGGCCGAAGGGAAACTCGGCACTGTGGCCCACGGCCATCGGCGCCTTTCGGGGCAGGCAAGGCATGTCCGGCACCGTTTCCTCCAGGCCTGCAGCGGCAATCACGTGCTGCGCCATCCACACCGGGTACGCGGTGCCGGTGACTTCTTCCATCATCAACCCCAGCAGCCCATAGCCGTGGTTGGAGTACTTGAGCTGCACGCCCGCTTCCAATGGAGGCTTGCCACGCAGGTCGGCCAGCAGCTCCTCGCGGGAGAGAAACGGCCGCCGGTCCAGGAACTGGCCCGCGTCCGGCCCGTCGCGCGTGATCCCGGCGCCATGCGACAGCAGCTCAGCGATGCGAGCCCGCGCCAGGTCCTTGTGCAGGCCGGCGACGTACCGGCCAATGGGATCGTCGAGACCGAGCTTTCCCTGTTCCCGCAGCAGCATCACGCCCGCGGCGGTGAAGGTTTTGGAGTGGGAGGCGATACGCAGGCGGTGCCGCGCAGTCAAGGGTTTGCCAGTGCGCATATCGGCCACGCCCAGGGCGAACTCAGCCAACGGCACGCCCCCGCGCGCGATGGCCACGGAGCAGCCGGGCTGGCGATAGCGTTCGAGCTGGAAACCGAGCCATTGCGGCAGGTAGTCCAATGCGGCCGGGAGCCAGGCAGGTGGGGCGCTGTTCTTCTTCATGGTCTGCGTCGCTTCGATGAAAAGGGTCGCGCAGTGTAGGCCACGGCCGCCCGCACACCGGGAATCCCATGGACACCGCTGCAGCCATGGGCGCCGTGCCCTGGTTTATCCTGCACCCCCGCACGGGACGGTCCGTGCGCCAGCCCGGACTCCCTCGCCATGCCCAAGAGCCATCCCCTCCAATGCCGCTGCGGACAGGTCCGCGGACTCGTCCAGCCCACGGCCCCTGCCACCCGTTGCGTCTGCTACTGCCGCGACTGCCGGGCGTTTGCGCGGCACCTGGGGGCACAGGCCGATGTGCTGGACGCGTTCGGCGGCTCCGAGGTCATCCAGGTGCCCGCAGCGAACGTCACCTTCACCCAGGGCCAGGAGTCGCTGGCCTGCCTGCGCCTTACGGACAAGGGCATGCTGCGCTGGTACTCCTCCTGCTGCAACACGCCCATCGGCAACACCATGGCCGACCGGCGCATGGGGTTCACCGGCCTGGTCCACACCAGCCTGCGCGGCGCCTCGCTGGACGACAGCTTCGGCCCGGTGACCATGCGCACCCAGGTCAAGAGTGCGCTGGGTTCCCCCGGTTTCGGCAGCTCGGGCGAGCTGGCGGGCATTGGGCGCATGCTGGGCTTCGTCGCCAGGGCGCTGCTCACGGGCGCCTACCGCAAATCGCCGTTCTTCGACGCCAAGACCGGTGCGCCCGTGGCGGTACCGGTGGTGCTGTCAGCGGCCGAACACGCCGCCGCGCACAATGACGGCCCCTGAGGCACTGCCCCCCGCCACCCGACCCTCCATGCATCCCATTGCCGTCATCGACTTTGAAACCACGGGCGTCTCGCCCGGCCAAGGCGCCCGCGCGACCGAAGTGGCCATCGTGCTGCTGGAGGGCGGCCGCGTGGTGGACCGGTTCCAGAGCCTGATGAAGACCGGCGCGTGGATCCCCTCGTTCATCACCCAGCTCACGGGCATCACCAATGCCATGGTGAACGCCGCGCCCGAAGCGGCGGGAGTGATGCAGGAGGCCGCCCGTTTCGTGGGGGACGCGCCCATGGTGGCGCACAACGCCGCTTTCGACAGCAAATTCTGGCAGGCCGAACTGGCACTGGCCGGCGTGGCAGCGCCGCACCCGTTCGCCTGCACGGTGCTGCTCTCGCGCCGCTTGTACCCGCAAGCGCCCAGCCACAAGCTCGGCACGCTGGTGGACTACCACGGCCTGCCGCGCACGGGCCAGGCCCACCGGGCCCTGGCCGATGCCGAGATGGCCGCCGAGCTGCTGGCGCGCATGCAGCACGACCTGCGCCAGCGCTGGGGCGTGGCCGAGCCCGGCCATGCGCTGCTGATGGCGCTGCAGCGCTGCGCCAAACCGGCCGTGGGCAAGCTGCTGGCGCAGCACGCGACACCGCCCGCCGCCGTGCACGCGCAATCCCCTTCCGGCGGGGTGGGTCCGGGATCGCCGAAAATACGCGGTTGACCCTTTTTTGTTTGTACGGACCCCGAGAGATCTTTGCCATGACCGACGCCACCCAAGCCCCACCGCTGCCCGACCACCTGTCCGTCGACCCGCGCAGCCCGCACCATGTGGCGGCCGTGTTCGAGCACGACATCGGCATCCGCTTCAACGGCAAGGACCGCTCCGACGTGCAGGAGTACTGCGTCAGCGAAGGCTGGGTGAAGGTGCCCGCGGGCAAGACGCTGGACCGCAAGGGCCAGCCGCTGATGATCAAGCTCAAGGGCACGGTGGAAGCCTTCTACCGCCAGCCCGAATAACAGGCCCGCCCCCCGACCCCATGGACGGGACGGCCCCCACGCCCTGGGTCATCCACTGCGATGGCAGCGCCATCCCCAACCCGGGACGCATGGGCCTGGGCGCCGTGCTGGTCGCGCCCGACGGCACGCGCCACACACTGTCGCAGGCTACGCACGCCACCGGCTGCAACAACGAGGCCGAACTGGGTGCGCTGGTGATGGCCTTGAATGAAGCACGGGAACGCGGCGCCAGCGCATTGCAGGTCTACAGCGACAGCAGCATCCTGGTGGAGCAGTTGGCCGGTGAAGCTGCCAGGCCGCGCATCGAGCGCCTGGAGCCGCTGTACGCCGCTGCTCGCGCCCTGCTGAAAAGCTTCGATCAGGTACGGCTGCAGTGGATTCCGCGCCACCGCAACGGCGAGGCCGACGCCCTGGCGCGCGCGGCCATGGGCGCGCCACCCAAGCCTTCCGTGCACCCGTCACTGCGGGGCCTGCCACGCAAGAAACGCAGGAGCCCGCCGCCGCAGGCTTGATCGCTCACAAAGGGTCGAAGCCCATCGCTGCCCGGTAGGCCGCAATCCTGGGCAGCAGCACCTGGCGGCGCGCCAGGCTTTCGGGTGGCCAGTGGGCTTCGCGCTCATAGTATTCGGGAACCACCGCCGCGCCTTGCGGCAGCTCCACCCAGGGCTGCTTCGAGAGGGTGAAGATGTGGATGTCGGGCGGCAGGTGGTCGGGCGCATCGAGCGTGCCCACGCGCACGAAGGACACCAGTGGGCCCGCACCCGCGTAGTGGCTCCACACGGCCACATGGCAGTGCGGGCAGCGCGCGATCTTCTGGCCCAGGCCGCTTTCCGAGGGCGTATCGACCAGCGCGGGCGGGCCGCCCAGCAGGCGGATGCGGTCGGCCTCGATCATGGCGTTCAGCGCAAAAGAGGCACCGCTCTCGCGCTGGCACCAGCGGCAGTGGCAGCAATGCACGAACAGGGGTGCCGTTTCCATGCGGTAGCGCACATGGTGGCAGTCGCAACCGCCTTCGAGCGGGAACGGGGGCGTGGACGGAAAATGCATGGAAGTCGCTCCGTGGAGTGCCGCACGTTACGGCAAAAGCCGCACCCTGTCACTCCCGTCTTTTCACGCGCCGCAGTCCGCAGCGCGGGCCCGCAGCAGGGCCTGCTCCTGCGCGTTGCGCGTGAGGGAGGCGGCCAGCTCGAACTGCGCACGCGCCTCGCTGCTGCGGCCCAGCCTGGCCAGCAGGTCGCCACGCACGCTGGGCAGCCAGTGGTAGTCGCGCAGGGCGGGGTCGGCACCCAGTTCATCGACCAGCACCAGTGCGGCCGCGGGCCCGTCGGCCATGCCCACGGCCACGGCCCGGTTCAGTGCCACCACGGGCGAGGGCGCAACCTGCAGCAGCGCGTCATACAGCGCGACGATGTGGTGCCAATCGGTGTCTTCTGCACGCCGGGCGCGCGCATGGCAGGCCGCGATGGCGCCCTGCAGCGCATAGGGCCCCCAGGCGCGGCCGGCGCGGGCCAGCTGCTCGGCCCGGTCGAGTGCCGCCAGGCCACGGCGCACGAGCAGGTGGTCCCAGCAAGAGCGGTCCTGGTCCATGAGCAGCACCGGGCGGCCCTCGGCATCGGTGCGCGCGGGCAGGCGTGAGGCCTGGATCTCCAGCAGCGCCACCAGGCCCTGCACCTCGGGTTCGTCGGGTGTGAGGCCGGCCAGCACGCGCACCAGGCGCTGGGCTTCGCCGCACAGGGCCGGGCGCATCCAGTCATCGCCCGTGGTGGCGGCATAGCCTTCGTTGAAGACCAGGTAGATGACTTCGAGCACCGAGGCCAGGCGCGGCGCGCGCTCGGCCGCGCCTGGCACTTCGAAGGGCACGTGCGCGGCCGTGAGGCTGCGCTTGGCACGCACGATGCGTTGGGCCACGGTGGCCTCTGGGACGAGGAAGGCGCGTGCGATCTCGGCCGTGGACAGGCCGCCCAGCAGCCGCAGGGTGAGCGCCACGCGTGCCTCGGTCGAGAGCACCGGGTGGCAGGCGGTGAAGATTAGGCGCAGCAGGTCGTCACCGATGTCGTCCTGGCGTGCGGCATCGAGCGCATCGACGAAGTCCGGCGTGTACTGGGCTTCGAGCGCGTCCATGTCATGGCCCAGCGCATCGTGCTCGCGCGCCTGCATGGCCTGCTGGCGCAGGTGGTCCAGGGCACGGTTGCGGGCGGTGGTCATGAGCCAGGCGGCGGGGTTGTCAGGCAGGCCGGTGGCGGGCCAGTGCTCCAGGGCCGAGACCAGCGCGTCCTGCGCCAGCTCCTCGGCCCGGCCCACGTCGCGCGTCATGCGCGCCACGCGGGCAATGATGCGGGCCGCCTCGATGCGCCATACCGATTCGATGGTGCGGTGCAGGGCATCGGGGCTGGGCGCGCTCATCCGCGGCTCTCAGCCCAGGGCCTTGCTGGCATCGACCATGTAGGCGAACTCCCAGGTATGGCCGTCCAGGTCGTCGAAGCCATGGCCGTACATGAAACCGTGGTCCTGCGGCGCACGCGGCGACGTGGCACCGGCGGCCACGGCCTTGGCCACCAGGGTGTCGATCTCCTCGCGGCTCTGGGCCGACAGGCAGACCAGCACCTCGGAGGTCTTCTTCGCGTCGGCCACGGCCTTGTCGGTGAAGGTCTTGTAGAACTCTTCCACCAGCAGCATCACGAACAGGTTCTCGCCCAGCACCAGGCAGGCACCCTGCTCGTTGGTGAACTGCGGGTTGAAGTCGTAGCCCAGCGCGCGGAAGAAGGCTTGCGAGCGGCCCATGTCCTTGATGGGCAGGTTGACGAAGATCATCTGGTGTTGCATGGCGGTCTCCTGAAGTGGTGGAAAGACAAATGACAAGGGACGGGGAAAACAAGGGGTGATGGAAAAGCCTGGCAGTATCACTTGGCCGCCTCGGACGCGAGGAAGGCGAGGCCGTCCTCGAAGTCCTTGCCGACCATGCGGTCCATGTTGAAGAACAGGTGCATGATCTTCGCCAGGTAGGGTACAGGGCCGTGCATCGCCCAGGTGACGCGGGTGGCCCGGGCGTTGCCGCCTTCGGGCGCCAGCGTGAAGTCCACGCGGTTGTGGGCCTCGAAGGGGGCGACGAAATCGAGCTTCATGCCCACGTGGGAAGACGCCGTGGCCTCGGTGATCTCCATACTGCCCGTGCCCACTTTGTCGCCCTGCCAGGCATACCGCGCACCAGGGCCGGCGGTGGCGGCGCCGTATTCGCCCTTGGCACCGGGGTCCTTGCGCTCGTAGGGGTTCCAGGTGTTGAAGCGGCGCAGGTCCTGGATCAGGCCGAACACGCGCTCGGGCGGGGCCTCGATCACGCGGCTGCGCTCCACGCGGAACGTATCGGGACGGGTGGCGGCATAGGCCAGCAGCAGGGCCAGGGCGGCCAGCACGATGAGGGCGATGGTCTTGATCATGGTGGTGTCCCCGGCAATCAGTGGCGTGCAGTTTCAAGCTTGCGGAAGCGCTCAACGGCTTCGCCTTGGGTGAAGTCGTCGAGCTCGAAGACCGGGCGCACCTCGATCTCGGCCGGGAGCCCCTCGCCGCGCGGGTTGGGAAAGCGCCGGGCCCATTCCATGGCCTCCTCGCGCGAGCGCACCTGGATCAGCGTGTAGCCGGCGATCAGTTCCTTGGTCTCGGTGAAGGGCCCATCGACCACCGTGCGCTGGCCACCGCTGCCGTAGCGCACACGCCAGCCCTGGGCGCTGGCCTTGAGGCCCATGCCATCGAGCAGCACGCCGGCGCGCGACAGCTCCTCGTGGTAGGCGCCCATCACGGCAAGCATGTCCTCGCCGGGCAGCACGCCGGCTTCGCTCTCGGGGCTGGCCTTGACCAGAATCATGAATCGCATGGCAGATCTCCTGTGTGTGGAAGTCGCTGTGCAGGGGGATGGAAATTCCCTGCGCTCATCCTCCACGACGAATAGGCGCCCCCGGAATCGACACGCATTCCGAAAAATCAGGGTTTGTACCTAGAAAATTTCGATCCCCCAATGAAAACAGCCCATGCCGGGGCCGGCATGGGCTGTTTGCAAAGGAAGGCGCAGCGGTCAGCGCTTGGCCGCGGGGTTCTGCGCCATGTAGGCGAGGGTGGCGCTGGTGAGCGCACGCACCCCGATGCGCAAGGCCTTCTCATCGATCACGAATTCGGACGAGTGGTTGGGTGCGCCGGACTTGTCACCGAACGGCGAGGCATACAGGTTCCAGAACACCACGGGCACGCCGCTGCCGCCGAAGGAGCCGAAGTCCTCCGAGCCCATGGAGGGCGGCACCTCGCGGGCCTTGTCGGCGCCACCGGCGGCGACCGCAAAGGCCGGGGCCAGGGCGGCGGTGATCTTCGGATCGCTGACCACCACCTCGTAGCCGGTGTCGATGGTGACCTCGGCCGTGAGGCCGGCACTCTCGGCGATCTTCTGGGCCTTGAGGCGGATGCTGTCGTGCGCGACCTTCTGGTTGCGCGCCGACAGCGAGCGCACGGTACCGCCGATCTCGGCCGTGTCGGGCAGGATGTTCACGCGGTTGCCGCTTTGCAGCAGACCCACGGTGACCACGGTGGGGCCATCCAACGGGTCGATCTGCTGGCTGATGATGCCCTGCAGGGCGAGCACGATCTCGGCCGCGGTCAGCGTCGGGTCCTTGGCCGTCCAGGGCGAGGAGCCGTGGCCTCCCTTGCCCTGGAGCTTGATGTTGAAGACATCGCCGCTGGCCATGAAACTGCCGGCGCGGTAGGCCAGGGTATTGCCCGGCGCACGCGCGCTGATGTGCTGGCCCATGACGACGTCGACCTTGGGGTTGTCGAGCACCTTGGCCTCCATCATGGCCTTGGCACCGCTGGGCACGGGGCCCGGGCCCAGTTCCTCGGCCGGCTGGAACAAAAAGACCACCGTGCCCGCCAGTTCACTGCGCACGCTGGACAGCGCCTGCGCCGCGCCCAGCAGCATGGCCACGTGCGTGTCGTGCCCGCAGGCGTGCGAGACCGGCGTCTCATTGCCGCGCCACTGCGCACGCGCCGTGGACTTGAAGGGCAGGTCGTTGCGCTCCTGCACGGGCAGGGCATCCATGTCAGCACGCAGGGCCACCACCGGGCCGGGCTTGCCGCCGCGCAGCACGGCCTTGATGCCGGTCTTGGCGATGCCGGTCTGGACTTCGATGCCAGGCATCTTGGCCAATGCCGCCGCAACGTAGGCAGCGGTCTGGACCTCTTCATAGGACAGCTCCGGGTGCTGGTGGATGTGGCGGCGCCAGGCGATCACCTGGGGCTCGGCGGCATCGGACAGGGCCAGCACGCGCTGGGCCAGGGGAGATGCCGTCTGGCTCTGGACGGAGCTGGCGAACGCCAGGCTGGCGAGCAGGGCGGCAAGTGGCAGAAGCCGGTGGGTCATGGCAGAGGCCTTCGGGGTGGGAACGACAGTGCCCACTCTATCGGCAGACCCATGCCGCGAACAGTCACAATTTCGTTGCTGTGAAAACAGAAATGCATCGCCCTGTTCCCTGGAGTCCCCGATGAAGCCACACCAGCTCAAGGCCTTTCTTGCCGTGATGGACCTGCGCAGCATCCGCCAGGCGGCGAACGCGCTGCACATCACCCAGCCCGCCATCTCGCGCGCCATCCGCGAACTGGAAGAGCACCTGGCGGTGCCGCTGTTCGTGCGCAGCGCGCATGGCGTCACGCCCACCGAGTACGGCCTGGCCTTCGAACGCCGCGCGCGCCTGCTGGAGCAGGAGGCCGAACGCGCCCGCGACGAGTTGCGCCAGATGCGCGACGGCCAGCTCGGCTGCGTGCGTGTCGCGGTCTCCTCGGTGCCGGCCATGGCGCTCTTGCCGCAGGCGCTGGCGCTGTTCCGCGCGCAGTTGCCCGCCACCGCGCTGGAGTTCAGCGAGGGCCTGGCACCCCTGGTGCTGCCAGCCTTGCGCGAGGGCCTGCTGGACCTGGCGCTGGTGCAGCACCGCCTGGAGCGCGTGGGTCCCGACGTGGATTGCGAGGAGCTGCTCACCACGCCGCTGGCCATCTGCGCGCGGGTGGGCCATCCGCGTGCGCGGGCCCGCAGCCTGGCGGCACTGCAGCACGAGGAGTGGGTGGGGTGGGACCGCGCCATGGTCGAGGACCTGTTCACCGCTGGTGGCTGCCCGGTGCCCGAGCGCATCGTGGTCAGCCGCTCGATGGAGATCACGCGCGCCTTGGTGGGCCGAGGCGATCTGATCAGCGTGTTTGCCCGCCCGGCGCTGGACCGGGAGCTGGCGCGCCATGGCATCCGTGCGATTCCCGTGCAGACCCGCCTGCCGCAACTCACCATCAGCGCCATCACCCGGCGCGGTGCCCTGCCGACCCCGGCCGCGCGGAAGTTCATGGAGGCGGTGCGCATGGCGGCTGCGGCCCTCAGGCACTGAGATGAGATGAGCTGTACTTGTCTGCTGACAGATTGATACAGATGCGCGCGCTCCAGGCACGCGGCTGCCGATGCAAAGCGTGACAAATGCCCGGCTTTTCCCCGACGCAGGGGGTCCCTGGGCGGGAGGTCCATCACCCGCCCTTACGATCCAGCGCGGAGGAACCGGAAACCATGAACAAGAACACCACCGCTACCGCACCCTGGATCGCAAGCGTCCCGCTGTCACCCGACGGCGAGACCTTCGCCCTGCTCATCATGCACCCGGGCCGGGCCATCGCCCCGCCCGGGGGATTGCGCGCCATCATGCGCTTCAACGCCGATGGCAACGGCGGCCATGTCGCCGCCGCGATGGCGGGCGACGGCCGATGGGGTTACATCGACGCCGAGGGCCACTGGCGCGTGCCCCCCACCCTGGAGAACGCCCGCGACTTCTCGGAAGATGGCATGGCGCGCTTCTGCCAGAACGGGCGCTGGGGCTTTTTGAACCTGGCGGGGGAGGTGGTGATCGAGCCGGCCTTCGAAGACGCCCGGCCGTTTCGCGGCGGGCTGTGCGCGGTGATGGTGGGCGAGAATGCCTGGCGCATCATCGACCGGGAAGGAAAGTTCACCTGCGAGGAGAGTTTTCGCGAACTCAGCCCTTTCGGCGCGGGGGGCCTGTCGCGGGCGGTGCACAAGATCAAGGGAACGAACCAGCTCGGCCACGGCTTTGTCGACGGCAAGGGCCAGTGGGTGATCGAGCCTCGATTCAAGCGTGCCCTGCCTTTTGGTGAGCAGCCCGCCACCGCCGCATCGCTGGACGGGGAAACCTATGGCCTGATCGATACGCGCGGCCAGTGGGTGCTGGAGCCACGCTATTCGAACATAAGGGCTTTCAACAACGCGGGGCTGGCCTACTTCGACGAACCCAACTCCTGGGACAACGGCCATGGCTACCTGGACGCCCAGGGCCGGGTCGTGATCAAGGGTGAGAGGCACCTGTCCAAGCACATGGTCGCAGGCATGGTGTGCAGCGACTACAACGGCGCCGGATTCTTGCGCGCGGACGGCAAAACCCTGGAGACGCCACCGCTGGTGTATGGCAGCCATTTCCGCTCGGAGGGCGGCTTTGCGGTGGTGCGAACGTCCGGATCCCGTGCCCCAAAGGGTGGTGCAGAGCAGCCCGCCGCCTGGGGCCTGCTGCACCCCGATGGCCGCGTGGTCACCCTGGCAGAGCCCCTGCTCGAGCCCCTGACCAACGGCGATGGTTGGCTGGAGGAAGAAATGTACGGTACCCCGCTGGTGCCGTTTCTCATCCGCGATGGCGGGATCGCCTACCTCGACAAGAGCGGTGCCGCCGTCTGGCGCGCCCAATACGACGGCCAGCACGCCACGCTGCTCGATGCCCGGGGCCTGGCGCTGTGGCGCAGCGAGGCGCAGGACGGCAACTGCCACCCGCCGCGTCCGTTCTTCCTGCCGCCCGTCACCGACCACCTCGAGGGCATCGATACCCTGGACGGCATCCTTCCCCTGGCCGAAACCCTGCTGGCCGATGGCGAGACCCGGCTGCACCGCCTGGCGGCGGGCGAAACGCTCGAGCGTGAATCCTCGGCGGACGAAGACGAAGACGAAGACGAAGACGAGGACGAGGACGAGGACACCGTGCAGGCGAACCGCGCGGTGGTGGTGAGGCGCGTGATGCGCACCTATATCAGCGAGGAGCACAACGGGCCGTACGAGTTCTTGTGCTCGGAGCTCAGCGGCGCGGTGAACCAGGCCCGCGAGGCGATGCTGCAGGCACTTGTGGCCCGCTACGGCCCTGCCGACCCGGATCCCGAACATGCAGCGCCCTGGCATGGCAGTGAACGCACGCACGCCTGGGCGGTGCCGCTGGCGCAGGCCTTGCCCGGCGATACCGGGGCCGTGCACGAATCGCGCGAGCAGTGGCTCACGCTGTACAAGAGTTCCGATTCCGGCGATGGCGATGCCTGGTGGGAGCTGTGGCTGATGGTGGCTCCGAGCCTGGACGCCCTGGAGACCGCACAGCGTGCGCGACACAGCCTGGCAGCGCAGGACGGCGATGGCGCAGATAAGGAGAGCGATGAGGAGGGGGACGACAGTTCGCCCGTGGAGCGCCCCAAGCCCCAGACGCGCGAGGAATGGCTGCAGGCCGTGGCCAGCGACCGCTATGCGATTTCCCATGTGCCCGCACCCTGGCTCGACGATGCGATGGTGGACGCGGCATTGGCCAACGACGTGGAGGCGCTGGCCTGGGTGCCCGGCCGGTTCCAGACGCCCGAGCGGCTGGAGGCCCTGATCCGCCGGGGCGTGGACCAGGCCGCGAGCATACCGCCCGAGTGCATGACCGCCGAGGGCCTGGCGCTGGCGCGCGGGCTCTATGCCGACAGCCATGAATGGGACTGGCGCGACGAGCGCAACAGCCGCATCCCCACCAGTTGGGACCACAACAGCCTGTGCGATGTTTGGGGTGGCCTGCTCACGCCGGACCTGGCACTCAAGGCCGTGCGCGCCAAGGCCCCCCTGCGCGACCTGGCGCACTGGCTGCGCACCGATGAGGTCGAAAAGGCGGCGCTCAAGGCCGACATCTACAACATCAGCTACATCGACAAAAGCAAGATCACGCCGGAGCTGGCCGCACGCGCCGTGCGGCACGACTATGGCACCCTGATCGAGGTGATTCCGCCGGAGATGATCACGCCCGCGCTGTGCCTGGTGTCGGCGCGCACCAACGGCCTGTCACTTGAGAAGATGCCCGAGCCGCTGCGCAGCGTGCAGGTATGTGTGGCAGCGCTCAAGGACCGCTCCGACGTGTTCCCGCACGTGCCCGAGGCCTTGCGAATGGCTGTCATCACGCAGCTGATCGAGGACGATCTGGCCGAGGCGCGCAGGGATGGCGAGCCGCGCGAGGGCAGCCATTGGCACGGCTACCGCGCCTGGGTGAAGCTCTGGGCCGAGGACTACGAGGGCGCCATCGCCGACGCGAAGCTGGGGTTGCCGGAGATGCGCTACGAGCAGCATGCGAACTATGTGCTGGCCAGCGCCTACATGCGGCTCGGCCGTGAAGCGGAGGCAGCGCTGGAGGCCTCGACCGTGCTGTCCCTGCAGTCACCGTACAGCGCGCAGTGGAACGACGACGAAGACACCCGTTGGCTGCAGGCGCTGGTGCAGGAGCATGCAGGCGCTGCCGATGACGGCGCGCTGGTGGAGCAACTGTATGTGTACCCGCGCACGCTGGCGGACATTCCACGCGACCGCATCACCCGTGACATGGTGAATGCAGCCCTGGAGTCCGACGAGGACACCGTGCGCTTCGTGCCACGCCGTTTGATGACGCCGTCGCTCTACGCCTTGGCGCTGCGCCAGAACGTCAAGCAGTTCGAGCAGATCCCGCCAGCCATGCTGGGGGAGGAGGCCTGCATCGAATATGTGAAGGACAGCGGCTGGCGCCTGGAATACGTGCCCGAAGCCTGGCGCACGCTCACCGTGTGCGCCCATGCCGTGCGGCGCAGCAGCAGTGCCATCGAGCATGTGCCCGAGGCCCTGCGCAAGCAGCTGCCGGAGGCCATCAAGCATCTGCCGCCCGAAGAGGGCGAAGACGACCCGGGCAGCAGTTCGTCATCGGCCAGCGACTGGCTGACGCGCAAGCTTGTCGATTCGGTGGTCAGCAGCCAGCAGACGGCCTCGGGCCGGCTGCAGCAGAAGGGCCTCTTCACGGCCTTCATCCTGAAGACCATGCTGGGCGCCAAGTCCGACGACACCCCCACGCTCAAGGGCCTGGCGGGCTGGTTCGAGGTGCGGCCCTTCCTTGCCATGGTGACCAACCTGGTGCTGGGCCTGGCCGCGCTGGTCGGCCATGCCTTCGTGTCCGTGGGCGCGTGGCGCGCCGAAGGGCCCTGGGTGGGGCTGGGCACCTTCGCGCTGATGGGCTTTTCGGAACTCTACTGGGCCTGGCGCTTTGTGTTCTCCACGCCGTTCCGGCCCGGGCTGGGTGTGGCATGCCTGGTGGTGATGCTCTACGTGTTCGCCTGGCGCTGGATGTACCGGCGCATTGGCCTGGTGTATGCAGCGCAGGCCAAGGAGAAGGGCGAGGACTGACGGATCAGGCTGTCGCGCCGTCGTAGCAAGGAGCGATGGCGCGCACCTCGATGGTCGCCCATTCGGCGGCCGGGCATTCGCGCGCGATGGCCAGGGCCTCTTCGCGCGTGGCGCAGTCCACGAGGAAGAAGCCGCCGACCATTTCCTTGGTCTCGGCGAAGGGGCCGTCCACCAGGCGCGGCTGGCCCTCGCGCACCTGCAGTCGCACGCCCTCGGTGTGGTTGGCCAGGGATTCACCACCCAGCAGCAGGCCGCGCGCCTGCAGCCCGGCGCCGAAGCGCTGCATGCGCGCATAGACCTCCTGCCCGGCCGCGAGGCCGCGCTCGGCGCGCTGGCCTGGGGGTTCCATGATGAGCAGCATGTAAGGCATACGAAATCTCCGCAGGGGAATGGATGGAATCGGTTCGGCGCGATTCTAGGACGACTGCCGGTCAGAACACCGCACGGCCCGGTGTGCGCAGCGCCAGCGCCAGGTCCGCAGCCAGGCGGGACATGTCCGTGGGCTTGCACTCGCCCAGGCTCACGCGCACCGCCGGCGCGCTGGCCAGGCGCAGCGGCGTGCCGGCCTGTACGGCCCAACCGCGCGATGCCATGGACTGCACCACGGCCGCCTCGTCGGCCACGGGCAGCCACAGGTGCAGGCCTTCTCCCGACGCCACGTTGATGTGCTGTGCGGCCAGGGCCTGTACCAGGGCCTGGCGCCGCGCGGCGTAAGACCCGCCGGCCTGCGCGAGCGCGCTGCCTTCGCGCATCTGCCGCCACAGGCCCGCTGCCAGCCCCTGCAGGATGCGGCTGACCCAGCGCGGCCCCAGGGCCTGCTGTGCACGCATGGCCTGCAAAAGCGCGGGCGTGGCCGTGGCCAGCGCCACGCGCAGGTCTGGCCCAAGGAACTTGCCCACCGACACCACATGCAGCCACAGCGCGGGCAGCGACGCCGCCATGGCCAGCGGCGCGGCCGAGAGCGGACCCCAGTGGTCGTCGAGCACCACGAGCAGGTGGGGATGGGCCTGCAGCTGGCGGCGCAACGCCTTCCAGCGCCCGGGGCCGATGGCGGCGCCCGTGGGGTTGTGCGCGCGCGGCGTGAGCACCAGGGCCGCGCAGCCCTGCAGCACGCCGGCGTCGGGCACACACAGGCCCTCACCGTCCACCGGCAGCGGCACGGGTTTGAGGCGCAGGCTGTGCAGCAGAGCCACCAGCGGCGGCCAGCACGGGTCTTCGACCGCCACGCGGTCGCCAGGATGGGCATGCACGCGCAGGGCGCGCTCCACCGCATCGAGCGTGCCCGAGAACACGCCGATCTCTTCGCAGGGCAGGCCCTGTGCCGTGAACCACTGCCGTGCCTCGGCCTGCAACGCGGGCAGGTCGGCCGGCGCCTCGTATCTGGCTGAGGACGCCAACGCAGCCCAGGCGGCCGCACCGCCCTGCAGCTGGGGCAACAGCGACGCATCGACATTGCCGCTGGCCAGGTCGCGCAGGCCCTGCGGCACTGCATAGGCCTGGGCCATGCGCGCCGGGGCGCCCACCACGCGCGTGCCGCGGCGCCCGTCCGTGGCGACGCGGCCGGCATCGCGCAGCCGGGCATAGGCGGCGGCCACGGTGTTGGGGTTCACCGCGAGCTGCTGCGCCAGCGTGCGCACGGCGGGCAGGGCGTCCCCAGGCTGCAGCGTGCCGCTGCGCAGAGCGTCCAGCAGGCTGTCGGCGATATCAGAGGCAGTTTTTCCGTGGGCGTACAATGAACTCATACATTTATTTTAATGTATTAGTACAAAAAAGGAAATGCCATGAAGACCGCTTTGGCGCTGCGACACGTGCCGTTCGAAGACCTGGGCCTGCTCGCCCCCTTGCTGCAGCAGCGCGGCTATGCCGTGCGCACCCACGATGCCGGAGTGGGACCGCTCGACGACAGCCTGCACCCCGAACCCGACCTGCTGGTGGTGCTGGGCGGGCCCATCGGCGCCTTCGACGAGGCGGCCTATCCGTTCCTGGCCGACACGCTGGCGCTCTTGCACGAGCGGCTGGCGCGCCGGCTGCCGGTGCTGGGCATCTGCCTGGGTGCACAGCTGATGGCGCGGGCCCTGGGTGCCGGCGTGGCGCCCATGGGGCACAAGGAGATCGGCTTTGCGCCGCTGGCCCTCACGCCGGACGGTGAGCAGTCGGTGCTCGCCCCTTTGGCCAACGGCACGCCGGTGTTGCACTGGCATGGCGACCAGTTCGAGGTACCGGCGGGCGCCCAGGGCCTGGCGGCCACGGCGCTGTGCCCGCACCAGGCTTTTGCGCTGGGCACGCAT
Source organism: Pseudomonadota bacterium (assembly GCA_040387235.1). GTDB lineage: Bacteria > Pseudomonadota > Gammaproteobacteria > Burkholderiales > Burkholderiaceae_C > Acidovorax. Next base: position 50,141 of record JAZKEE010000109.1, read on the forward strand.
GCGCTGGGACTGCAGTTCCACCTGGAGGCGGACCTCTCTCGCATGGAGCAGTGGCTGGTGGGCCATGCCAATGAACTGGCGGCAGCCGGGGTGGACCTGCATGCGCTGCGCAGCGGTGCCCGCGAACACAGCGCCGCACTCGCCCATGCGGCCCAGGCCGTGTTCGGCGCCTGGCTGGACGGGCTCGACAAGGGCCCGCCGTCGCCATGACGGAGCCCGTGCTCGGCCAGGTCACCGCCGTGCTGCGCGGCAGCGCCGTGCCCTTCTCCAGCCGCCAAGGCAGCCGCAGCGCGATTGCCAAGGCGGCGGTGGCCGGCCCGGTGTCCATGGATGCGGCCGGTGTGCAGGGCGACGAGCAGGGCGACACGCGCATCCACGGCGGGCCCGACAAGGCCGTGCACCAGTACCCGCTGGACCACTATGCCCTGTGGCGCAGCGAACTGGGCCGGCTGCCCGTGCTGGGGCGCCCGGGCGCCTTCGGCGAGAACATCGCCAGCACCGGCATGGCTGAGGCGGACCTGTGCTGGGGCGACCGCGTGCGCATGGGCAGCGTGCTGCTCGAAGTCACGCAGACACGCCAGCCCTGCTGGAAGCTCAACACCCGCTTCGGCCTGCCCGACATGGCGCTGCGCCTGCAGCGCACGGGGCGCACCGGCTGGTACTACCGCGTGCTGCAACCCGGCACGGTGCAGGCCGGCGATGCCATCGCGCTGGTGGCGCGGCCCTGCCCCGCATGGCCGCTGTCGCGCGTGATCGAGGTGCTCTACCAGCGCACGCTCGATGCCGTGCTGCTGCGCGAACTCGCGGCGTTGCCCCTGCCGCCGTCATGGCAGAAGCTGGTGGCACGGCGGCTGGACCAAGGCACGGTCGAGGACTGGAGCCGGCGCACCGAAGGGGTCTGAAGACCCAGGGCTTGGCAGCGCGACCAGGCCTGTGCTAGGATTTGCCGCTATGCAACGCAGCATGTCCCTATCCACCCTATCGCTAGGCCTAGTGCCTGGCCGGGGTCTGCCTGCGTTCGCCATCGTTGCCGCCACGTCGCGCAACACCTGATTTCCCCCTGACCCCGGCCCGCGAACCAGCCTTTGCTTCCACGCAAAGGGCTGCAGGGGATGTCACTCGTTTTTTTATTCGTTTGACCTGCTGTGCAGGCTGCGCCTTTCGATGGCGCGCCGCACAGCGTTCGTGGAGCCTCTCATGATCGCCAAGCCCGCCACCAAGTACCAGCCCATCGCCCCCGTCGCGCTCACCGACCGCACCTGGCCCTCGCGTGCCATCACCCAGGCACCCGTCTGGTTGTCCACCGACCTGCGCGACGGCAACCAGGCCCTGTTCGAGCCGATGAACGGCGAGCGCAAGATGCGCCTGTTCCAGGAGCTGGTGCGCATCGGCTTCAAGGAGATCGAGGTGGGCTTTCCGGCTGCCTCGCAGACCGATTTCGACTTCGTGCGCCGCCTCATCGACGAGAACCTGGTGCCGGGCGACGTGACCCTCATGGTCATGACGCAGTCGCGCGCCGACCTGATCGAGCGCACCGTGGAGGCCGTGCGCGGCGCGCCGCGCGCCATCGTGCACCTGTACAACGCCACGGCACCGGCCTGGCGGCGCATCGTCTTCGGCATGAACGTGACGCAGGTCATGGAATTCATCGACCAGCATGTGTCGCACCTCAAGCGCCTGACCGATGCCCAGCCAGGGACGCAGTGGACGCTGCAGTACTCGCCCGAGACCTTCAGCGCGACCGAGCTCGAGGTCTCGCTGCGCGCCTGCCAGACGGCCATCCACGCCTGGGGCGTGGGCCCGGGCCGGCGCATCATCATCAACCTGCCGACCACGGTGGAGAACGCCTCGCCCAACGTGTTCGCCGACCAGATCGAGTGGATGCACCGGCGCCTGGCACCGCGCGAGCACGTGGTGCTCTCGGTGCACCCGCACAACGACCGCGGCACGGGCGTGGCCGCGGCCGAGCTGGCGATGATGGCCGGCGCCGACCGCGTGGAAGGCTGCCTCTTCGGCAATGGCGAGCGCTGCGGCAACGTGGACATCGTGACGCTGGCGCTCAACATGTACACCCAGGGCGTGCACCCGGGGCTGGATTTCTCGGACATCACCGCCGTGGCGCGCGTGGCCGAGGAATGCACGGCGCTGCCCGTGCACCCGCGCCACCCCTATGCGGGCGACCTGGTGTTCACCGCGTTCTCGGGCTCACACCAGGACGCGATCAAGAAGGGCTTTGCCGCACAGGACCCCAATGGCCTCTGGGAAGTGCCCTACCTGCCCATCGACCCCGCGGACCTCGGCCGCACCTACGACAGCGTGATCCGGGTGAACAGCCAGTCGGGCAAGGGCGGCATCGCCTTTTTGCTCGAACGCGAGCATGGCGTGGTGATGCCGCGGCGCATGCAGGTGGAGTTCAGCGCCGTGGTGCAGCGCCAGACCGACGCCAGCGAAGGCGAGATGACCGGCGAGGCGCTGTGGAAGCTGTTCCAGTCCACCTACCTGGCCAGCGGCCCCGACGCGGCCATCGTCTGCCACGGCCACAAGCTGGCCGATGACGGGCAGGGCATTGAGCTCGACGTGAGCATCGACGGCGTGCGCCAGACCCTGCAGGGCCAGGGCAATGGCCCGATTGCCGCCACGGTGGACGCACTGGGCCTGCCGCTGCGCGTGGACCACTACGAGGAACGCGCCACGGGCTCTGGCGCCAACGCGCAGGCCCTGGCCATTGTGGAGGCCGCGATCGAAGGCGTGGCCGGCTCCACCTTCGGCGCCGGAGCCAGCCACAACATCGTGACGGCCTCGGTGCAGGCCATCGTCAGTGCCGCCAACCGCCTGTCCGAACGCCGCCAGGGCGCCAGGGCAGCGGCAGCAACTGCCTGAGGAGAGCAGGGCCGGCACGCAGCGGCCGCCTTCACAAAAGGCGGTCGCCGCAGCGGGGCATTCACCCCCGCGCACAGGGTGCGGTACGCTTGCGATCCATGCGTGTTCTCTCCTGTCTGGCCCTGGTGTCCGCTGCGCTGCTGCTCGCAGGCTGCGGCACCTCCCGGCCCCCATCGTCATCCTCCTATCCATCGGCACCGGTCCGCACCACGCCCCCGCTGACCCCGGACCAGGCGCACGGCATCGCCATCCATGCGCTGGGACTGGTGGGCACCCCGTACCGGTACGGGGGCAACACCCCGGATTCGGGTTTCGACTGCAGCGGACTGATCGGCTATGTCTACCGCAACCAGGTGGGCACGCCGCCGCCCCGCACCGTGGCAGCGCTCAACTCGTGGGGCTACCCGCTCGAGGGCGGCGAGCTGCGCGCCGGTGACCTGGTGGTTTTCGGCACCGGGCGCCAGCCCAACCATGCGGGCATCTACGTGGGTGAGGGGCGCTTCGTGCATGCGCCGTCCACCGGCGGCACGGTGCGGCTGGATTACCTGAGCGCCAAGCACTGGGCCGGGCAAAAGCCCGCCTTCCGGCGGCCCTGATCAACTCGCCAGGCGCTGGCCGCGCATGGCCTGCGCAAAGGCCAGGTGGTTGCCGTCCGGGTCCGTCACCAGAATGGCGCGCACCTTCTTGCTGTTCGAGCGCTGGGCGGTGTCCACCCCCATGCGCTCCAGTTGCTCGCCCTGCTCGTCGATGTCGTCCACCGCCAGGGTGACCGAGCAGCGGCCGGCACGCCTGGGCAGTTCATAGACCTGCAGCCATCCACCCTGGGGCAGGCTCCACTCCGCCAGTTCGGGCATGGGGCGCGAGTCGGGCGCGCGCTCGAACAGGGTTTCATACCATTGCACAGCGTCGGGCAGGCTTTTGACGGCGACGCTGGCCAGGGCATTCTGGATGGCCATGGGATCTCCTGGGATAGGGATAGGGAATGCCTGTAGGTATATCTGGGGGCCCGTTCGGAGACTGTAGGACGACACCGTACTCCAAAGCCGGCCTGCGTCCAAGGCGACAATTGCCACCATGACCCTGCACGTACACACCCCCGCCGCGCTGTCGACCCACGACACGACCCGCATCGACGACACCCGCATCAAGGCCGTGCGCCCGCTGATCACGCCGGCCCTGCTGCAGGAGTGGCAGCCCGCCCCCGAGGCGGCGCAGACGCTGGTGGAAACCAGCCGCGCCGCGATCTCGCGTGTGCTGCACGGCCAGGACGACCGGCTCATCGTGGTGGTGGGGCCGTGCTCCATCCACGACCACGGCCAAGCCATGGAATACGCACGGGCGCTCAAGGCCCAGTCCGATGCGCTGGCCGGCGACCTGCTGGTGGTGATGCGCGTGTACTTCGAGAAGCCCCGCACCACCGTGGGCTGGAAGGGCTACATCAACGACCCGCACCTGGACGGCAGCTTCGCCATCAACGAGGGGCTGGAGATGGCGCGCGCGCTGCTGCTCGACGTGCTGGCGCTGGGCCTGCCCGTGGGCACGGAGTTCCTGGACCTCTTGAGTCCGCAGTTCATCAGCGACCTGGTGAGCTGGGGCGCGATCGGTGCGCGCACCACGGAAAGCCAGAGCCACCGCCAGCTGGCCAGCGGCCTGTCGTGCCCGGTGGGCTTCAAGAACGGCACCGATGGCGGCGTGAAGGTGGCCAGCGACGCCATCCAGGCGGCCAGCGCCCCCCACGCCTTCATGGGCATGACCAAGATGGGCCAGGCTGCGATCTTCGAGACACGCGGCAACAACGACTGCCACGTGATCCTGCGCGGCGGAAAGGCGCCCAACTACAGCGCGGCCGACGTGGACGCCGCCTGCGCCATGCTGCAGTCGGCCGGACTGCGCCCGCAGGTGATGGTCGACGTATCGCACGCCAACAGCAGCAAGCAGCACCAGCGCCAGATCACGGTGGCCGAGGACGTGGCGCGGCAGATCGCCGCAGGCGATGCACGCATCACCGGCCTGATGGTCGAAAGCCACCTGCAGGAAGGCCGCCAGGACATCGTGCCCGGCCAGCCACTGGCACACGGCGTGTCGGTGACGGACGCCTGCATCAGCCTGGCGCAGACGGTGCCTGTACTGGAGGGCCTGGCACAGGCCGTGCGCGCGCGCCGTGCACTGAAGGGCTGATTCAGGACAGGGCTGGCCGGGGCGGGCGCGCTGCCGCACTGTCCACATTGCGCGCCGTGGCCAGCAGCGTGGCGCACAGGGTCTCGTCGCCCGACTCGGCCACGGCAAACACGTCGGCGGCGCAGACGGTGAGCGTGCGGCCCGCGTCCACCACCCGGCCCCGGGCGCGCAGGCAGGTGCCGCGCGCCGGGGCCAGCAGCTTCACGTGCGCGTCCACGGTGGAGTTGGTCCAGCCGGCCGGCAGGGTGCTGCCCGCGGCCGCCACGGCGGCGAAATCAGCCAGCGCGAAGACGGCCGTGGCCTGCAATTGACCTGGGCGGAAACACAGGGATTCCTGCACCGGCATCTCCAGGTCCACCTGGCCATGGGCCACGCGGGTGAAGCGCAGGCCCAGGGTCTGCGCAATGGGCATGGCCAGCACATAGGCCTGCAACAGGCCGGACGGGTGGTGGGACAGGGTATCGGCAGCGTCGGTGGTCATGGCTTTTTTCTCCTGGTGGTGGAAGGGGAGGGGGCACTCGCGGGGCGCCGGCGCACACGCGGCCAGGGCGCAGGGGAAGGGCCGGTGGCCTGGGAGGCCGGCGGTGTGGCAGCAGCGGCCGGGGCCCGGGCCTGCAGCCAGTCGATGTGTTCCAGCACCTGCCTGCGCTGGGCCTGCAGCAATGCCGCCTGGTCGGCCAACTCCTGGGCGCGCTGCTGCAGGGCCTGCACCATGGTGTCGATGGTGAGACGGCCGGCACGGAAATCCGCCAGGTGCCCGGCGATGCCCGACAGCCCGAAGCCGAGTTGGCGCGACATGGTGATGAAGACCACCTCGCGCTCGGTGCCCTCGGCATAGTCGCGGTAGCCGTTGGCACGGCGTGCGGGCAGCAGCAGGCCCTGGCTTTCATAGTGACGCAGGGCGTGCACCGAGACCGAGGTGCGGCGGGCGAGTTCGGAAATCTGCATGCCGCAAGGCTAGCAAGCCTCGCGCTGCACGAGGGTTGCGCAGGCGACGCGGCACCCGGTTTCAAGGGTTGCCGGCAGGCGCCTCCAAGGGCTTACAGGTGTAGGATTGTCCTTTTGGAGTTGCAGTGGTCACCATTTGCGTCTAGAAATGGGGGGCCAGGCGCCCTGTCTCGCAGCGGGGGCGCGTTTCGCTGCACTTTTTTGCCACCTTCCTTCTCACCATCGAATCCGGTCCGGGCTCTTTCCTTCATGCTGGCTACACCGTTTCCCGCAAGAACCGCTCCACAGCGCACGGATCCGCGCGCCTGACCATGGAGCATCCAGAGCACGCCACCGCTGAGGCTGCGCGGCTCCATGCACTGCAGTCCTACGCCATTCTGGACACCCCTGCCGAGGATGCCTTCGACAAGCTGGCCGTGCTGGCCACACGGATCTGCCGCACACCGATGGCGGTGGTCAATTTCGTGGACAGCGAGCGCCAGTGGTTCAAGGCGGCCGTGGGTATCCCGTTCCAGGAGACCGACCGCGCCGTCGCGTTCTGCGCCCATGCGCTGCATGGCAGCAAGGAACCAGTGGTGGTGGACGATGCCAGCGCGCACCCCTTGTTCGCCCACAACCCGCTGGTGACCGGCAGCCCGCACATCCGCTTTTACGCCTGCGTTCCGCTGGTCAATGGCGAAGGCTTTGCCCTGGGCACGCTGGCGGTGCTGGACACCCGCGTGCGCGGCCTGGAGGCCGAGCAGCTCGATGGTCTCACGGTGCTGGCCGAGCAGGCCATGGTGCAGCTGGAGCTGCGCCGACAGCAACGCCTGCTGGCCCAGTTGGTGGAGCAGCGCGACCGCATGCACGACGAGCTGGTGGAACAGGGAGAAACGCTGCGCGTGGCCGGCCGCATCGCCCAGGTGGGTGGCTGGATCGTGGAGCTGCCCAGCATGCGGCTGAGCTGGTCGCAGGAGATCGCTGCCACCTACGGGCTGACCCGGCGAGTGGGTGCCGTGGCCCAGATCCTGGACCTCTACACGCCAACGTACCGTACCGCCTTGCGCAATGCGTTCCGGGCCTGCCTGCGGCACGGCACCCCCTTCGACCTGGAGGCCGAGGTGGTCATGCCGGGCGACCGGCATTTCTGGGTGCGCACCGCAGGCCAGGCGGTGCGGGACGCCCAGGACCGCATCGTCCGCATCCAGGGCGCCTTCCAGGACGTCACGGCACGCCACCAGGCCGACCTGGCATTGCAGCGCAGCGAAGAGCGTTTCCAGCTCGTCTCGCGCGCCACGGCCGATGCGATCTGGGACTGGAACCTCACCACCGACGCCATGTGGTGGAACGAAGGCATGCAGAGCCTGTTCGGCGTGCCGCTGGACCAGTTGCCGCCGGACAGCACCTCCTGGACGCTGCGGCTGCACCCCGAGGACAGCGAAGCCGTGCTGCGCGGCATCCACGCGGCCATCGACGGAACCGACAGCCACTGGTCGGCCGAATACCGCTTTCGCCGCCGCGACGGCAGCTATGCCTGGGTGCTGGACCGCGGCTTCCTCATCCGCGACGGCAGTGGGCGGGCGGTGCGCATGGTGGGCGGCATGGCCGACCACAGCGCACAGAAGGCCGTCGAACTGGAAGCCCAGCGCGACACGCGCAACCATGCCGAGCTCCTGCACCTGCAGCAGCGCATCTCCTCACTGGACATGCCTCTGGCCGACGTGCTGCACATGGTGGCCGAGGCGGTGAAGCGCCAGACCGGCGCCCGCGGCGCCATGGTGGAATTGCTCGAGGACCAGAACCTCGCGGCCAAGGCCTCGGCCGGCGACATGGTGCGGCCCGAGGGCCACCTGCTGGCGGTGGATGAATGCATTCTCTGGCCCTCGCTCCAGCAGGGCCGCACGGTGCTGTGCAACGATACCGAGGGCGCCGGCTGGGACATGCAGTCCATGGCCCACCGCCATGGTGTGCGCTCTGTCATGGCAGCGCCGCTGCGCGCAGGGGACGTGGTGGTGGGCTCGCTCACGGTCACGTCAGACCAGGCCAATGCCTTTTCGCGGCGCGATGTGGCGCACCTGGAGATCCTGGCCGAATCGCTCGGGGCCATGGTGCAGCTGCGCCACGTGGCCGGGCAGCTGCATGCCTCGGAGCTGCAGTACCGCATGCTGTTCGACGAACACCCGCAGCCCATGTGGGTCTACGACCGGGGCAGCCTGCGCCTGCTGGCCGTGAACCACGCCATGGTGCACCACTACGGCTACAGTGAAAAGGAACTGCTGCGCATGGGCATGCAGGACCTGTGGCCCGCGCAGCACCGAGAAATCGCCGAGCGCAGGCTGCGCGCCATCGACCCGCAGCTGCGCAGCCGGCCCAAGGTGCGCCGGCATGTGCGCAAGGACGGCAGCCTGATCGACATGGAGCTCACGGCAGGCAACATCGACTTCAACGGTGTGGGGGCGCGCCAGGTCCTGGCCTCCGACGTGACCGAGCGCGTGCGCAACGAGGCCGAGCTGGCCCGCATGGGCCGGGCCCAGCGCCTGCTGAGCGCCTGCAACGAAACCCTGGTGCGCGCCACCTCCGAATCCACGTTGCTGCAGGCCATCTGCCAGATCGCGGTGGACATTGGTGGCTACCGCATGGGCTGGGTGGGTTTTGCGCGCGACGACGAGCGCAAGTCCATCGAACCGGTGGCCCATGCGGGCCACAACAACAACTACCTCGAGACCCTGAAGCTGAGCTGGTCGGAGGACGAGCCGTATGGACGGGGTCCCGCCGGCCGCGCCGTGCGCTCGGGCAAGCCCGAGATCGTGCGCGACATCCGCACGGACCGCTACTTCATGGACTGGACCGAGCGCATGCTGGAGCACGGCTTCCACGCCGTGATCTGCCTGCCGCTGCGCGACCGCGACAGCACCTTCGGCCTGTTGTATCTGTACGCCCCCGAGGTGCTGCAGATCAGCGCCGAGGAAGCAGCACTGCTGCAAGAGCTGGCCAACGACCTGGCCTTCGGCATCAGCAGCCTGCGCACCCAGAAGGCACAGCAGCGGCTGCAGGCCTCGGTGCTCAAGGTGGCGGCGGCCGTGTCGGCCAGCACCGGCACGGAATTCTTCGAGCAGCTGGTGCGCAACATGGCCGACGCCCTGGATGCCCAGGGCGGGTGCGTGGTACGCCTGTTGCCGCACTACCACGACGAGCCACCGCGGGTGAGCACGCTGGCGGCCGTCCTCGATGGCCAGTTCCTGGCCCCCACCGACTACACCCTGGAGGACACGCCCAGCCTGCAGCTGATGAACCAGCGCCAGTTCGTGGTGACCGACGGGGTGCAGCAGCAGTACCCCGAGGCGCCCGTGCTGCGCATGGTACAGGCGCGTGGCTACGCCGGGCAGCAGCTGTGCAATGCCGACGGCGAAGTGGTGGGCCTGGTGTTCGTGCTGTTCCGCCAGGCCATCGCCGACCCGAACTTCATCATCTCCACCCTGCAGATCTTCGCGGCACGCGCTTCGGCCGAGATCGAGCGCCAGGTGGCCGATGCGCGCATACGCCACCAGGCCTCGCTGCTGGACAAGGCTCAGGACGCGATCATCGTGCGCGACCTGGAGCACCGCATCATCTTCTGGAACCAGAGCGCCGAGCGCCTGTACGGCTGGTCGAAGCTGCAGGTGCTGGGCCAGTCGATCGAGACCCTGCTGTACGAGGACCCCACGCATTTCCGCCGCGCCACCCAGGCCACGCTGGAGCAGGGGGAGTGGACCGGCGAGATCGTGCAGCAGCACCGCGATGGCAGCGCCATCGATGTGGAGGGTCGCTGGACCCTGGTGCGCGGTGACAACGGCCAGCCCCATTCCATCCTGGCCATCAACACCGACATCCGCCAGCGCAAGGCCACCGAGCGCGAGATCCAGCGCCTGGCGTTCTACGACCCGCTGACCGGCTTGCCCAACCGCATGCTGCTGATGGACCGCATGCACCAGGCGCTGGCCAGTGCCCGGCGGCACCAGCAGGGCGGTGCGCTGCTGTTCATCGACCTCGATAACTTCAAGACCCTGAACGATACCCTGGGCCACGACCAGGGCGACGTGCTGCTGCAGCAGGTGGCGCAGCGCCTGAACACCTGCGTGCGCGCCGTGGACACCGTGGCACGCCTGGGCGGCGACGAGTTCGTGGTGATGCTCGAGGAGCTGAGCGCCCGGCCCGGCGAGTTGGTGCTGCATGCGCGCTCGGTGGGCGAGAAGATCCTGACCACGCTGGCCATGCCCTATGCGCTGGCCGGCTACCAGTACCGCAGCACACCGAGCATCGGCATCGCCCCCTTCACGGGCGAGCAGACCAGCGTGGGCGAACTGCTCAAGCAGGCCGACCTGGCCATGTACCAGGCCAAGACGGCGGGCCGCAACACGCTGCGCTTCTTCGACCCGCAGATGCAGGCGGTGGTGACCGAACGCGCCTCGCTGGAGACCGACCTGCGCTCGGCCCTGGCGCAGGAAGAGTTCCTGCTGCACTTCCAGCCCCAGGTGCGCCAGTCAGGCCTGGTGGTGGGGGTGGAGGCACTGCTGCGCTGGGCCCATCCGCAGCGCGGCATGGTTTCGCCGGCGCAGTTCATCCCGCTGGCCGAGGAAACCGGCCTGATCCTGCCGCTGGGCCGCTGGGTGCTGCACACCGCGTGCAAGCTCCTGGCCAGCTGGCAGGACGACCCGGCCCTGAGCCACCTGACCGTGGCCGTCAATGTGAGCTCGCGCCAGTTCCGGCATGCGAGCTTCGTGGACGACGTGGCCCGGGTGCTGGCCATCACCGGTGCCCCTTCGGGCCTGCTCAAGCTGGAGCTGACCGAAAGCCTGCTGGTGGAAGACATGGAAACCACCATCGCCACCATGGCGGCCCTGCGCTCCTACGGCGTGGGTTTCTCGCTGGACGACTTCGGCACCGGCTATTCGAGCCTGAGCTACTTGAAGCGCATGCCGCTGGACCAGCTCAAGATCGACCAGAGCTTCGTGCGCGACCTGCTCACCGACCCCAACGACGCGGCCATCGTGGACACCATCATCGGCCTGTCGCGCAGCCTGGGCCTGGAAGTCATCGCCGAGGGCGTGGAAACGGCCGAGCAGCGCGAGCTGCTGGCCCGCGCAGGCTGCCAGCTCTACCAGGGCTACCTCTTCAGCCGCCCCCTCCCTGTGGACGCGCTGGAGGCCTTCCTGCGCAGTCCGCCCCTGTAAAAGGCCGGACAACAGGGCCCGCTGGCCCGGATGTGCGCGATGTGCCGCGCATTTCGCCTTCTCTGACGTCTCTCGATCCCGACCGCAGTGCAGCTTGCGTTTTTTTACGCCTGGGCGCTGCCTCCTTTTCTGCAGGGACATGCATGTCGGATGAAAACTGGCGCATGCCGGGCGAGGGATGTTGTTCTCTGTCTTCTTCTTAATGTCTTTATAAATACATAGTCGTAGTAGTAGAGCGTGGCCTTTTTTGTGGACAAGTGCATTTTTTCGTGCACTGGCAAGCACTTGCGTGGCTCCAAACCCTGTGCGCGGCACGCGGTTCCCGCTGTCGCGCCAACGGGGACAAAAACCGGAAAAGGCCTTTCGCTGTGGACAACCGGGTGGTTGTGCCAGAACTTCCCCCAAAGTTATGCACAAGGACCGGCCGATAGGGGGAGAAGTGGCTTTGCCGGACCATTTTTCGTCCGCGGCAGGCACTCTTTCGTGCCGTTGAGGTCATCTGCAGGCTGGCGATGCCTCCCCGAATGCCATGTTCCACTGGAACGGCCCCTGGACGCCGTTCAGGGCTGCTTGCAGCGGCCCCCAGTCCCCAGGGTGGGGGGCGCGCCTTCCTGCGGCCTGCAGGGGCACTCTCAGGCCCTCTTTCCCCGGAGTAAGTGGGCCGCACACCCTGGCGGCCCTGGTGAAGCCTTCAATCAGGGCGTCACGCATTGCTGTAATGCCTGTCTTGGGTTTTGCTTGTTATTCTTTGATAGCTCTATAAATCAATAGCAGTAGTAGTAGAGCAGGGGCTGTTTTGTGGACAAGCCCATTTTTTCCAATGCTGGCGCGAACTTGCGTGGTTGCAAACCCTGTGGCGCGAGGGGGTTGAACTTTCTGGTTGGATGACAACAACTTTCGGCCACGGCGAAGTTCTGTGGATAACCAATGGGTTGTTCGCGAACCATACCCATGGTTATCCACAGATAGGATTGGTCTGGAAACAAAAAACCCGCCGGGCGGCGGGTGTCAGGTACCAGGCGCCGGTGGCAGGCTCAGAAGTGGTACGCGTAACGCAGCTGTGCGAAGTTCTCGCCCGGGTTGGGTTTCTTCAGGCCAGCATTGGAGACATGCTGCACGCGCAGCACGATATCGTGCTGGCGCTGTTCGCCCAGGCTGATGCCCAGGCCCAGGTGGGAGGCGAAGTTGGCTCGGGTGCTGAAGGTGCGTTCGGGCGTGACGTAGCGCTTGTCGGCTACCGTGAGGCCGATGCCGCTTTCCCAGAACCAGGCCGAGCGACCTTCGTCCATGCGCAGGCGCAGGGTCGGGGTGACGCCGACCAGTGTGGTGTGCGCCCGCCCGCCTGCCACGCCGTCGAAGGTCCATCGGCTGGCATAGATGTCCCAGTAGCCCGTGAGCTGGCCCCCCCACAGTGGACGCTGCCAGTCCTGCCAGGGCAGGGTGCCACCAAGGGTAATGGCGTCCGTGCCGCGGCGGGCTTCGGAGCCCTGGATGTAGATGGCGGGAGATGCCTGCGCGCCTTGTGCCAGGGCCGCCTGGGGCAGGGATGCCAGGGTGGCCAGGGCCAGGAGCACGGGGGAAGAAGCCGCGCGGAAGGGTTTGTTGTTCATGGTTTTTGTTCCGTGGAAATGAACCGCACGTCGGTATGTAATTGAGTGTAGAAACGCCTCCGGCGGCGCCTGTGTAGGCCGCCATCCCGCCTTGTTGGCAGAAAAAGGAAAGGGGCCCGAACGGGCCCCTGGGGTGTGCGCCTGGCGCTTGATTACTTCTGCGCTGCCGGTGCGGCTGTGGCGGGCTTGTCGCCATGGCCGCGGTGACCGTGCTTGCCGTGGCCATGCTCTCCCCGAGGGCCCATGCGGTGGGCGCGCGCGTCGAAGGTCTTTTGCTGCTCGGGCGTCAGCACCGCATAGAAGGCCTTGGTGGCTTCGCCGCGGCGATCGGCTTCGGCTGCGTGCTGGGCGCGCAGGGCACGCATGCGGTCGATGCGCTCGGGCGTGGTGAGCTTGTCCAGTTCCTTGCGGTCCAGACGGCCATGGCCATTGCCCTGTTGCATGGAAGCGGTGAAGCTGTTCCAGGCCGGTTCCTGGTTGGGGGTCAGCTTGAGCTGCTCCTTGAGCGCGGCAGCGCGCTGGGCCATGTGGGCCTGGTGGCGCTCGCGGTGTTCACCCGGGCCCTTGCGGGCTTCGGGGGCGGCTGCAGCGCCCACGGCGGGTGGGTTGGCAGGGGTGGGGGTGGGCTGTGCCAGCACTGGCAGGGCCAGGGCGGCGAAGACGGCAGCGGCGACGGTGTGGCGGGACAGGAAAGCCATGGCGAGAGTCCTTTCAGAGGGAGGAAGGGGCCCCGGAACGGTGGTTCCAGCGGTTGACTGCAGTGTCTGCCCGCCATGTATCGCCAGCGTGCACGTTGTTTGTCCCAGTGTAAAGTTGTGACAAGAAGATCGTCTTTGCCTGCGGGACATTGCAGCTATCAAAAGCGGAGCAGGCGCGTGGATTTCCCCCGTGTTGCACTGCGGCCCGGTTCGCAAGGGGCGCCGACCACCGACAATGGAGGGTTCCGTGCCAGCGCCGCAGGCGTGCATGGCACCGGTGGACAGCTTCGTCCGGTAACCAGAGGGTTTTTCGTGTTCAAGAACATGATCGTGTACCGCATTGCTCCGCAATGGCAGGTGGAATTGACGCAGGTGGAAGAGGCGCTGGCCAAGGCCCCCTTCATGGAGTGCGGTGCCACGCAGGAAAAGTCGCTGGGCTGGGTGCCGCCGCGCGGCGATGAGCATGGCGCCATGGTCGAGTCGGTGGGAGGGCAGTGGATCCTGCGCTTCATGGTCGAGTCCAAGGTGCTGCCAGGCTCGGTGCTCAACCGCCGCGTGAAGGAAAAGGCCGAGCGCATCGAGAAGGAAACCGGGCGCAAGCCGGGCAAGAAGGAGAGCAAGGAGCTCAAGGAAGAGGCCAAGCTCGACCTGCTGCCCATGGCCTTCACCAAGCAGGGCTCGATGTGGGTGTGGATCGACAGGGAGGCGCGCACCATCGTGTTCGATACATCCAGCCAGGGCCGGGCCGACGAGGTTGTGTCGCTGCTGGTCGAATACCTGCCGGGCCTGTCGGTCTCGCTGCTGTACACCGAGACCAGCCCGCAGGCCGCCATGTCGCATTGGCTGAGCACGCAGGAGCCACCCGTGGGCTTCACCGTGGACCGCGAATGCGAGCTGAAAAGCGCCGACGAGTCCAAGGCCGTGGTGCGTTACTCGCGCCACCCGCTGGACATCGAGGAGGTGCAGGCACATATCGCCGCAGGCAAGCTGCCCACCAAGCTGGCGCTGACCTGGGACGACCGCGTCTCGCTGATGCTGACCGAGGGGCTGCAGATCAAGAAGGTGTCCTTCCTGGACACCGTGTTCGAAGGCACCAAGGCGGACGACGGTGGTTTTGACACCGACGTGGCCATCGCCACGGGCGAGCTGTCCAAGCTGATCCCCGACCTGATCGAGGCGCTGGGCGGCGAGTCCGACGGTATCGGCGCGAGCGCTGCTGCGCAGGTTGTTCCCGCGGGCAGTGGCCCATCGGGCCCGGGGCTGGCGGCCGCCGTGCCCGTGCCGGCACGCGGCAAGGACGTGGCGGGGCGCGCGATCACCGGGCCGGCGACGGCACCGGCGGACACGGACCCGGATTCGGCACCGTTCTGACCGGGCTGGGTGCGGCGGTGACAGGCATGGACACTCCCTGCGGTCGATGAAAGCCATTCCGCCCATCCACCTGATCCAGGCCTTCGATGCCGTGGCGCGGCTGTGCAGTTTCAGCAAGGCGGCCGAGGAGCTGCACCTGTCGGACAGCACGGTGAGCCACCGCATCCGCGAACTGGAGCGGCTGCTCGCGCGGCCGCTGTTCGTGCGCAGCACGCGCGCCGTGGCGCTCACGGCCGAAGGGGCGCACCTGCACCAGCAGCTCAAGGAGCCGCTGCACCAGCTGCAGCAGATCTTCGGTACAGGCGATGCCGGCCAGCTGCCCGTGGTGCGCATCAGCTCCTTGCCCTCGTTTGCGCGCTGGCGCCTGGTGCCGGCCCTGTCGCGACTGGGCGCACAGCCGCCAGGGTGGGGCGTGGAGATCCACCCCTCCATCGACACGGTGGACGTGGACCGGGGCGATGCCGACATTGCCGTGCGCTTTGCGCGCACCCGACCGGCCGCCTACCACTGCGAAAAGCTCATGGATGACGAGTGGTTCCCGGTGGCGGCGCCGGCCTACCTGGAGCGCCTGGGCGTGCCCGCGGGCGTGGCCGCGTTCCGCGCGGCGGTGCTGCTCTCGCACACGCGCCAGCCCTGGAAGCCCTGGCTGGACAAGGCCGGCGTCCGGGTGGCCGCACCGCGCCAGCAAGGCATGGCGTTCACCGACACGGGCTTCTTGCTCGATGCGGCCCTGGGCCTGCAGGGCATTGCACTGGGCCGGCGCTCACTGGTGCAGGATCTGCTGGCCAGCGGCGCGCTGGTGCGCCTGGGGGAGGTGGCCCTGCCCTCGGAGCAGGCGTACTACCTGCTTGCTTCGGAGCGCATGGCCATCACGCCGCAAGGTCAGCAGGTGATGGCGTGGATCCGAACCCTGGCACCCGCTTGGCGGGCGCAGGTCAGCCCGCCAGCGTGAGCACGATGCCGGCCAGCACGCCGGCGATGGCCAGCGACTTCTGGGCAATGAAGCGCTCCCGCAAGAACAAGGCACCGAGCCCAAAGACCATGACCAGGTTGGTGCGGCGCAGCATAGCGATCACCGAGATCATGGCCCCCTCGCCCTGCACCGCAGCGAGGTAAAGGTATTCCGCCGCCACATAGGCCAGCGCGATTGCGGGAACGGACCAGTGGCGCGTGAACAGGCCGCGCAGCGACAGGCTGCGCCACACCCAGGGCAGCAGGGCCAGCGCGATCGCGCCGCGCTGCAGCGCCGACCAGGCCTGCACGGCCGCCAGGTCCAGCCGCAGCCCGGCGAGGATGTGCTTGTCGTACAGCGCATTGGCCGAGGACAGCAGCGTGGCGGCCAGCATGCACAGCACCCAGCCGTCGCGGTGGAAGCGGATGCCCTCGCGGCTGCCGATGCGCGCGAACAAGTGGTAGGACAGCATGGACACCGACAGGCCCAGCCACTGCCACCCGGTGAGCTGCTCGCCGAGCAGCACAATGGCGCCCGCCGCCGTCCACAGCGGCCCGGAGGCCCGCACGCCCGCGGAAATGGACAGCGGCAAGGCCTTGACCGCGTAGTACGACAGCACCCAGGTGGCGACCATCATCAGCGACTTGGGCAGCACGAGGGCCTGTTCGTACCATGACAGGGAGGCCGGATAAAGACCCCAGGGCTGCAGCGCCTGCGAGGCCACTGGCGCTGCCAGCAGGAACGGTGCCCACACGAGCGCACCCAGCACCGAGGACAGCAGCACCACCTCGAGCACACTCTTGTCGCGCAGCGCGAGCTTGGTGAGAAAGTCGTAGGTGCCCAGCACCAGGCCGGCGAAGAGACCGAGGGCGACCCAGGTCATGGGGCACCCCAGCGGGCAAGGGACGGGACAACGGTGAAAGGCGGCACGGGATGTTTTTCGGCAAGGAGGAAGAAGTCCCCAAGCGTAGAAACATGGCGGCGCCGATTGATGGCCAATGGCCATGCATTGCTGTGCCGTGTTCAGCAATGCCCCGGGCGGCAAGCGCCGGCGTGGGAGGGTCACACCCGCTCGAAGACCGCCGCGATGCCCTGGCCGCCGCCGATGCACATGGTCACCAGTGCGTAGCGCCCGCCGGTGCGGTGCAGCTCGGCGATGGCCTTGGTGGTGATGATGGCGCCTGTGGCGCCCACCGGGTGGCCGAGCGAGATGCCCGAGCCGTTGGGGTTGACCTTGGACGGGTCCAGGCCCAGCTCCTGGATCACGGCGCAGGCCTGGGCGGCGAAGGCCTCGTTGGCCTCGATCACGTCCATGTCCTGCACCGACAGGCCGGTGCGCTGCAGGACCTTCTGCGTGGCCGGCACCGGGCCGATGCCCATGTAGGCCGGCTCCACGCCCGCGTGCGCATATCCGACCAGGCGGGCCAGGGGTTTGAGGCCCAGGGCCGAGGCGCGTGCGCCCGAGGCCA
>JAZKEE010000110.1:0-29883 GCA_040387235.1 Pseudomonadota bacterium
GACGACCCCTGGATGGCCTCGTCCGTGTCCTGCTCCACGCTGGCGATGGTCGGGTAGTCCTTGATGGGGGCCGGCTGGTTGGACGTCTTGCGCGGCAGCAGGCACAGGTAGGGGCCTTTGCGGGCCCACACCACGCGCCTGGTGCCGGTGCTGCCGGTCTGCGTGCCCCAGAAGGCGGTGACAGCGCCACGGGTTTCCTGGCGGTCGAAAACGACGCTTTCCACCGGCCGGCCGTCCAGCGTCTCGTTGCCGGGGTTGAGGCAGAACGGGCCCCACTTGGTCACCGAGCCCTGGGCAATGCTGGCACGCGACTCTCCTTCACGCCAGATGTTCAAGTACTCGCGCGTGTTGATGTCGAAGCCCGAGAAGCACTTCTCAGCAGCCCAGACGCCCTCGGGCGCAGCCAGGGGCAGGCCGGTGCAGGCGACCTGCACTGAACGCACGTCGCTGCTGCCCACCGTGCCGCTGGCGTTGGCCACGCTGCAGGTCTGACCGGCCGGCTGCGTCTGCACCTGCACCGCGTAGGTGGCGCCGCTGGCGACCGCCGTGTTGAAAACGAAGCGCCCATCGGCGCTGGCGGTCAAGTTGTCGCCCTGGTTGTTCTGCAGCACCAGCGGGCTGCGCAGCACCAGGCCCGTGACCACGCCGCCCAGGTTGCGGGTGCCGGCGGGCAGGGTCTCGCAGCCCACGGACACGTCGGTGATGTTGGCCGCACTCAGGACGACGAGCGTTGGCTGCACCACGCTGCAGCGCTGGCCCTCGGGATGCGAGGCCACGGTGATGACGGCCGTACCGTACAACTCGAAGCGTCGCCCCATCACGAAGCTGCCGTTGGCGGCAACGGTCAGGTCGTCTGCGCCCTGAACCTGCAGTACCAGGTTGCGCCCCTCGCCCAGGCCCGCAACGGTACCTCCCACTGTGTAGCCGGTGACGGGCGGCGTGACGGGCGGCGGGGTCACCGGCCCCGCATCGCCATCACCGCCACCGCATGCCACCAACAGCACCAGCGGCAGTGCCGCCAGCGCCAGGCGGGCCGCAGGTGCGCGGCCACTGCGGGGGGGCTGTTGTCGCTGGCGGGTGGCGCGCGAAGGGCTGGACAATGGGGGGGTGGTCGCGGTCGTCACTGGCATGGTCGAAACCCTCTCGGCTCAAAAGATAAAAAAGACAGCCCACCCGTGCAGCGCGCGCAGCAGTGCAGCGGCGCAGTGAGGCGCGCACTCAAGGGTGGGGCTGTACCGATCTTTGTCGAGCAGCGGAAATTCGTCGGTGTCGGGAGTCACAAAGATGGTGCGCACACCCATTTGGGTGGGGCTGGGCGATGGGCGGGTCAGACCGCAGCCGCTGTACCCCACTGCGCTTTGAGCAAGGCATATTGCAGAAGATCGTGGTGCCGACCTGCCCAGTACCCAGCTTGCCGCTGATGCCCCTCTTGCAGAAAGCCGAGCTTCGCGAGCAGTGCCAGAGACGGCGCGTTGTCAGGGTGTACCTGCGCCTCGATCCGATTCAGGTGCAGCTCTCGGAAACCCCAGGCGATGATTGCCTCCAGCGCTTCTTTTGCGTATCCGTGCCCCTGATGCGCCGGAGCGATTTCGTATCCCACGACACAAGATCTCCAGTGTCGATTCCAGCGAAACAGGCCGCACGTACCAATCAGGCCTGGTCGGTCTTTCAGCTCCATGGCCCAGCGCGCTCCCGAGACCGGCTCTTTGCGCCAGCCCGCAAACGCAGCGATCAGTTTTTTGGCGCCATCAAGATCGGCAATTGGATCCGACCCGAACCACCGCATGTGCTCGCGGTCGCCATGAATCTGAAGGAGGCATTCGGCATCGGACTCCAGAATCTCACGCAGCGTGAGTCGAGATGTGTCAAGCGTTGAGAAATCGATCATGGGATGCCTGCGGCCCAGCGCAATGCAGACCGCACCACCTGCGGGACAAGCGGGGCGATGCGGGATGTTCTGGGCACGGTTTTCTCCTGAAAGTGGCCTGCCGCCAGGGTTCACACGCGCAGTGCTGTCCAAGCGTCCCGGCGCGCCTTGCTGGGCACCGGTCAGGTCCTTGCAAAGCTCAGTTGGCTGCGGGCGGAGTCCAGACGGGATTGAAGAGCCGCTCCAGGCGTGCATGCGACGCTTCGATGAGTTGCAATGACTTGTCGACCAGATAGTTGTTCATCAGGATTCTGGTGCCATGGGACTCGATGCTCTTTCCCTTGGCCACGTTGGGGAGCGAATCCCGGAACGCCTTGTCCGTGGCCAGAACGTTCTCTGGCGACAGGTTGCGAGCGCGGAGCATCTCCAGCCGACTGTGCAGTGCGGCGTCGTAGCTCGGATCCACGACGGGCTTGCGCTGCTTGATGCTCGCCTTGTAGCTGACCGCGGTAGCGCGCTGCAACTCGATGGCGTTCTTCAAGGCAGCGCTCAGGCGGTCCATGGACGCCTGGGTGCTTGGGTTTTTCGGGTCCTCCAAGCCATCCCAGAAGTCGCGGTGTATTTCTTCCGTGAGCACCGCATGCTCCTCGAACATGGAGGTGGCTACACCTTGGCGCCGCGCATCCAGTCCGGCGGCCTGCGAGGTCAGAGGGGCTGCCATGCAGCAAAGCGCGACCACCAGGCATGCGCCCAGCAATTCCTTGCGAAAAACCATGTGGAATCTCTCTTGTTGGAAAAAAAACAGGCCGGTCTGCATCCTCAGCCCCCGGCTCTGGCCCTCATGCCGCTGCTGTTGGCGGCTGCCGCTCACGCCCGTGGTGGGGGGCGGTAGATTGCAGCCCCTAGCGCTTGGGGCGGTAGCGCAGCGTGTCGAGCACCAGGCCCGTGGTCGCTTCCATGCGCTTGGCGTTGGCTGCCCGCGCCTGGGTGATGATCACAACGCTCTTGGCATCGCCGAAATCCAGCGAGAAGACACGGGATTCGCCCGCCGCGGTTTCACCGTCCATGGTGACTTGGAAGGTCTGCAGCAGGCCATTGAATTCTTTGCCGCCCACGCGCCGGGTGATCGGGGTGGTGGTGGTGGCGCCCATCGTCACCTGCTCGGCGGGTGCGGCGTTGGCTGTTTTCCTGGCGCCGTCCTCGCGCTTGCTGGTGACGGAGCTGGCCAGCTTTTCCAGGTTCATGGCGGACATCATGGGGTTGAACACAAGCATGACGAGCTCATCGTCAGGTCCCTCCAGGTCAACGCTGCGTATGCCGCTGCCGCCCTCGTCCAGTGCATCTTCCGTGATCTTCCAGCCGGCAGGGTATTGGAAGCTGGCGCCACTCTTGTTGTACGTCCGGTTGGGCGCTGCCAGCGCGGGCAGCGCCACGGCGGCTGACAGCAGCCCGAGCACGGTGGCAGCAACGGCGGCGGTGCGGCGCACGGCTGCGGCGCGCTGCCACAGCGATGGGGCGCGCGAATGGCCTGCTGGCCGGTGGTCAACAAGGGATGGAGCGGGCTGGCTGGCGTTGAGAGGTAGGTGCATGGGAGGGACTGTAGTCGTGAAACCGGGGACCCGGCGCAGCCCGGTGCATTGGCAGGCGGCACGGCGGCTTGCCTGGCTGGCCCTGCGCCTGTCGGCAGCGCGGTGCTACCCCTGCAGTGCTGCGGATGGCTGCCGCGGATGGTAGCGCGGGCTTTGGGCATGCTGGCGCAGGGAGGGGCAGGGTCACCCATTCGGGGGGTGGGCGCGACCTGGATCGGCGCTGTGGGCGAGATACATTTGTTCGGCCCTCACCGGGGCGCGCCGCTCGTTCGTATGTCCCTCCAAGAAAGACCCATGCACCACCACCGCCTCTTCCACGTCGCCGTTGCGGCCCTCGTCTGCGCTTGCGCGCCCACGGCCTTTGCCCAGGAAACCCGGCAGGAGCTGGTGCAGAAGATCCAGGTGGCGCAGGGGATCCAGGACCAATTCGAGAAGCAACTCGCCGACCAGCGCGAAGCGTTGAAGGGCTATGGCGCCAAGCTGCTCGGTGACATCGCAGCGCAAACCGGCGGCGAGGCCAGCGCCAGGGACAAGGCCGCGTTCGACCGGTTCCTGCAGCGCTGCGCCCAGATGTTCTCCGGCAAGGAGCTGGCCGCCAAGTGGGCTGCCAGCTACGGTGCCGATCTGTCGACCGACGACCTGCGCGAGGTCCTGGCGCACTACGAGTCTCCCATCGGAAAGAAGGAGGTTCGCGCCAACAAGGCGGCCATGGCAGCCTTCTCGGCGTGGATGAACGCCGAGTCCCAGGTCCGCACGGAGGCGCTGATCGCCGGGCTGCTGAAGGACCTGCAGCCGTCTGCAAAGCGGTAGTGCGCCCCTTGGGGCGGTGACTGGCCCCCAGGGGCCGGCCCTTCGTGGAATCCGTCCTACGCGGCCACAGAGGGGGCGTGGAATATCATGGGGGCATGAAACAAAATGTCACGGAAACCTGCGCCTCGACGCAGCGGTGGGCGCCGCCCACTGCCTGCGCTGGGGCCGTGTCGTCCGTGGCCGTGTGCCCCGCGCCATGCCCGTTTGGCCAAGGCAGCAGGCCATGAAAGTGGCCCGCCACCATAGACGGGCCCTGCGCGCGCTGGGGGTGACGCTGCTGGAGCTGCTGATCTCGGTCACCCTGATAGGGGTGCTCTCGGCCATAGCCGTCCCCAGCTACCACGCGTACATGGAGCGTGCAAGAATCGCGGCCGCCAAGAAGGACATTCTGGAAATCAGCCTCAAGCTGGACCGGTACCTCCATTTCAAGAACGTGTTCCCGACGAGCCTGGCCAACCTGCCCGACAACCGGCTGGACCCCTGGGGCAACCCCTACCGCTACCTGTCGATGGAGGGGGCCAAGGTGGGCGACAAGCGCAAGGACAAGTCCCTGCACCCGCTCAACAGCGACTACGACCTGTACAGCATGGGCCCCGACGGAAAAAGCCAGACGCCGTTGACCGCCAAGGCCAGCCGCGACGACATCATTCGTGCCAACAACGGGGGGTTCATCGGCGTGGCCGAGGATTATTGAATGCGACTGACTGCGGCCCAGGCCATCCTGCAAAGCCGTGTGGGCAGGCAGCTGCTGGCCACTTTCTTCGTGCTGGTGGCGGTGCCGGTGTTGGCCATGTCGTTGCTGGCCTACCAGCTCACGGAGTATGTCGTGCAGCAGTCCGCCGCGCAGCTGAGCAGCGAGCTGGCCAAGACGGTGGGCATCAACCTGATTGATCGGCTGCGCGCTGCGGAAAGCCTGCTGCATGTCCACGGCTTGCCCTCGGGCCAGGGCCCCGGGCCGGTGCCGCTGGACCAGCGGCTCGAGAGCGTCTTTGCCAGTGTGGACCGGCTTTTCCCGTCAGAGCTTGCAACGACGCCAGAGGGCCGCAGCACCTTGCGCGTGGTGGGCGCCGCACAGCCCGGGGTGGCGCCCACGGTGGAATTGATCGTGCCCTTTGCAGGCGCCGTGGTGCGCGGCCGGTTCGCTGCGGACTACCTGTGGGAGAACGCGCAGTCGGGCACCCACAGGATCTGCTTTTCGGGACCGCAGTTGTCTGCACCCTTCTGCCAGGGGGTAGAGGGGCAGGCCCCCAACGAGGTGCGCACGCAGCGCGAGATCTTCTTCACGCCCTATTTCGATGCGCCTGCCTGGACCATCACGACCACCCTGCAGCCGGACGTGCGGCGCTACCTGCCCATTGGCGTGGCGGCGCTGGTGGGCAACGTGGCGGCCATCGCCTTCCTGCTGGCGCTGGTGAGCAGCTCGGTGGTGCTGCGCAGGTTGACGCGCCCCCTGGACGCGCTCACCTCGGGCACGCGCGCCGTGCTGGGCGGCGATTTCACACGCCGCGTGCAGATCGCCGGCGGGCGCAACGAATTCACCGACCTGGCCGATTCCTTCAATGCCATGACCGAAGAAGTGGGGCGCGACCTGCGGCTCGTTCGCGTGCTCGCGCAGATGGACCAGGCCATCATCGAGCAGCGGCCTTTTACCGAGGTGGTGCGCCTGGTGCTGGCGCATGTGAACGCCCAGGGGGGCGGCGGCGCGGTGGGTGTGGTGCAGTGGCGCTCTGGCGCGCCGGGGCCCTTGCTGCTTTCACTGGCGCCCGATGGATCGCTGCAGCAAGGCGAGGCCGGCCCGGCCCCCGCCGACCCTGGCGGCGAACCACAGCCAGGGCCCTGGCACGACACGCCCGTGGCGCAGACCGGCACCCAGCGCGTGTGGCTGCGCCTGGAGAGCCTGCCGGCACCGCAGGAGCGGGCGCTGGGTGAGCTGACCGCGTTTCGCCAGCGGCTGGCCGTGGCGCTGCATGCCGAGCAGCACGAGCAGCAGCTGCGCGAGCGCGCCACCCACGACAGCCTGACGGGCCTGCTCAACCGCTTCGGGCTGGTGGAGGCGATCGAACGGCTGGCGCAGGGGCACGCCGCTGGCCAGGGCCTGCACAACCAGGGCCTGCGCTTCGCCGTGGTGTACATGGACCTCGATGGCTTCAAGGAGATCAACGATGCCTACGGGCACTACGTGGGGGACTGCGTGCTGCGCGAGGTGGCTGCCCGCCTGCGCCACTGCATAGGGCCCCGCGCGCTGGCCATGGCCCGCCCGGGGGGAGACGAGTTCGTGTTCGTGCTGCCTGCAGACGCGCAGGGGGCCTTCCGGGCCGACATCGAATCCGTCATGCAGGCCGTGCGGGTGCCCTACAGCGTGCCGCCGCGCCTGTTGCCCCTGGCGGCGAGCCTGGGGGTGGCACTGTTCCCCGAGCATGGCTCCTCGCAGGACGAGCTGCTCAAGCACGCCGACCTGGCCATGTACACCGCCAAGGGCGCTGGCCGCAATGTGCTGGTGGAGTTCGAGCCCGCGCTGGCCGCCGAACAGTCCGAGCGGCTGGCGCTGCGCCATGACCTGCGCCAGGCGCTGGCCGGGCAGCAGATGTTCGTGGTGTTCCAGCCGCGCGTGGGGGCGCACGACCGGCAGGTCGCCTCGGTCGAGGCGCTGCTGCGCTGGCGCCACCCCGACAAGGGGCTGGTGCCGCCCGATACCTTCATTGCGCTGGCCGAGGAGTCCGGCTTCATCGTCGAGCTGGGCCTGTGGGTGCTGCGCGAGGCGCTGCAGCAGTTTGCGGCGTGGCGTGCAGACCCGCAGGTGCCCGTGCGCCACATGTCGGTCAACCTCTCGCCCGTGCAGCTGGTCGACCCGGCCTTTCCTGGCCAGCTGCAGGCGCTGATGCAGGAGTTCGGCATCTGCCCCGGCGAGCTGGAGCTGGAGATCACCGAGGGCGCGCTGATCCAGGACGTGGACGCCGCCGTCACGCGCCTGGCGGCCCTGCGTGCGCACGGCGTGGCGATAGCGCTGGACGACTTCGGCGTGGGCTACTCGGCCATGCGCTATCTCAACCGCCTGCCGTTCGATACGCTCAAGATCGACAAGAGCTTCGTGTTCGCCTTCGGTGTCGAGCGCCCCGCGCTGGCCATCGCCACGGCCATCGTGGCCTTGGCCAAGGCGCTGGACAAGCGTGTGGTGGCCGAGGGGGTGGAGACGCCCCTGCAGGCCGACCTGCTGCAGGGGCTGGACGTGACCGAGCTGCAGGGCTACCTCTATGGCAAGCCGCAGACTGCGGCCGAGCTGGGGCGGCTGTGGGAGGGGGCCCAGAACGCCCCCAGGCCGCCGGGTGGATAGCCCTCCCGGCCATCCCTGCAGCGGCTACGTTACTTTGCAGTTATTATTCATACCCATTGGTCGCGATGG
Source organism: Pseudomonadota bacterium (assembly GCA_040387235.1). Taxonomy (GTDB): domain Bacteria; phylum Pseudomonadota; class Gammaproteobacteria; order Burkholderiales; family Burkholderiaceae_C; genus Acidovorax. The sequence goes on from JAZKEE010000110.1 coordinate 7,667, forward strand.
CGGCATGGCCCGGCCATCGGGCCCGGTTGCGCGCCTTGCGCCCGATGCGCTGTGAAGCGCGTGTTGGAGGAATGCATCGCAGTGAAGCCGGGCGCATCCATCGCCGGTGGTAAATATCATTGACCCGCTCGCCAGGAACAACATGTGGACCAAAAAAAGAGCAGGCGGCAGAGGCTCCAGAGAAGCAGCAGAGTCGGTGCGCTGGCTTCGCCGGATGGCGGTGCTGAGCGTGGCGGTTCCCCTGGTGATCTACGCCATCTTCGGGGTCGTGGGGTACCTGCGTGCCACGGACGAAACCGATGCCCGGGTGTCCCGCTCCCTTCGCGTTGCGCATGAGCATGCCTCCAAGGTCATGGCCACGTCCGAGGCGGTCGCGGAAAAGGCCTTCTCCCTGGTGAACGGCAAGAACCCGCAGGATTTGCGCAGCATCGAGGCATTCCTGCACGAAGAACTGCGCAAGCGCAGCGTGGACCAGCCGCAGATCCAGTCCATCCTGGTCCTCGATGCGCAGGGCTGGCCGATTGCCAGCAGCCGCCTGTTTCCGTTCCCGCGGGTCGACCTGTCCGACGGGGAGTATTTTCAGCACCACCTGCAGGGCCGCACGGGGCCCTATCTGTCCAGGCCGCTGGTGACCCGGACCTCCAAAGAGCGGGTGTTGAACGTCAGTGTCGCCTTCGAGGATGACGCCGGCAAATTTGGCGGCGTCATCAACGTGGCCTTGCTCACGTCCTACTTCTACGATTTCTATGGCGACCTGGTGGCGGATGAGCCCAACCTGGCGGTGAGCCTTTTCCGTGGCGACGGAGAGATCTATACCCGCTGGCCCCACAACGCCAATGCCCTCGTCAAGTTGCAGCCCGACGCGCCGGTGATGCAGCGGCTGCGCGTCGGCGAGGACTCGGCGCGCCTGCGGGGCTCCTCGCCGATAGACCAGAAAGAGCGGGTCATTGCCTACCGCAAGGTGGGTGACTACCCCCTGTACGTGTCCACGGCGATGCGGCTGAACGTGCCGCTGCACGAGCTGTTCCAGCAGCTCGCGCTGTTGTTCGCCATGGGCGCGCTGCCGGTGGCCGCCCTGGTGATCACGGCCAGGACGGCGCTGCGCAGCGCCCGTGCGGCGCACGACACGCTGCACGACCTGGAGAAGGAAACCGAAAGCCGCCAGCGTGCCGAAGAGGCGCTGCGCCAGGCGCAAAAGCTCGAGGCGCTGGGCCGGTTGACCGGTGGCGTGGCGCACGACTTCAACAACGCCCTGATGGTGATCAGCAACAACCTGCACCTGCTCAAGCGCACGGTGCCGGAGTCGGGCCTGCGGCAGATCGACTCCATCGCCCGGGCCGTCAAGTCGGCCACCAATCTCACCCGCCAGCTGCTGGCCTTCTCGCGCAGGCAGCCCCTGGTCGCCGAGTACGTGCAGCTGCAGCACAAGCTGCCGGCCATCCAGGACCTCATCGTTCCGGTGCTGGGCAGCCGGGTGCGCCTGGAAGTGCAGGTGGACCCCTCCACCGCACCGGTGTTCCTGGACATGAGCGAGCTGGAGCTGGCGCTGCTCAACCTGAGCATCAATGCGCGCGACGCGATGCCCATGGGGGGCGCGTTGTCGATCCAGGTGCGCAATGCCGGCCCCCGGCCGGTGGGGGCACTAGGGGCTCAAGCCGAGATGGTCGTCATCGAAGTGTCCGACACCGGCAGCGGCATTGCGCAGGACGACCTGGACAAGGTCTTCGAACCGTTCTTCACCACCAAGCCGGTGGGCGAAGGCACGGGCCTGGGCCTGAGCCAGGTGTATGGCTTTTGCCAGGGGGTGGGGGGTTACGCTGAAATCGCCAGCGAAGTGGGCAAGGGCACCAAGGTCAGCCTGTACCTGCCCTGCACGGCCCCCAGGGCCACCGTGGATGAGCCCGCGGTGGATACCGCGTTCAAGCCCCTGGGCATGCGCCTGCTGGTGGTGGAGGACAACGACGAGGTGGCCGAGTCCCTGGTTCCCCTGCTGCAGTCGCTGGGGTGCACCGTCACCCGCGTGGACCGCGCCGACAAGGCCATCTACCTGCTGGACGAGGGCCAGCGGCCCGACCTGGTGCTGTCCGACGTGATGATGCCCGGGCCGCTCAACGGCGAGGGCCTGGCAAGGCACATCCGCGAGACATGGCCTGCGCAGCGGGTGCTGCTGATGACGGGGTATGCCGAGCAACTGGCGCGCATCTCGCAACTGGGCTTTGATGTGCTGCCCAAGCCCTGCACGCCGCAGATGCTGCATGCAGCCATCGGCAAGGCTGCGTCCTAGCGCCCGCTGCCACCCCACCTCTCACGCTGCGCAAGCATTTGCCATGCACTTCTCGCACGGCCATGCGGGGTTGGGTGACTCTCTCGGTTCACCGTCGCCCGGGCTTGTACCCCGATACTGGCCTTGGGCGCGGGCAATGGGCACCCGGTGTCCGTCATCCCATTCCTGCGGGAGAACGGCACGGCCTCCGATGTCCAGGCCACTGAACAGCATGTCCAGCGGCCGCAGACAGACAGCCAGAGCTTCACCGCCTTGGTCAGCCAGAAGCCGATCCCATACAGCCATTGATCCCTGGGAAAACGACATGGTAGGAAAGAAACGCACGCCGGCTGCGCCGCAATGGTACATACCTTAGGCGTACCAGTCTGCGCAGGCCCTGGACGAAGGAGACTGGCTGCTCAACCTCACCCTTCGAAATTGGCTGCATCGAGACGTGCAGCCGCAGACCGAAGAGGCGCTGAGGCATGCAGGGCCGGTGCTACGGCGCAAAGACGATTCCCAAGTCAAGCAGATGCACCTGGCTGATGTGCATCGCTGGGTGTACTCCTTTGACCCTGGCGAATGGGATGATCCTTGGGATGCGTTGGAAGAGGCACGTGATCGCCCCGCGCTGCCGACCGATGTATGGAACGCCCTTCAAACAGGAGCGATACGAAGCGGCATCGACCCGCTCAGCGTCAGCGAACTGTACGTCTTCGAGAAGATGTTGCCTGAAGAGATCCGAGCGCGCGGGCTGCGTTTGCAAGGTGGCGATCACTGGACATCGGGTCCCCCAGCGTTCGGGGGGCGGCTCGACCATGCATTTCCCAGGCAGATGCTGAATCGATTCGTCCGGATCGATCTATCCCTTCCTGAAGATGTACTGCGCGCAGACCTCGAGGCGTTTATCGCCACCGAGCGTCGGGAGCTGGCGAAGATTGGGGGAGAGCAGCCCTACCGCGCTGCTGCCGATTTGAAACTGAAGGTCCACCCACTTCAAACCCTGGCAAACGTGGGCCTGCTCCAGTTTCTCGACCTGGACCGCTGGCAACGTGCGAAGGGTCTCGACCTCAGCGTGTACGCAGTCCGGGAGATGGCTGGGGTCGCTGATCGCTCACGAGAGGACGAACTGCGCCAGCGTGTGAAGTTGACTCTGAGCCAGTCCCAACTGCATGCATGGTTTGCGCGACTGCACAGAGGGGGCGGTAGAGCCCGGCGATCCGGGTAGGAACTTTCGCTGCGATCTTCCTGCATACATCGGATCGCTTGCGATGAATGATGCCTTTCAGTTCGGCGCGCAACCGAAAGCGGTAAAGCGCCATTGATGATCACGCGAGGTGTCCATGCATAACAAGTCCCCATCTGTTTACGCCAGCTTCAAGAACGACCGCGAGCGGCTGTGGGCCCTCGTCTCGCGCGATCTGCGCATCGTCGCGGTATCGGCGTTCTGCGCCGCCGCATCGGGCGGGGGGGCCGCGCTTTCTCGATGGCTCTCGTTGTGAGAACCCTCGTGGTGACGAGCCAGCAGCTGTGTTCACTGAAAAATCCGCAGGCAATCGGCAACTCGTCTGCCGACAGTGTGAGCACGCGTGCAGAGCTGAGGTGGAGTTGGCCGATGAGGGTACGCCGTCCAACGCTGCAACGTCCACTGGCTGCTTGCAGTGAAGCATTGACGACCGCAGCCGTCTGGCTTGAACCAACAAGTTTCGGAATTCCCGTGCAATGCATTGGCCCGAGAGCAGTCTAAGAAAACCGATTGGGTGCCCAGCAGCCACCGAAATACACAGACCGCTGCATGCTCGCCCATCGGCAAGAATGAGGTGGCCGCGAACCAGGCGGCCATGTCGACTTTCTCGATGTGGATGAACCGCGAGGCGCAGGCCGGGCGGATGTGCTCGCCAGGCTGGCGACGGGTCAGCAGCGGCCGACAAAGCGCTGAACCGCCGGAATGCACCGACGGTTCGAGCAGTTTCACCGCGCGAGGGGCGGTGTCGGGCGGTGCCGGGCCGGTACGGTCACTTGCCGGGGCACACATCTTTGTGCTCACCGCGCGCATACTTCTCCCAGGCGTCAAGGACGATGTGGTTGCGGCCCACCCAGGTCTGTACCTTGAGCGTGGCGGTGCTGCCCGCGGGCGCGGGCTGGATGGCGACGATACCGAGCACAACGTTCGAGCGTCCCAGGCCCATGCCCTTGTCCGCATAGATGTTGCAGGTCATGGAGCCGTCGGCGCTTTGCTGGCCACAGTCCGGTATGCCCAGGGTGGTGCCCCAGAAGGCCGTGCCTTTGCGGCAATGGCGCAGGCTTTCACGGAAGTTGGTCGAAGCCTCCTTGGCAGGCTGGGCCAGTGCCACCTCGCGGATGTTGAAGTCCGAGTCCTTGAGCTTGTCCGGCGCCGTGCCGCAGCCGGCCAGTGCCGCTGCCAAAGCCATTGCCATTGCCCATCCCGTTGCTGCCATTCTTCGCATGCCTTGCCCCCCCCATTTGTTGTGTGCCGGGATGGTAGCGCAGCGCGGTGGACAGTAGCGTGCTGTTGGCACTGGCCTGGCGAGTCACCCGGTGCGTGGCGGAGTGGGCCGGGCCAGCCGGATGGGCCCCACCGCCTGCACCGCCGAGGCCACCGCCTGGCCGCGCTGCAGCACCTGCAGGCGGCCTTCGCCGGCCAGCCGGTCTGCCGCGCTGCGCACGGCGGGCATCATCGGGCGCCACTGCGCCTGGGTGTCTCCGGCCAGTGCGCGCGCCACTTCGGAAGGGCAGATGGTCTTGCCCGGCGCGCGCCCATCCAGCAGGGCCAGGATGGCTTGTTCGATGGCTGCGTCGTGCAAGGGGGTGGGCCTGGAAGGTCAGTTCGCCTGCAGGTAGCACTGGCTGGACCGGATCCCGCTGGCCACTGCGCTTTCCACCTTGTCCATCGTGGAGAACTCGGCCCAGAAATGGTCCACGTCCCAGCACATGTAGGGGCCCGAGCGCGAAAACACGGCGCGGGTGGGGCGGTCGCTGCTCACGGTGTAGTTCCAGTTGCCCCACCAGGCCGTGATCGCGCCACGGGTCTCCTTGCGGTCCACCTCGAAGCGCGCGTAGTCCCTTTCGGTCAGCACTCTGCCGGTGCCCGTGCATTGGGCATTGTCGTAGACCATGGTCCCCTGCGTGACGGTGACGTGGGTCTCGTCCTGGCGCGTCAGGCGAAACAGGCTGCGCCCGCTTTGCCCGGCAGTGGAGCCGGTGATGCCGCAGGCTTCGCGCACCCAAAGGCCCTCGGGCAGGCCCCACACGGCGGGGGCGCAGGCCACCTGCACCGACTCCACCGCAGCGCCGGGCACGGCACCGCTGCCCTGGGCCACGGTGCAGGTCTGGCCTGCGGGCTGCGACGTCACCCGCGCTGCATAGGCGCTGCCCGCCGCGAGCGGCGTGGCAAAGGCGAAGCGGCCACTGGCCGTGACCGTGAGGTCGTCGCCCTCGTTGTTCTGCAGCACGAGCCTGGGGGCGCTGGCGCCGCCTGCGCCGGGCGCGACCAGCCCGCTCACCGTGCCGCCCACGCTGAAGCGATCGGCCGGCGTGGGGCCGGCGGCTTCGTCCCCGCCACCACCACCACAGGCCGACAGCGACGCTGCGAGGGCCAGGCAGGCGAGGGGGGCGCGGCGGCGCAGGGGCTGCGCTGCTGCGGGCGACGGGGTCAGGGGCGTGGTGTGGTTCATGGGCAAAAAATGTGAATTATTGCCACCGCTGCCGCGCTTGGGAATCGCACAGAAGTAGGGGGGCGTGACGCGCATCACCACTTGCGTGCCGAAGGGCATTGCCCCGGCCCGTGGCCGCGTGTGCGCCGGCCCTGCGCCTGCGATCTGCGCAGCGGATCGCAAGATCCGGCACTGCGCTGCCCCGCGTTGGCGCCGCCCTGGCTGCATTGCGCTTACAGTCGGCAGGGATGTGGCCGCCACCTCCTGGAGCAGACCGCGCACAGCGCACTGCCCGGGTTGCCAGCGGTCACCCGCGGCGTGCTACAACCACGCTGCCAGAATTTCCACAACCACCACCGGGCTGCACATCCCTGTGGTGGTGCCATTGCCTTCATCCAACCCGTGGTCACGCGCTACTATCGAGAACTGCTGAATTTTCTGTCCCGTTCCGTGAAGGACCGCGCTACTGCGGCCGACCTGGCGCAGGAGAGTTTTGCGCGCATCTATGCGGCGCAGCAGGCAGGGCAGGCCATCCGCGACCCGCGCGCCTTGCTCTACCGCACGGCGCGCAACCTGTTGACCGACCACCACCGCCGCGGTGCGGTGCGTGCCCTGGCGGGTGAGGTGCCCGACGATGGCACGCTGGGCGATGCCGAGGCCTGGGCAGCGCCCTCGGCGTTCGAGCCCGATGCGGCCCTGTCGTCCGGCCAGGGCCTGGCGGCGATGATCGCCACCATCGACGCGCTGCCCGCGCGCTGCCGCGAGGCCTTCGTGCTCTACAAGTTCGACGGGCTGTCGTACGCCGAAGTGGCCGAGCGCATGGGCATCTCGGTGCGCACGGTGGAGATGCAGTTGCAGATTGCGATGAAGGCCTGCTGGAAGTGCCTGGACGAGATCAACGGCCACGCCGGCCAGCCACCGCGCGCCCCCGACGTACCACGCGGCAAGCGGGGCCGTGCATGACTGCGCATCCTCCTTTGCCCGTTACCGTAGTTGGGGTGGCCCGTGCGTCTACACCCTGCAAGCCCCATTGCCCGACATGACCCAGCCGCCGCTGCAGCCCCTGCCACCCGATGGCGAAGACGACGCATCCCGCCTGCGCGAGGAGGTGCTGGACTGGTTCGTGCGCCGCGACCGCGATGCCTGGGGTGCGAGCGACGAGGCGCTGTTCCAGGCCTGGCTGCAGGCCGATGCCCGCCACCGCAGCAGCTATGCGCAGTGGCAGGCGCACTGGCATGCCATGGATGCGATCCCGGCCGACGAGGTCGCCCGGCTGCGCGGCCGGCTGGCGCGCGACAAGGCGGTGCAGGCGGCTTACCTGGCAGCGCAGGCCGCCGAGCCGGCCCCCGCGGCAGCGGTGCAGGAGGCCGAGGAAGCCACTGCGCGCCGCGGCTTCCTGGCACCCGCCCTGGCCGTGGCCGCCATGGTGGCCATCACTGCCGGCACGGGGCTGCTGGGATGGCGCCAGTGGCAGGCACAGCCCGTGTTCACCCAGGCGTTCAGCACCGGGCGGGGCCAGCAGGCCGAGGTGCCCTTGCCCGACGGCAGCCGGCTGCGCCTGGACACCGCCACCCGGCTCGAGGTGGCCTACTACCGCCAGCGGCGCGAGGTGCGCCTGCTCGATGGCCAGGCCGTCTTCGCGGTGCAGGCCGAGGCAGGCCGCCCCTTCCACGTGCTGGCTGCCGCCACCCGGGTCACCGTGGTGGGCACGCGCTTTGCCGTGCGCCACACGCCCGGCCTGGCCGCCGACGCGGGCGTGCACGTGCTGGTGGAAGAGGGCAAGGTGCGCGTGGCGCGTGCCGCCGAGCCCGCTGGGCGGGACCGCGAGGCCGTGCACCTCGGCGCCGGCCAGCAGGTGGCCAGTGACGGGCAGGGCCTGCTGACCGCCGTGCGGCCCGTGCCGGGCGAGGGCATAGCGCCGTGGCGCGAGTACCGCGTGGGCTTTGTCGATGTGCCCCTGGGCCAGGCCCTGGCCGAGCTGGAGCGCTATGGCAGCACCGGCCTCGTCGTGCGCGACCCGGCCGTGGCGGCGCTGCGGCTGACCGGCACCTTCGACCCGCGCGACGCGCACACCCTGCGCCGGGTGCTGCCCAGTGCCTTGCCGGTGCGGCTGCAGGAGCAGCCGGGCGGCAGCGCGGAGATCCTGCCTGCCCGGTAGGCCGGCGCGGGGATGGAATGCCGCGCAAAAAATCTTCGGGGCTCTTACCGTAGTTCGTGCGGCTGGCACGTCTACCGGAGTAGGACGCATTCCTATTCAACATTCGACCCGAGGATTTTTCTGACATGAACCGCCTGATACCCCGGCCCGCGCCGCTCGCGCTGGCCCTTGCCGTCGCCTTCGGGCCTGCGGCAGCCGCCCATGCCCAGAATGCAGGCGGCCCCCAGGCGCCGCTGCAGATCAGCATCGCGGCGCAGCCGCTGGCCCAGGCGCTCAACGACTGGGCACGCCAGACGCGCGTGCAGATCATCGTGCAGCAAAGCCTGGTGGCGGGCAGGGCGGCACCGGCCGTGGCCGGGCTGCTGGCGCCGCAGCAGGCGCTGGACCGCCTGCTGGCCGGCAGCGGCCTGGTGGCGGTGCCCGAGGGGCCTGCCGTGGTGGTCAAGGCCGCGGCGCCCACCGGCGGCGCCGCGCTGCCGGCAGTGACCGTGACGGCCGATGTCTCGCCCCAGGCCCCCACGGGGCCGGTGGCCGGCCTGGTGGCACGGCGCAGCCTGGTGGCGACCAAGACGGACACGCCGATCGGGGAGGTGGCGCAGTCGGTCTCGGTGGTCACGCGCGACCAGATGGACGCGCAGGGCGTGCAGACGGTGGAGCAGGCGTTGCGCTACACGTCCGGCGTGCTGACGGAGGTGACGGGCCATGACCTGCGCTACGCCAGCGTGAACGTGCGCGGCTTCGATGCGACGTTGTACCGCGATGGCCTGCGCGTGTTCAAGACCGGTACCTATGGCGACTGGCTCACCGAGCCGCAGGGCGTGGAGCGCGTCGAAGTGCTCAAGGGTCCCTCGGCCCTGCTGTATGGCCAGGGCGGGGCAGGGGGGGTGATCAACCAGGTCTCCAAGCGGCCCACGGCGGAGCCGCTCAACGAGGTGAACACCTCGGTCGGCAACCATGGGCGCTACCAGGCGGGGTTCGACATCGGGCGGCCGCTCAACGACGACGGTTCGCTGCTGTTTCGCATCAACGGCACGCTGCGCGATGCAAGGACGCAGACCGACCACTCCATCGACGACCGCAGCTACATCGCCCCCGCGCTGACGTGGAAGCCCTCGGCCCGCACCCGCGTCACGCTGCTGGCCGACGTGACGCACGACCGCATGACACCCAAGAGCTGGTGGCCCAACCAGTCGCTGCTGGGCAGCTACGTGGGCGGGCGCATCCCCGTGAACCGGTTTGCCGGCGAGCCCGGGTTCGACCGCTACAACCGCGACATGGTCTCGGCAGGCTACCTGCTCGAGCATGCGATCGACGACAGCCTGACCCTGCGCCAGAACCTGCGCCATGCGCGCTTCGAGCTCGACTACCAGCACGTGTACGCGACGGCCGTGCGGCCCGACCAGCGCAGCGCGGCGCGCGATTCGCTCATCTCGCGCAGCAAGAGCCAGGTGACCACGGTGGACACCAGCCTGCAGAAGAACCTGGCCACCGGCGCCCTGCAGCACCGGCTGCTGCTGGGCCTGGACTACCAGGACTTCTCGGGCACAGAGGACATCGGCTTCGGCCAGGCGCCGGTGCTCGACTTCGTCGCCCCGGTGTACGGCACGGCATTCACCGCCCCGGTGACGGCGCGCAACACCGCCCAGGTGCGCCAGGTCGGCCTGTACGTGCAGGACCAGATGCGCCAGGGCCCCTGGCTGGTGAACGCCGGCCTGCGCCACGACCGGGCCGACACCGAACGCGTGGCGCCTGCCGGCAAGGTGGGGGCCCGCGACACCAAGACCACCGGCAGCGCCGGCGTGCTGTACCTGCTGGACAGCGGCCTGGCGCCGTATGCCAGCTACTCCACCTCGTTCGTGCCGGTGGTGGGCAGCAACTACCGCAGCACGCCGCAGCCCGAGGCCAGCGAGCAGTTCGAGGTCGGGCTCAAGTACCAGCCGCCGGGCACCGAGCAGCTGTTCACCGCCTCGCTGTTCGACCTGCGCCGCCAGAACGTGACCACGCTGGACCCGACCTCGGCCGCGCTGCGCGTGCAGACCGGCGAGGTGCGCGCCCGCGGGCTGGAGCTGGAGGGCAAGGCGCGCATCGTGGCGGGGCTCGACCTGCTGGCCAGCGCCACTTGGCTCGACGCCAAGGTCACGCGCAGCAACGATGCGCAGGAACTGGGCAAGCGCCCCTTCCAGACTGCGCGCAGCACGGCCAAGCTCTGGCTGGGCTATGCCCTGCCCGGCGAGGCCCTGCGCGGCTGGAGCCTGGGCGGCGGCGTGCGCCGCGTGGGCCCCACGGTGGCCGACGTCTACAACCGCTACTGGAACGAGGGCTACACCCTGGTGGACGCGGCGTTGCACTATGCCCAGGGGGCGGTGCGCTTTTCGCTCAACGTGGCCAACCTCGGCAACAAGGCCACCACGGCCAACCGCGCGCAGTTCTACGGGCAGGACCGCACCGTGACGGCGACGCTGGGCTACCGCTGGTAGGGCGACTGGAGAACACCGCCAAGAGAACACCGCCGAAATTTCTTCCTTCCGCACTGCCCTTGATCCAGGCGCCGATGGTCGGCTCCTTCAGCCCGCTGGCGATTGCCGTGGGGCAGGCCGGGGGCCTGGGGTCGCTGGCCTGTGCCGCACTGTCGCCGGCGCAGTTGCACGAACAGGTGCGCAGCATCCGCGCCGCCACCCCTGCGCCGTTCAACCTGAACTTCTTTTGCCACCGGCCCCCCGAGCGCGATGAGAACATCGAGGCCCGCTGGCGTGCACGGCTTGCCCCCTACTACGCAGAGGCGGGGCTGAGCCCGCCCGAGGGGCCCCAGGGCCCGGGCCGTGCGCCGTTCGACGATGCCATGTGCTGCGTGGTCGAGGAGGTGCGGCCTGCGGTGGTGAGCTTTCACTTCGGCCTGCCGCACGAGGCCTTGCTCCAGCGGGTGAAGGACACCGGCGCGCTGCTGCTGTCCAGCGCGACCACCGTCGAGGAAGCGCGCTGGCTTGCACTGCGGGGCGTGGACGCGGTCATCGCCCAGGGGCGCGAGGCGGGCGGGCACCGCGGCATGTTCCTCACCGACGATATCGAGGCCCAGCCGGCCCTGTTCGCACTGCTGCCGCAGATCGTGGATGCCGTGCGCGTGCCGGTGATCGCAGCGGGGGCGATTGCCGATGGGCGCGGCATCGCAGCGGCATTCGCGCTGGGCGCCAGCGCGGTGCAGCTGGGCACGGCCTACCTGCGCACGCCGCAGGCGGGGCGCTCGCGCCTGCACCAGGACGCGGTGCGGGATGCGCGCGACGATGCCACGCGGCTGACCAACCTGTTCACCGGCCGGCCCGCGCGCGGGCTGATGAACCGCTTCATGCGCGAGCAGGGGCCGATGAACCCGGCATCCCCTGCCTTCCCGCTGGCGACAGGGGCTGTCGACCCGCTGCGCACGGCGCTGGAGCAGCGGGGCAGCCGCGATTTTTCGCTGCTCTGGTCCGGCGAAGCGGCGGCGCTGGCGCGCGAGGCGGATGCCGGCGAGTTGACCTTGGCGCTGTGGCAGGAGGCTGCCCGCCGCGCATCGTCGCTGCACCTGCCTGGCCGGGCCCGAAGAAAGCCTGCGGGCGTGCGGCTGCCGACGCCAGCCGCCGCCCGGCAGCAGCAACGGCATAGCAGGATGCCAAGCAGATCGTAAGCAAAGGTCACCGGCTACCGTAGTCTGGTTCGCTGGCCCGTCTACACAGCAGCGGCGGGCTTTTGTTGCAAGGAGCACGGCGCGCTACCCCTGAAATTGCGAACCATACAAAGGAAAAGATCGCATGCAATGGACAAGACGAGCCCCCACGCTCCAGACCCTCAAGACCCTCAAGACCCTCATGGCTTCTCTTGCGCTGGCGGGCCTGGCCGCCTGTGGCGGCGGTGGCAGCGACAGCCCCACGCCACCACCCGCTGACGGGCGCAAATCCGTGGACGGCACCGTGGCCGGCCTGGCTGCCGGCCAGCGCGTGGTGCTGCAGAACCAGGGTGCCGACGACTACGCCGTGGGCACCAATGGCCCCTTCGTCACGGCCGCCAGCTGGCCCCTGGGCAGCAGCTACGCCATATCCGTCAAGACCCAGCCCACCGGGCAGCAGTGCACCGTGGCGCAGGGCACGGGCACCCTGGGCACCGCGCCCACCGCCGTGCGCGTCGACTGCGTGACTTTGGCTGCCGGCTACACGCTGGGCGGCACGGTGAGCGGCGTGCCCGGTGGCCAGAGCGTGGTGCTGGGCGGTGCGGGCGGTGAGGAGCTGACCGTGGCGGCCGATGGCGGCTTCACTTTCGCCAGGCCGCTGGCCGATGGCGCCGAGTATGCGGTGACCGTGAAGACGGCGCCCGCAGGCTCTGGCTGCGTGGTGCGCAACGGCGCTGGTGCCGTGGCTGCCGCTGCGGTGGACACCGTGGCGGTGCGCTGTGCACCGCTGGCCGCGTTGCCCCAAGGCGCGTGGGAACAGGACAATTGCCAGCCCACACCCGGAGGCGGCGTGCGCACCCTGTGGAACTTCGCGGGCGGCACCGGCACCAGTTCACTGGGGGCCGGCGTGGGGACGGTGACCTACCGCAGTGACCAATGCAATGGTGTGGGAGTGGCAGCCCAAGGCGAGTTGAGCCGTTCGTTCTCGTTCCATCAGGACCGTGCTGAGGCGAATGCGGAGTTCTCGGCGTTCTGGGGCAGGCGCCAGACCTTCCCGGGCGGCTTTCTGGCGCCCCCCGCTTGGAGCCAGGTGGTGCTGGTGCGCAAGGCCAACCACCTGTGCCTGCTGGAAGACAGCGGACCCCCGTCGGCCTTCCCGAACGTGGCCAGCCTGGCGGCGGATGTGAACGCGGCCATTGCAGCGGGACGGTGCTACACCCCCCGGTAAGCCCTGTCGGACAACGCGCGCGGGGTCAGCCCTGGACCCGCGCGCGCGCCAGTTCGTTGCCCACGGCGGTGTGCAGTGTTTCCAGGTCGAAGGGCTTCTTGAGCACCGACTGCGGGCCCACGAGTTTTTCCACCTCGGCCATGTCGGCATAGCCGGTGGCCATCAGCACGGGGATGCCGGGGTAGAGCTTGCGCGCGGCGGCGATGAACTCGGCGCCGTTCATGCCGGGCATGAGGTAGTCGGCCATCAGCAGGTCGGGCATGCGGCGGTGCAGTTCAAGCAGGCCGCTCTCGCCGTCGCAGGCTTCGCGCACGCTGTAGCTCAGCAGGCGCAGGCCTTCGACAATGCCCTGGCGCACGGCCTCGTCGTCTTCGACCACCAGCACCTCGGTGCGGGCTTCCGACGGGGCGGGGCCGGGGGAGCTTGCCGGGACGTCCGGCTCGTCGCCCTCGGCGGGCTGGTCGGCTTCGACGAAGCGCAGGGTGATGGTGGTGCCTTCGCCCTCGGTGCTGAGGATGTCCACGCTGCCGCCCGACTGGTTGGCGAAGCCATACACCTGGCTGAGCCCCAGGCCCGTGCCTTCGCCTTCGGCCTTGGTGGTGAAGAAGGGGTCGAACACCTTGGCCTGCAGGGTCTGGGGGATGCCGCAGCCGGTGTCCTGCACGCCGATGTGCACCACGCGCTTGCCCTGGGCCTTGTGCGTGCCATCGGCCAGGGCGGTGCTCAGGGTGAGCGTTCCGCCTGTGGGCATGGCATCGCGCGAGTTCACGGCCATGTTCAAAAGGGCCATCTCGAGCTGCGCGCCGTCGAGCAGCACCCATGCCGGTCCGGCGCACAGATCGAGTCGCACCTGCACCTTGGAGCCTACCGATACCTCGATCAGCTCGCGCAGGTTGCGCACCATGGCGTTGACGTCGTGCAGGCGCGGCAGCAGGCTTTGCGCGCGCGCGAAGGACAGCAGCTGGGAGGTGAGGCGGGCGCCGCGGTCCACCGATTCCTTGGCGCGGCGCGCGTAGTCGGCCATGCGGTGGTCGGTGGCCAGGCGGGTGATGAGCTGCAGGTTCAGGCTGACGGCGTGCAGCAGGTTGTTGAAGTCGTGCGCAATGCCGCCGGTGAGCCGGCCGATGGCTTCGAGCTTCTGGCCTTGCACGACCTTGGACTGCATGCGCTCGCGGTCGGCGATCTCGCGCGTCAGGCGGTCGTTGGCGCTGGCCAGGTCGCTGGTGCGCTTGGCGATGCGGCCTTCGAGGTCGGCGTTGAGGCTGTCGACGGTCTGCTTGGCGTTGTTCAGGTCGTGCAGGTAGGCCCGCGTGGTGTGCTGGCGCTTGCGCGCACGCAGGGCCGAGCGCACCGCGCTGACCAGTGTCTCGGGGTTGACGGGGCGCTCCAGGATGACCAGGTTGCCCAGCTCCTGCAGCGAGGTGGTGGCGCGCACCGACCGCCGGCTGGCCTGGCGCGTGGCCAGCACGACGAAGGGAAAGTCCGACCAGGCCGGCTGGCCTGCCAGGTACTGCCGCAGCGATTCACCCAGGCCGCCGGCCAGCACTTCTTCGGTCAGTATGGCGGCGTCGGCCCCTTGCGCAAGCTCGGCGAGCAGGGCGGGGCCGTCGGGGCATTGAACGCAGAAGAGACCATCGCCGCACACCACCGATGCGATGACCTTGGCATCGCGGCCATGCGGCGCGAATATGAGAACCCGGCTTTGCATGCGCAGCATCCGTTCAGGAGCGCTGGGAGGCGCCGTCGGCGTCCCCCAGCAGGGCCTGCCGGCCGGTGTACTGGGCTGCGCCGAGGAGTATGCCGTGGAAGTCGGTCAGGGGCTTGCCGATCTCGACCCCGCCAGCGCCCAGGCGCAGCTCGCGGATGGTGGACTCGTGCTGCGCCGTGCGGCTCTTGATGACCGCAATGGCCTTGAGCACTTCGCCCCGTGCTTCGAAGAAGCGGTACTGCACCATGGCGTCGCTCAGGTAGCTGAGGTCGATGTCGGAGCGCATCTCCCCGATGGTGCCGTGCAGCGAGAGGATGATGAGCGTGACCACGCCCATGGAGTTCAGGTAGGACAGCAGTTCGTGCATCTGCAGCAGCATGTACTGCCCGCCGGGCATGGCCTGCATGTAGGAGTTGAGGCTGTCAAGCACCACCAGGCGAACCTGGTCTTTTTCGACGGCTTCGCGCACCGCATGGGCGAACTGGCCGGGAGAGACCTCGGCCGGGTCGAACGAGCGGATCAGCAACTGGCCGTTGGCGATGAACGGATCGATGTCCAGCCCCAGGGCGCGCGAGCGCTGGCGCAGCGACGAGAACCCCTCGTCGAAGAGGTAGTAGGCCACCTTTTCGCCGCGCCGCATGGCGGCCACCGCGCAGCTGATGGCGGTGGTGGTCTTGCCCACGCCGGCAGGGCCGGCCAGGAGCAGGTTGCTGCCCGGCGACAGGCCCCCACCCAGCATGTCGTCCAACGCGGCCGTGCCGGTGGAGATGGCGGTTTCGTCGAACTTGCCGCCGTGCTCGCCCGCCGCCAGGCGGGGAAACACCACCAGGCCTCCGCGGTCGAGGTCGAAGTCATGGTCCCCGCTGCGGAACTTGACGCCGCGCAGCTTGACCACGCGCAACTGGCGCTTGTCGGGACCGTAGGTGTTGGTGTTCTGGTTCAGGTGCACCACGCCGTGCGCGATGCTGTGCAACTGCTGGTCGCCCTCGCCCGACGTCTTGTCGTCGAGCATGAGCACGGTGCAGCCCATCTGCGCGAAGAAGCGCTTGAGAGCGAGTATCTGGCGCCGGTAGCGCAGGGGGCTCTGGGCCAGCAGGCGCAGCTCGGACAGGCTGTCGAAAGCCACGCGCTGGGGCTTGAGTTCACCCACCAGCTTCATCACCTCGCGGGTGGTTTCGCCCAGCTCGAACTCGGAGGGGTGCAGGATGGTCTGCTCCGAGTCTTCGCTCAGCCCCTCGTCACTCACCAGGTCGAAGACCTTGATGCCGTCGAGCGACCAGCCATGCGACTGCGCCACCTGGGCGAGTTCTTCGGAGGTTTCCGACAGGGTGACGTACAACCCGCGCTCGCCCTTGTCGCGCCCCTCGATCAGGAACTGCAGTGCCAGGGTGGTCTTGCCGGTGCCCGGGCTGCCTTCGACCAGGTACAGGTGGCTCTCGGGGAGACCGCCACCCAGCACGTCGTCGAGCCCGGCGATGCCGGTGCGCGCGGCGCCTTTCGGCAGGGAAGACGGCGAAATGGGGCTGTGGGTGTTCGTCAAATGATTCCTTCCATGGGCCGATGTCCGAAATGGCCCGTTCAGTGCATGCGCCCGGGATGGGGCAGGACCACGGGGTTCACGCGGTGCCTTGCACACAGTTGTATCGGATTGTGGGTGGGCCACAGCGGCGGGACAGTCAGCCAACTTCGGCGAACAAGGGGAGGCCGGTCCTACACGGGGCGCTGGGCGGCTGCGGCGTGGCGCGGGCTTGCATGCCGCGCCAGTGGGAGATGGAAGGGAAAAAGGTCAGGGCGCGGCAAGGCGTTTTCCTGCTTCGGCCCCGCGCGCAGGAACTGCCTGCATCCGTAGACGGGCGCTGCGTCCATCGTCGGTCAGGTTCACATTGCGACAGCGCGCTGCGGCGCTGCGTCACCCGTACCCGGGCTGTTTGGGCAGCCGGTCTGCAGCGTGTGCACGTTCTGCACCAGCGCCCGCAAGGGCGTGGGGCCGCCGGTGTCTTTTGCAATGCCGCAGAGCAGTGCGCACGCCTCTCAGGCAGGTGGGGAGATGGTCTTGACTGGAGCGCGCGCTCAGCCAGCCGCGCCAGGATGGCCTGCCGACGCGCACGGGCGCATCGGCAGGGCTTGTGGCGCTGAGACGCCGAAGGCAATTCTCAGGGCCGGGCCGAGGGCTGCGGTGTGGCAGTGGCTGCAGGCCCGCTGCCCGCTGCGTTGTGGGCCTTGTACTTCTTCCACAGGTAGCCGGCAATCGCCATCAGGATCATCTTGCGCATGGGGGTTCTCCAGGTTGGTTGTGATCCAGGAGCATCGGCGGCAATGCAGGCCCGCGCTGTAGGAGGTTGGGGCGAGCGCGTGTCGGCAGGCATGTGCGCAAGCGGGGCGCGCGCGGCGGCATGGTCAGCTCTTGGGGCGTCCCGGGGCGGCGCCAGGGCGCGCTGGGCCACCTCGTGCAAAAACCGCCAATGCCATCCAATGGGAGGACCGGCAACACGGCCCGGGGTGCATGGGGCTTACTTGCTGGCCGCTTCCTTCAGTGCATCGCGCTTTCTCTCCGCCATGATCTCCCGGGTGCTGGCAGCGGAGTAGATGCCCACGCCCCCGGTCTCGATGTCCGCTGTCCTGCCCCAGAAGATGACCATGGAGCCGTCCTTCAGCGTCCACTCGGCGTGGATGGGCGCGATGGTCTTGCCGGTGCCATCGTCCTTGACGGTCACCACCCGGTTGACCGCAGGCTGGCCGTAGAAGGTAATCAGGGATGCCAGGTCCTGCGCTTGACTGGCCAGGCCCTTGGTCATGATGACGGTGTGCATCAGTGTGCCGCCGTTGTCCACCTCCAGGTTCACATAGTTGCCTTTGGACAGGGCAGGGGGTGATGGCAGGTAGATGCGGTGTATCTCGCTGCGCTCGGCCGGGGGCTGGCGGCCGGGCACCAGCCACTCGATGCATTCGTTGCGGTAGCGGCCCACATAGGTCCATGTGCCCTGCGCCTGGGTCCTTGCACACTCCGGCACGGCGCGCAGGGGTTTGCCGACGGGCAGGTCATGCAGCGCCAGCGGTCCGGCCTGGGCGAACGCAGTGCCCGCCGCCAGGAGCGCGCATGCCGCAAGCGATGCGGGTTGGAACAACTTCATCAGCACCATTGCCATCATCGCGACAGAAGTCCTTGGTGGGCAGGGGCGCATGCTACAGCGCCGCTGCCAGCGCCGCCACCTGGTCCCTGAGCCACTGCTGCGCCGGGTGCGCGTCATTGCGCCGGTGCCACATGAGGTCGTAGCCAATCACCGGCAGCGTGACGGGCGGCGTGAACGATGCCAGCTTGCGCCAGTGCGGCGAGTGCCGCGCCACCCGGCCCATGACGGTGGCCACCATGTCGGTCTGCGCCACCATGCTGGGGGCGGCGAACATCTGCGGCAGCGCCAGGCCCAGCGTGCGGCGCTGGCCCAGGTAGGCCAGTGCCTGGTCGACCAGGCCGTGGCGGTCGCCCTCGGGCGAGACCAGCACGTGGCGCAGCGCCAGGAAGACCTGCATGTCCATCCCGTCCTTCACCGCCGGGTGGCCGCGGCGCACGATGGTGATGAACTCGTCGCGCATGACGGAGCGCGTGAGGATGCGGTTTTCTGCCTGGGTGGGGGGCACGCCGATGGCCGCGTCGATGGTGCCGGCATCGAGCAGGTCCACCGCGCTGTCGCGGCTGCCGATGGCGTGCACCGACAGCGACAGCCCGGGGCCCAGTTTCTCCAGCGCGCTGGTGAGCAGGGGCAGCAGCACGAAGGCCGGGTATTCCGACAGGCCCAGGGTGAAGGTCATGGCGCTGGTGGCGGGCTCGAACTGCTCCTTGGGCAGCAGTGCGGCCTTGATCTGCTGCAGCGCCTGCGATACCGGCCCGGCCAGTTCGCGCGCCTTGGGCGTGGGCACCAGGCCCTGCGCGCTGCGCAGGAACAGGGGGTCGTTGAACAGCGTGCGCAGGCGCGACAACGCGGCGCTCATCGCGGGCTGGCTGACGCCCACGCGCACGGCGGCGCGGGTCACGTTGCGCTCGCTCACCAGCGCGTCGAAAGCGGCCAGCAGGTTCAGGTCGATGCCATGAAAATCCATAAATCAAATAATCATTTATATCGGTTATCTGTTGGACAGATTATGACCGGGTCTTGAGAATTCACCCATCGCTTCTCAACACACCCTTCACCCCCTGAACCAAAGACCGCCATGAATGCCCTGCCAATTCCAAAGTTCCGCCAGCCGCGCGCCGCCATGGCGGACCATACACCAAGGCCTGCGCCCGCTGTGCGTCCCGCCGCCCTGAGCAGGTCCGTCACCACGGGCGTGGCCCTCCTGCTCGCCTCGGCGCTGGGCTGTGTGCCCGCATTCGCGGCGGGCAAGGATGTGTCAAGGGAGAAGGTCATCAATCCCGCCTACCTCACCGAGGTGAGCCCTGGGGTGCATGTGATCGAGGATCGCCAGCAGATATTCCTGGTGCCCAACGTGACCATCATCGTTGGCCGCGACGCCGCGTTGGTGGTGGACACAGGCCTGAGCGTCAAGAGCGCGCAGCTGGTGCTGCAGACCGCCCGCAAGTTGGCAGGCAACAAGAAGCTGTACCTGACGCTCACGCATTTCCACCCCGAGCACGGCTTTGGCGCCCAGGCCTTCAAGGGCCAGGCCACCATCATCTACAACCGCGCGCAGCGTGAGGAGCTGATCAAGAAGGGGCCCGCCTTCCGGGAGCTGTTTGCCGACAAGCTCAACGTGGCCGAGGCCATGAAGGACGTGCGCCTGACCATGCCCGACGTGGTGTATGACACCGAGGCCGAGATCGACCTGGGCGGGCGCGTGGTCAGGCTCAACTACTACCAGGCTGCGCACACGCTGGGCGACCAGGTGATCTCGGTCCCCGCGCAGGGCGTGGTGATCATGGGTGACCTGCTGGAGACCAAATCCTTTCCCATCATGCCGTGGTTCCCGGACCTGGCGGACACCGACGTCGACCCGCTCAACTGGCGCGAGATCTTTCGCAAGGTGGCCGCCACCAACCCCAAGGTCGTGATCCCGGGGCATGGCCGCATCGGCACGGTTGCCGACCTGAACGAAGCAGCGCAGCACCTGGACGTGGCCCGCGAGGAAGTGGCCCGGCGCTGCGCCGCAGGCAATGACCTGGCGACCATCCAGAAGGAGCTCACGCCCATCCTGCAAGCGCAGCACCCGGACTGGGATCTGAAGGACTGGATTGCCATGGAGGTGCAGGTGTACTACGAGCGCCTGTGCCGCAAGTAAAGAGACATCGCCCCGCCTGTCCTTTGTCGATTCGCATTGTTGAAAGAGCCCTCTCCATGAAAGCCGTCGGATACCAGACACCCCAGCCCATCACCCATGCCGATGCGCTGGTCGACATCACCCTGCCCGACCCTGTGGCCACCGGCCGCGACCTGTTGGTTGCGGTGCAGGCCATCTCCGTGAACCCCGTGGACACCAAGATCCGCAAGAGCGCGGCCCCCGCCGAAGGCCAGCCCTGGAAGGTGCTGGGCTGGGACGCCAGCGGCATCGTGAAGGCCGTGGGCCCCGAGGTCACGCTGTTCAAGGTCGGCGACCGCGTGTGGTACGCCGGCTCCTTCGCCCGGCACGGCACCAACGCCGAGCTGCACCTGGTGGATGAGCGCATCGTGGGCCACGCGCCGGCAACGCTGGACTTTGCCCAGGCCGCTGCGCTGCCCCTCACGGCCATCACCGCGTGGGAGATGCTGTTCGACCGGCTGGGCATCGCCCCCGGCAAGAAGCCCGAGGGCAAGTCGCTGCTGATCATCGGCGCATCGGGCGGGGTCGGCTCCATCATGACGCAGCTGGCTGTGCGGCTGACCAGCTTGACGGTGATCGGCACCGCATCGCGCCCCGAGACCCAGGCCTGGGTGAAGGAGCTGGGCGCCCACCACGTCATCGACCACAGCAAGCCGCTGGCCCAGGAGCTCAAGGCCATCGGCTTCCCTGCGGTGGACTGCATCGTCAGCCTGACGCAGACCGAAACCCACCTGGCGCAGATCATCGAAGCCATCGCACCGCAAGGCCAATTCGGCCTGATCGACGACCCCAAGGCGCTGGACGTGATGCCCTTCAAGCGCAAGTCCGTCTCCATCCACTGGGAGATGATGGCCACCCGCTCGATGTTCCAGACGGCCGACATGGTCCGCCAGCACCACCTCCTCAACGAGGTGGCCGCGCTGGTCGATGCCGGCCTGCTGCGCACCACGCTGGCCGAGCGCTTTGGCAGCATCAACGCCGATAACCTCAAGCGGGCGCATGCGCTGATCGAATCGGGCACGGCGCGCGGCAAGGTGGTGCTGCAAGGGTGGGCGTGATGGCCCGGGGTGTAGACGTGAACGCGGGCGCCCTGCATCGGCGTGCCTTTGCTGCCGCCCTGGTGGCCGCGCCCGCGCTGTGGCTGGGCGCCCGCGCGCAGCCCGCTGCTGCGCGCATCGCCACGCCATCGCAGACCGAAGGGCCCTTCTACCCCGTGCGGCTGCCCGCCGATGCCGACCATGACCTGCTGCGCAACGGCCAGTTGAGTTACCGCGGTGGCCAGCCGGCGTGGGTGGAAGGTACCGTGACCGACATGTCCGGCAGGCCGGTGCGCGGCGCGCAGGTCGAGATCTGGCAGAGCGACGCAGATGGCCACTACCACCACCCGGGCGACTGGGGCCGGGCGGACGCCGCCTTCCAGGGCTTTGGCCGCGTGGCCGTGGCGCAGGACGGCAGCTACCGCTTTCGCACCATCCGCCCCGTGCCCTATGCGGGGCGCACCTCGCACGTGCACTTCAAGGTGCGGCTGGGCCCGCGCGAGCTGCTGACCACGCAGCTGTATGTGGCCGGCGACGCGGGCAACGCGCGCGACCCGGTGTGGCGCGGCCTGTCGGAGGCCGAGCGCGGCGCCGTCACCGTGCCGTTTGCGCCCGGCGCCGATGGGCTGCTGGCGCGGTTTCCCATCGTGGTCGCCGTTTGAATCGGTGCAGCAACCTTCCTGCCGCAGTACCAGTCCCCGGTTGTCAACCATCCCATCCCCCGAACGAGAGCCTTGCATGAAATACCTCACTACCATCGGCGCCATCGCCCTGGCCAGCATCACCTTCTTCGCGCAGGCGGGCGAGCCGCTGAAAATCAGTGTGCTCACCGCGCCGGAAACCAGCTTCGGGGTCAACGCCACGCTGGTCACCGGCGACACGGAGGCCATGGTGATCGGCACGGGCTTCACGCGGGCCGATGCCCTGCGCATTGCCGCCGCCGTGCTCGACAGCGGCAAAGCGCTCAAGACCATCCTCATCAGCGACGCGGACCCCGACTACTACTTTGGCGCAGAAGCACTCCAGGCGCTTTTCCCTGGTGCGCAGGTCGTGGCCACCCAGCCGGTGGCCCAGGAAATCAGGGAGCACCTGCAGGAGAAGATGAAAGTCTGGGGTCCGCGGCTCGGCGCCAACGCACCCAGGCGGCCAGTGGTGCCGCAGGTGCTGCCCACCCCGGTGCTGAGCGTGGACGGGCACAGCGTGGAAATCCGGGGCACCACGGG
>JAZKEE010000111.1:0-18920 GCA_040387235.1 Pseudomonadota bacterium
CGTCCAGGCCGATCATGTCGGCCAGCGCCAGCGGGCCGATGGGCTGGTTGCAGCCCAGCTTCATGCCGGCGTCGATGTCTTCCGGCGTGGCCAGCCCTTCGGCCAGCACGAAGAAGGCCTCGTTGATCATGGGCACCAGGATGCGGTTGACCACGAAGCCAGGGGCATTCTTCACGGTGATGGGGCTCTTGCCCAGCGCCTCTGCCAGTGCCTTCACGGCGTCGTGCGTGGCGTCGCTGGTCTGCAGGCCGCGGATGATCTCCACCAGCGCCATCATGGGCACCGGGTTGAAGAAGTGCATGCCGATGAAGCGGTCCGCGCGCGAGGTGGCGGCGGCCAGCTTGGTGATGGAGATCGACGAGGTGTTCGAGGCGATCAGCACCTCGGGCGCCACCAGCGCATCCACCTGCTTCAGAATCTTGAGCTTGAGCTCGTAGTTCTCTGTAGCGGCCTCGATCACCAGCTGCGCTGCCTTGAGGTCGTCGTAGCTGGTGGAGACCTTGATGCGCGCCAGCGCCGCGTCCTTGTCGGCTGCCGTGATCTTGTCCTTCTTGATCAGCCGGTCCAGGCTGCCCGAGACCGTGGCCAGGCCTTTTTGCACTGCCGCATCGGAGATGTCCACCATCACCACGTCGATGCCCGAGACCGCGCAGGCCTGCGCGATGCCGTTGCCCATGGTGCCCGCGCCGATGATGCCAACCGTTTGAATCGTCATATAGAGAGCTCTCTTCAAAGTGAAACAGACGGGCAGCATGGTAAGCCGAATCGCACGCCCGTTCGGTTATGGTGCATCGGGTCCGTGCGTGGCAAAGGCTCTGCGCCCGGCCTGGAGACAAAAAACATGTTGTTCGACTACATCGTGATCGGGGGTGGCTCGGCCGGCTCCGTGCTGGCCGGCAGGCTCACCGAAGACCCCGCCGTGCGCGTGTGCCTGCTCGAAGCCGGGCCTGCGGACCAAAGCGTGCTCATCCACTGCCCGGCGGGACTGGCCGTGATGGCCAAGTTCGAGCTCAACGGCTGGGGCCAGAACACCACGCCGCAGGCCGCGCTCAATGGCCGCCAGGGCTACCAGCCGCGCGGCAAGGTGCTGGGCGGCTCGAGCTCCATCAACGCCATGGTCTATATCCGCGGCCAGCATGCCGACTACGACCACTGGGCCGCACAGGGCAACCCCGGCTGGGGCTGGGAGGACGTCAAGCCCTACTTCCTTCGCGCCGAGCACAACGAGCGCGGCGCCGATGCCTGGCATGGCCAGGGCGGTCCGCTGAACGTGGCCGACCTGCGCTCGCCCAACCGCTTCAGCCAGTTCTTCAACGAGGCCGGCGTGCAGGCCGGCCACCCGCACAACACCGACTTCAACAGCGCCACGCAGGAAGGCGTGGGCATGTACCAGGTGACGCACAGGAATGGCGAGCGCCACAGCGCGGCCAAGGGCTACCTCACGCCGCACCTGGCACGCAGCAACCTGCAGGTGATCACCGGCGCGCACGCCACGCGCATCCTGTTGGAGGGCAAGCGCGCCGTGGGTGTGGAATACCGCCAGGGCGGGGCGCTGCACCAGGTGCGCGCCAGCCGTGAAGTGCTGCTCTGCGCCGGCGCGCTGCTCTCGCCGCAGTTGCTCATGCTGTCGGGCGTGGGGCCGGGTGCGCACCTGCAGCGCCACGGCATCCCGGTGCTGCACGACCTGCCGGGCGTGGGCCAGCACCTGCACGACCACCCGGACGTGGTGCAGGTCATGGACGCGCCACAGCTCAAGGACCTGTTCGGCATCTCGCCCTCGGGCATGTGGAGCCAACTGCTCGGCGTGCTCGAGTGGCGCCGCAGCCGCACCGGCATGCTGACCACCAATTTCGCCGAGGCCGGGGGCTTCATCAAGAGCGACCCGGCCGAGGCCGCGCCCGACCTGCAACTGCACTTCGTGATCGGCAAGCTTGTGGACCATGGCCGCAAGACGGTGCTGGGCCATGGCTATTCGGCCCACGTGTGCCTGCTGCAGCCGCGCAGCCGGGGCACGGTGGCGCTGGCCACCAAAGACCCGATGGCCCTGCCGCTGGTGGATCCGCGCTTTCTCGAAGATGCCGACGACATGCAGCGCATGGTGCGGGGCTTCCAGCGCCTGCGCGAGATCCTGGCGCAGCCGGCGCTGGCTCGCTTCGGTGCGCGCGAGCTGCCTGCATCGGCCGGTGCGCAAACCCCCGCGCAGATCGAGCAGTTCATCCGCCAGTACGCCGACACCATCTACCACCCCGTGGGCACCTGCCGCATGGGGCCGGGCGAGCTCGATGTGGTGGATGCCCAATTGCGCGTACACGGCTTGCAGGGCCTGCGCGTGGTGGACGCGTCCATCATGCCGCGCATCGTGAGCGGCAACACCAACGCGCCCACGGTGATGATCGCCGAGAAGGCGGTGGACATGCTGCGCGCCGCAGCGTGAGGAATGTCACGCGGCGGGTGGCGCCGGGGCGCTGAAAGCGGAAATTCTTCACAGGCGAAAACGCCGCGCTTTCCTAGACTTCTTTCATCGGCTGCGGGTGCATGGTGCACCCGGCCGAACACCGCAAGAGACGGTGTGGCAACGGCCCGCAAGGGCAGCATGAAAGAAGAACCCAGCGATGAACATCGATCCCCGCGAAATTTCGGCCCTGATCTCGGTCCATTCCGATCCTTCGGCCTCCAACGGCGCGCCGCGCGTCGACATGTATGCCGGCATCCACAAGGCGCTGCGCGCACTGATGTCCGACACCCTGCTGGCCCTGGGCCGCATGGACGTCACCGACGACCTGGAATTCGCCATCCACTGCGAGCGCGTGATGGAGTTGCTGGACCTGTGCCGTTCGCACCTGAAGCACGAGAACGACTTCTTGCACACCGCCATCGAGGCGCGCGCGCCGGGCGCTGCACGGGTTCTGGAATGCGAGCATGGCGAGCACGAAAAAGCCATCACGGCGCTGGCCGCCGGCGTCACGCAGTTGCTGGGCTGTCCTAAGGCTGCGCGCCCCGCCGCGGCGCATGCGCTGTACCGGCAACTGGCGCTGTTCATCGCCCACAACTACGAGCACATGCATGCCGAGGAAACCGGGCACAACAGCGTGCTGTGGGCCCATTACAGCGACGAGGAACTCGTCGGCATCCACAACGCGCTGGTGGCCTCCATCCCGCAGGAGGAGATGATGGCCATCCTGCGCTGGTTGGTGCCCTTCATGTCGCCGCCCGAGCGCACGGCGATGCTGGCCGACATGCGTGCCGGCGCGCCCGCGCCCGTGTTCACCGCGGTACTCCACAGCGTGAAACCGCACCTCACCCCTTACGAGTGGATCAAGCTGATGCGCAGCCTGGACCTGCCCGCCGAGACGGCACCTCCGTACTGAACGGTGGGGCTCTGCCCCAAAGGCGCCGCCCTGGTCAGGCCGCCGCGGCTTCGGCCGGCGCGTAGCACCAGCGGTTGCGGCCGTTGCGCTTGGCCTCGTACAAACCGGCGTCGGCATGGGCGATCAGCTCGTCCACGCCGCGCCCATGGTCCGGGAAATGCGACAGGCCGATACTGGTGCCGATGTCCGCGCCGCCGACGGCGAGCTGGAAGCGGTCGGTCAGCGCCGCCACCATGCGGTCGGCCACGCCCTGCGCGTCGTCGGCGCTGGCACCGGGCAGGACGCACAGGAACTCATCGCCACCCAGGCGCGCCAGGGTGTCCCCATCGCGCAGGCAGCCGCGCAGGCGCTGCGTCACCAGGCACAGCAGCTCGTCGCCCGCTGCATGGCCCATGGTGTCGTTGACCTGTTTGAACTTGTCCAGGTCCAGAAACAGCACCGTGAGCAAGCCCTGGCGCGTGTTGGCGTCGGTCAGCGCCTGGCGCAGCCGATCACGCGCGATCATGCGGTTGGGCAGTCCGGTCAGCGGGTCCAGGTTGGCGGCCTCCAGCTCGCGCCGGGTCTGGTCCAGGTCGGAAATCCGGCACTCGAGCTCGAACTCGCGCGCCTCCAGCTTGACCACCATGTGGGCAAAGGCCTCGGCCAGGCGGGCCTGCACGCTTTCCTCGGGGCGCTCGCCCGTCATGTCCATGAGCGGGCCGATGGCGCGCAGGTCACCCTGCTGGGCGATGCGCTGCATGATGTCGCACAGGCGTTGCAGGAAGGGGTCGTCGGTCTCGGCAGGGGTCACGGGTTGTTCTCTTCCATGTTAGTGGCAGCCGCAGGCGCGTGCCAGCGCGGAATCACGGCAACAACAGCATCCTGGGACATGACAAAAAGCGCAATGCGAGGCGCACAAACGACAGCCGTGCGACGAGCGCAATGATACGCTTGTACACTTGTTAACAATCTAGGGCTTTCGCGACCCCGAAAACCGTGCAAGCAGGCCCTAGCGCGACTGCGCCGCCCGCGCGGCTGGCAGGCAGCGCGATACCGTGACTTCGTTGACCTCACCGTCGCGCCGATACTCGAAACGATCTGCCAACCTCTGCACGAAATGCACGCCCAGGCCACCCATGTCCCGATCATCGAGCGAGGCCCCCACGTCGGGCGCCGCCAAGGCAGTGGGATCGAATGCCCGCCCATGGTCGCGCAACACGGCCTGCAGCCGGTCCGGCGCTTCAAAGCGCACCTGCACCTCCACCACGCCGCCGTGCCCCGCATAGCCATGCATGGCCACGTTGGTCAGCAATTCGTCGAGCATCAGCCCGAAGGACGAGGCCAGCGGCATCGGCACCCCATTGTCGTCCGCCCAGGCCTCCAGCCGCTCGAAGAAAGCGGGAAGTTCGGCTACGGTGCCGTTCAGGGTCTGCTGCCATTCGAGCGGTGGATTCATAGGTGTCTGCGCGCTGAAACCTGGGGCTGCACCTGCGGGCGCTGTCTGCGCCGCAGTCCGGTGGGTCGCCAAAGCATTGTGGCATGAGCCGGACCATGCAAACGCTTTCATCGCCCCAGGCCGCCGGTACTTCCGTGACGGCCAAGCCCACACCCTCCGCACTGTGGGAACTCGGCGGGCTGTGGTTGCTGATCGTGCTGGCCGGCATCGCCTTGATCGCCAGCCTGCTGCTGGACGTGCGCGCGCAGGAGGAAGCGCAGATCCAGCGCTCGCGCCTGTCGCTGACGCTGGTGGAGCTGCAGGACGCCATCGAGGGCGACCTGGCGCTGGGTTTTGACCTGCCCGATCACCGCGGTATCCAGCCCCGGCTGGAGCGTGCCCTGGCCAGTGACAACCAGCTCTATGCCATCGATGTGGTGGATCGCGCAGGCCTCGCCCTCTTCAGCACGGACCGGGGTGCCATCGGCGAGGCGCTGCAGCCCCGTGCGGCACGCGCAGCCGAGGCCGGCGCGCGCCAGGACCGGATCTGGAGTGCAGCGCTCACGGGCGAGGCCATCATGGGCCTTCCCCTGCACAACGCCTTCGGCGAGGTCGTGGGCCATATCAGTGCCACCTATGCCACCCAGACGGTGCACTTTCGGCTCGCGGTGTGGCAGGCCGATGGGCACACGCTCACGCTGGGCGCCATGGCGGTGCTGGTCCTGGCCATTGCCGGTCTGCTGGGCTGGCTGGCAACGCTCTGGGCATTGCAGCCGCAGTCCGCCCGGCTGCGCGCCGAATGCGAGCGCACCCAGACGCGTGCCCTGGCGCGCAGCGCCCAGGTACGCCAGCGCATGGACGAATGCCT
This sequence comes from Pseudomonadota bacterium, assembly GCA_040387235.1. Lineage (GTDB taxonomy): Bacteria > Pseudomonadota > Gammaproteobacteria > Burkholderiales > Burkholderiaceae_C > Acidovorax. The sequence continues at coordinate 5,651 of JAZKEE010000111.1, forward strand.
GGTCCGGCTGGACGAAAGCGAGCGGTCCGAATGAGCGCGCGCCGCACCTTCGCACCCGCCACCCGCCTGGGCATCGCGGCCGTGCTGCTGTTGCTGCTGGCGGCCAGCATCCTGTCCATCTACACCTATGACCAGTTGCGCGAGATGCGGGACGCAAGCGACCGCACGCGTTCGCAGTTGATGGCGCAGTCGCTGAGCCTGCGCGTCAGCCATGCCGTCGAATCCGGCATCCCGCTGCGCAGCCTGGTGGGTGTCGAGGCGCTGTTCCAGCAGCGCATGGCTTCGCAGTCCGACATCCAGGCCTTGGCACTGGTGCTGCCCGACGGCAAGGTGCTCTGGCAGGCCACGCGCGACGCAGGCGAAGCCGGAGCCACGGCGGAGGTGCCTGTGCAGGTTCTCGGCGCTCCTGTCGCCACCTTGCGCCTGGCCTTGCGCGACAGCGGTGCTGCCACCTTCGCCCGCGCAACGGCCGCCATGCTGCTGCCGGCCATCGGGTTGCTGGCCTTGCTGGCCTACCTGGCCGCGCGCTTTTCGCAGGCCCAGGGCATCGAATTGCGCAACCATGCCGCCTGGCGGGCGCGCCGAGCCATTGCCCAGGGGCGCTACGACCAGGCCGTGGTACTGCCGCAACGGCGCGGGTTCGACCTGCGGGTGCAGCAACTCGGCCACGCGGTGCGCGGAGTGCACGAAGGGCTGGTGCGCGTGCGCCGCCTGATTACCTCGCTGCGCCAGACGGAGCCCCAGCACGTGCGGCGCGAACGCCTGGACCAGTTGCTGGCCAAGGCCGAGGCCGACGACCGCTTTGCCGAGCACGGCATCACCCAGGTGCGGGTGGTGGCGGCAGAGGCGCAGGCGTTCTGGATCGCCCTGCTTGTGACCCTGAGCGCGCTGGCGCTGCAGACCCTGTGGCTGCGCAGCCTGCACTTGCAAGGCGAAACCCCCTGGCTATGGCAGGGCGTGGCACCGGCACCTGCCGCCAGCCTGGCCGCCTTTTTCGTGGCGGGTGCGGCGGCTTGGTGTGTGACGCGCTGGCGGCGCTGGCCAGCGCCCACCGTGGTGTTGCCCGCCTGCATCGCCCTGCTGGCCACGGCCATGGCCTGCGCCAGCGGTCTGCCGGCGAGCCGGCCCTGGACCCTGGCCATGGTGGCGGGTGCGTGGCACGGCCTGGTGGTGGGGGCGGTGCTGGCCGCCTGCCAGGCCGTCGAACACGTGCCGCGCACGCGGCCCGAATACGCCTATGCCCGACCACGCTGGCGCGCCGCGACCTGGAGCGCCTGGACCGTCACCGCCGTCTGGCTGGGCCCGGCGCTGGGCAGCCTGGCGCTGGACGCGCTGGGACCGTTGCAGGGATCCTATGCGCTGCTGCTGCCGGCAGCGTGTGCGGGCTTTTTCGTGGTGCGCTGGAACGGACCGCGCAGCCCCTGGCGCAGCCGCACGGGTGTGCACGGCAACCCCCTGACTGAGGCGGACCGGCCCACCGCCGAGCGCTTTCGGGCGCTGGGCCAGTCCGGCGCTGCCGGCCTGCTGCTGGGCCTGGCGCTGGCCGCGCATGCGCTGGGACAGCCAGCCCTCTGGGCACCCATGCTGGGGCTGGGCGTGGCTGTGGGGATGTTCCTGCGCAGGCGCCTGCCGTCCTCGGGTGCGTTGGCGGCCATGGCAACCGCAGTCACCCTGCCGGGCCTGGCCATTGCCTCGGATTGGCTGTCCACGGGGCGCTCTCTTCAGGATGCGGTGCTGGCGCTGGCCGCCCTGCTGGCCGGTGGCGCGCTGGGCCGCCTGGCGCGCATGGCCCAGGGCGAGTACCGGCTTCCCGAGTTGTCCACGGTCCAATGGGCAGCGATGGGTATCGGCGCTGTGTGTGGCAGCGGCTCTCTGGGCGCCCACCTGCACGGTGGCTGGCCATTGCTCGCGGCCGTGTTGCTGCTGCTGGCTTGCAGCGGGCACGGCCCGCGCGCCGCCGCGGATGCCGATCGCGCCGGAGGTCAGCATGCACCTTAGGCACCGGCTGATTGCCATCCTGCTGGCCGCCATGGCCCTGCTGGTTGCGGCATTCGCCGCGATGGGCTGGCTCAGCGACCAGCGCTGGTCGCAGCGCTACGACGAAGTTCTGCTGCAGAACCAGCGCATCGCCTGGGACAAGCTGCAGAATGAAAACCTGGACCGCCAGGACGTGCTGGCCCAGCAACTGCTGCAGGACGCCGTCCTGCGCGACATGGCGGCGCAGGGCGCCTCGGCCCGACTCGACGGGCTGCTGGCGGCCGCGACGCGGCGCGCTCCGGGCCTGCGCATCGATGTCTTCGACCGCCAGGGCACGCTGGTGGCCACCACCGAGCCCGGCATCGATCCGCAGCCGATGGCCGAAGTTCGCTGGGTGGCCGCGGCCATTGGCCAAAGCGGCGCCGTGCGCGGACTCAGCCAGGTGGCGGTGCGCCAGTACCAGTGGGTGGTGGTGCGCGGCTTCGACGGTGGAGCGCTGGCCGTGGGGCAGGACGTCGCTCCCAAGCTGTCCGAGCTGGCCACCTACCTGGGCGGTGACATCTTCCTGGCCAACATGCGTGGTGCCGAGTCCGTGGGGACCCGCGCTGGCGTGCTGGCCGCCACCGACACCCCGATCCCCGTGCGTTCCAACCAGGCAGTCACCGTGCAGCTGGAAGGCCAGGACGATCAGGCGCGCGCCCTGCGCATCGTCAGCCAGCCCGTGCGCAACCCCGATGCGCGCATCGTCGGCGCCCTGGTCTGGATGCAGGACGTGAGCGCCGCGCACTCCGCCGACCGGATGTTCTCGCGCACCACGCTGGCTGCGGCGCTGGCCTTCGCTGCCCTGTTGGCGGCGGGCCTCGTGGTCTACCTGCGGCATGCGATGGAGCCGCTGTCGCGCTCGGTCGGCGTGCTCAACGCGCTGGCGCGCGGTGCCACCGACGCCTCGTTGGACCAGGGCGAGGAAGATGCCGAGGACGAGTCCGGGGAGATCGCACGCGGCGTGGTGGCCATCCGCTCGGAACTGCTCAACCTCGAGACCCTGCGCCAGGAGCGCATCCGCACCCGGCAGCAGCAGGAGCGCCTGATCCGCGGCCAGCTGCGCACCCTGGCCGACAGCCTGGATCCGGCCTCGCGCGAGGAGATCCTGGTGGCGCTCGGCTCGAGCTCCGAGGCGCAGGCCAGCCCTGCCGCGGCCGATGCAGGTGCCGCGCCGACCAACCACCTGGCCGAACTCGCCGGTATCCTGGGCCGCATGTCCGGCCTGGTGACCAACCAGCAAAACCGCCTGCTCAAGCTGCTGCGCGAGTTGCAGGCGGCGGTGCAGACCCAGGCCACCCTGGCCAGTTTGCAACAGGAGCTGGAGATCGCTCGCCAGATGCAGCTGTCCATCCTGCCGCGCTCGGCGCCCGACGTGGACGAGGTGGACATCGCGGCCACCATGATCGCCGCCAAGGAAATCGGGGGTGACTTCTACGACTACTTCCCGATCGACGACGAGCACCTGGCCGTGGTCGTGGCCGATGTGTCGGGCAAGGGCGTTCCTGCGGCATTTTTCATGGCGATTTCGCGCACCCTGCTCAAGAGCAACGCGCTGTTCCTGCGCGAACCCGGCGCCACCATCAAGGCCCTCAACGACCAGTTGTGCGCCGAGAACGACCAGATGATGTTCGTCACCGTGTTCTACGGCGTGTTGCACTTGCCCACAGGGCGGCTGGTGTACGTGAATGCGGGCCACAACCCGCCGGTGCGCCTGACCGACGCCGGCGCCGCGCTGTTCCCGCGGGGCAGGAACATGGCGCTGGCCGTGATGGAAGGGCAGGAATACATCGAGGGCGAGGTCATGCTTGTGCCCGGGGAAACCGTGGTGCTCTACACCGATGGCGTGACCGAGGCCACCAATGCCGAGAATGCCCTTTTTGGGGACGATGCCCTGCTTGCAGCCATGGCCGCCATTGGCAGCGACCCTCGGGGCGTGGTCACCGCGCGAATCCCCGACCAGCTCGTGCGTTCGGTGCGCGGCTTCGAGAACGGCGCCGCCCAGGCCGACGACATCACGGTGGTGGCACTGACCTACCGGGGGCGGCGGTTATGACCCAGATGGCGCGCATAGCGCAGCGACACCGCACCGTCGGGTGCACGCACCTCGCCCACGCAGGCATAGCCGGCCAGCGCCGCGGCGCGCAGTGCCTCGTAGTCCAGGCTGGGCAGCAGCAATTCACCCTCGGTCGCAAAGTCCATGCCCTGCTCCAGGTCGATCATGGCCACGTGGCGCTGCAGGCCATCGATCATGCCGGTCCAGACGACACGCAAGCCCTGGCGCAGCATGTTGTGGCGGCTGCGGTGGTTGAGCAGGGACACCATGGCCATGCACAAGGGACGTCCGTGGGCCTGCGCCAGGCCCAGGCGTGCCGACAGCAGGGTGCGCTGCAGCTGGCGGCCACGCCACTGAGGCAGCACCATGCAGCTCGACAGGTGCGCCACCATGCCCTGCTGCGCCGGGTCCAGGCCTATCACCTGTCCCAGGTTGTGGGGCTCCTGTTCGCCCGGCAGTTCGATCATGGCGTAGGCGACCAGGGCGTCGTCCATGAACACGCCGATGGCCTCGCCGCCCGGGTACATGTGGGCCTGGAAGAAACCCTCCTCGTCATCCTCGCGCACGTAGAAGTCGGGATCGGGCAGCGTGCCCAGCACCGTCTCGCGCAAAGCCACCCATGCATCGAAGTCCTGCGCCTCCAGCAGGCGGATGTGCGCGTGAGGCACATGGCCCAGCGCTGCTTCGGGCAGCAGGACGGGCGGAATGGTGGGCAAGAGACTGAGCACGATGGACGGGGTGGCGCGCGTGGCGCGCAACAGGTCGAAAGGGTTGAAAGGGTTCGTAACGACTCCCCGACTATAGAACAGCTGCATGACATCCGACGAAACCGGTTTACCGAGGAAGCACTTTCATGACCGACACGACCAACACCACGCCCGGCCCTGAAATCGATGTGGCGGCATTACAGCGGCGCCTGCGGCGCGAATCGCTGATGTTCGCGTCGATCTTTGCGCTGGTGCTGTTTGGCCTGTCCCTGGTGCTGATCGCCTGGCGGACCGAGCAGTTGCTGACCCAGCTCGAACAGGACCGCACCGTGCGCCTGCTGCGGCAGGTGGCCGACGAAGCCGAGTCCGGGCTGCGCTTCGGTGTCTCGGTGGCCGACCAGACCGTGTTGCCCGAGCGCGTCACGCGCCTGGGTGCCGCGGGCAGCCCGCTGCGCGGGGTGTTCATCGACACCGACCGTGGCGAGGCCGTGCTGCGCTCGGGCGACGCCGCGCTGCATGCCACCATTGCGCCCCGCTGGAGGCAGGCCGTCATCGACGCCGGGCCGGGCCATGCCCCCACCGTACGCAACACCGGCCGCTATGCGTGGATCGGTGCGGCCATTTTCGATTCCACCGGCGCCCCGGCCGCCACCCTGTGGGGGGCGCTCGACCCGGCCGAGGTGCGCGCCCAGGCCCGGGGCGTCGCTCTCGACATGGTGCTGCGCGCATTGCCACTGATGCTGCTGGCCCTGGTGATCACCTGGTGGCTGCTGCTGCGCTGGAGCACGCGCGTCATGACCTCGATGCGCGGCATCGGCAGTGCCATCGACGCACAAGCCACCCCAGGCTCCGCCCGGCAACTCTGGCTGGCCGTGGTCTTCAGCGTGGTGGTGGCTCCCGCCGCAATGCTGTGGATTGCGCGCGAGGCAGCCCGCCCGGCTGTCACTGCGCAGATCCAGGAGAACGCCGATGCCGTGGGCCGCGCGCTGTCAGGCCAGGTCGCACGCGCGCTGTCGCTCGGTGTGCCCTGGAACGCGATGAATGGGGTGGACGAGCTTTTTCGGCAGCAGCTTGTCGAAGCGCCCGAGCTGAGCTACCTGGCGCTGCAGCCGCCCGGGGGCCCGGCGCAAAATTCCACCTGGGGCAGCGACGTGCCCTCGCAAGCACGCGACAGCGCGTCCGACTTCCCGCGCCGCACGCTCACGGCCGGCGACGGTGCCGTGGTCGTCGGCTACCCGTCCGACTTCGTGGACCGACAGCTTGCGGGCATGCTGATCGACCTGGTGCTGGCCCTGGTGATCGCCGCCGTGCTGGTGCGCGAACTCGCGCGCGGCCTGTGGCGCCGCTCGCTGCTGTTCCCGCTGGCCGCGTATGTGCAGGCCCGGTTGTGGCAAGGGCTGCAGCGCCGCTGGCAAAAGAACCACGCCATCGACCAGGAAAGCGCGCAGGCACATGACCGCGACGCTGCCGAATGCCGGGCACAGCTGATTCGCACCGCACGCAGCAACGGCGCCGCCGCCGAAGCACCCCAGGTCGGTGCCCAGCTCACCTTGCTGCGCCTGACGGTGTTCCTGGTGGCCCTGTCGGAAGAGTTGCTGCGCCCCTTCTTTACCGTGTTCGCCAGCGAGGTGCGGCCCATCGATGCCGCCCTGTCGCCCACCATGGTGGCCGGATTGCCCGTCGCCGCCTTCATGGCCACGCTGGCCCTGGCCCAGCCCGCGGGTCCTGCGCTGGCGCGGCGCTTTGACCTGCGCTGGAGCCTGATGCTGTCGGCCCTGGCCGGCACGCTGGCCCTTACCGCCACCGCCTGGGCAACCGATGCGTGGACCCTGATCGGCCTGCGCGCCCTGGGGGGCGCTGCGTATGGTCTTGCGCTGATCCTGGTGCAGACGGCCATCGTGCGCATCACACCGCCGCAGCAGCGTGCGCGAGGCCTTGCCGAGGTGGCTGCGGCCATCGTGGCGGCTGGCATCGTCGGCCCACCCTTCGGTGGCATGATCGCCGCGCGTGCGGGCGACGGCGTCGGTTTCCTGGCCTGCGCGCTGTGCATGGTCGGCGCCCTGCTGGCCGCCTTGCGCCTGTCGCTGCCCGTGCCCGAGGGCAGCGCTGCCGCCCAGCGCGGCCTGGCCACCTCCGGCGGCTGGCGCGGCTACATGGCGGTGCTGCGTGAACCGCGCGCCATCTGGGTGATCCTGGGCGCGGCCCTGCCGGGTCGCCTGGTGGCCGTGACCATTCTCTCGGTGGTGGTGCCCCTGTACATGAACGAGTTGCAGCAGCCGCCTGCCGTTGCGGGTCGGGTGCTGCTGCTGTACTTCCTGTGCTTTGCGCTCTCCGCCTCGCTGGTGGCGCACTGGTCGGACCTGCTCGGGCAGCGCAAGCCCTTCATCGTGGCGGGCGGCGTGTTCAGCGTGCTGGCCTGCCTGTCGCTGCCGGCTTTGGGCGGCGTCTGGGGCATGGCCGCCTGCTGCGCCCTGTTGGGCCTGGGCCAGGCGCTGCAGTCCTCACCGCAGATCGCGTTGACGACCGAAGCCTTCGAGGGGGTGGATGCGAGCCGCGCAAGCGCCACTCCCGAGCAGGCGCTGGCTGCGTTCCGGCTGATCGAGCGCGGCGGCAGCATCGTCGCGCCTTTTGTCACTGCGGTCGCCGTGACCGCCTTCGGCTATGCCGGCGCAGTGGTGGCCGTAGGCCTGTTGCTGTCGGTGACGACATTGAGCCTGGCCGCCGGCCTGCGCAACCCCCGTATCCAGGCCGCTGCGGCTGCCTGATGACCTCCTGGAGAACTCCGATGAACCTGCGCCGCATCCTCATCGCCGCCGGGGCCGCCTGTGCCCTGCTGGGCACCTCGGCCGCTGTCGCCCAGAGCGCCACCAACGCGGCGGCCGCTGGCGTGGCCGCCGCCACCAAGCGCTTCACCATCGCCATGGTGCTGCCGCGCGACGACCAGAACATCGAGGCAGGCTTCACCGGCTACCTGCAACGCCAGGATGTGCCTGTGCAGTATGTGAGCATCCGCTTCTCGGGCCGCAATGAAGACATTCCAGAGCTGCGCGCCAAGGTGCGTGCGGCGCGCCCGGACCTGGTCTACGCCTGGGGCACGCCCACCACCCTCGCCCTGGCGGGCCGGCATGACCAGGCGGGCAAGGACGATGCAATCCGCGACCTGCCCATCGTCTTCACCGAGGTGACCGACCCGGTGGGCGCCGGCCTGTTGCGCACGCTCGAGGACCATGGCCGCAACGTCACGGGTGTGAGCCACGTGGCGCCGCTGCCGGTGCAGCTCAACGCCATCCGTGCCTACCGCCCCTTCACGCGCCTGGGCTACCTGCACAACCCGGCCGAGCCCAATTCCGGCCTGATCCGCGACCGGCTCAAGGAGCTGGCGCGCACGCAGAATTTCGAGGTGGTCGAGGCCAGCCTGCCGCTCTTGCCCCAGGGGGGGCCCGACCCCGCGCAGATCGCGCCGCAGATCCAGACCCTGGCCGAGCGCAAGGCCGATTTCCTCTACGTCGGCCCCATCACCTTCCTGGCCTTCACGCACCGCGATGCCGTCACCACTGCCGCGCTGCAGAACAAGCTTCCGACCTTCTGTGCGACCGAGAGCATCGTGCGCCAGTCGGGCTGCCTGTTCGGGCTGTTTTCCAATGGCGCCAACATCGGCCGCTACGCCGGTTCCATGGCGCGCCAGATGCTGGTCGAGAAAAAGCCGCCCCAGTCGATCGCTGCCTCCACGCTGCAGCGCTTCTCGCTGCTGATCAACATGCGCACCGTACAGGCGCTGGACCTGTATCCGCCCATGCTGCTGCTGAACGTGGCCGAGGTGATCAACGTGCCCAAGCAGGCCGCCGCGAACTGAAGTGAGGCCCCCCACAGGCGCTTCGCGCCTCGGTGCATCCGCCAGAGGCGGCCGCTCTTCGTTGCCGTCCAGACCTGCGCAGGCAGGCCTGGAGCCGCAGCACCCAGCCCCTCTGTCGTCTTGGTGCGCGAGGCTGGAGGGGGACACTGGCCTGGGCCGCGCCAGTTGCATGCGCCGCGGGTGGCGCGCAGTGCAACGAATAGCGGATACGGATTTGCTTTCGACCGGCGAACGCCGTTGGTTCGCCTTGCCGAGCTGCAGAACGGTCTGCGGCTCCCACCTGGTCATGCGATTGAATTCAGATCTGCAGGAGGCGCCGGCCGCGTGCCGTGGTGCGGCCCCTACAATGGGCCGCACCGGAGTTCCAGGACTTCATTTCCACAGCCACGATTCAAAGGATTGCGCCCATGAACCTCGAACAGGAGCGCCGCGACGACATCTTGATCCTGCGCCCGCGCGGCCGCCTCGACAGCAGCAGCTCGCCCGAACTCGAGCGCGTGGTCACCGAACAGCTCGAAGCGGGCACGCAGCGCGTGGTGTTCGACCTCTCCTCGCTGGACTACATCAGCTCCGCTGGCCTGCGCGTGGTGCTGCTCGCGGGCAAGAAGCTGCGTGCCAGCAAGGGCAAGCTGGTGCTGGTCGGCCTGAGCGACATGGTGCGCGAGGTGTTTGACATGAGCGGCTTCCTGACCCTGTTCGCTGTGACCAAGACGCTGGACGAAGGCCTGGCCAAGGTCTGAGCGGCCCGTGCTCGCCAGCTAGCTGCGAAAGCGCCGGCGCGTGAGCGCCAGGGCCACCCAGAACGCCACCACCGTGGTCACCACCAGCACCAGGCCATGGCGCCAGGGGTTGGCAGGCCACTGGTCCATGAACAGCGGGCGTACCAGCTCGACTGCATTCGTCAGTGGCAGCCAGTCGGAGATGGTGCGCACGATGGGCGGCAGTTGCTCGCGCGGGAAGAACACGCCCGACAGGAACATCATCGGGGTGAGCACCAGCGTGAAGTAGTACGTGAAGAAGTCGTAGCCCTTGGCCAGCGCGTTGAAGATCAGCGCGATGCTCGAGAACATGATGCCCACGCCCAGCAGCACGGGCCAGGCCACCAGCAGCTTGGGGCTGTGGCTGATGTCCAGCGCCAGCATCACCCCGAGAATGGCGGTCACGGTGAACAGGGCCTTGAAGGCCGCCCAGAGCATCTCGGCCAGCACCACGTCATCGAGCCGCACGGGGGCATTCATGATGCCGTCCCAGGTCTTTTGCACATGCATGCGCGAGAAGGCCGAGTACAGCGCCTCGAAGCTCGCTGCGTTCATGGCGCTCATGCAGATCGAGCCGCTGGCCAGGAACAGGATGTAGGGCACCTTGGTGGCGCCACCCTCCGCGGCCACGTTCACCTGCCCCACCAGCGCCCCCATGCCGTAGCCGAAGGCCACCAGCCACATCAGCGGCTCGGCGATGTTGCCTACCAGGCTGGGTATGGCCAGCTTGCGCCAGACCAGCAGGTTGCGCAGGAAGACGGGCCACCAGCGTGAGGACAGGGAGGGCGGCATCCACACGGACGGCGTGGGTGGTGGCAGCGGGGTCGATGGATTGGCGGCTTGCATGCCGCTATTGTGCTGCGCATCGGCCGGGCATGCCCATTGCTTGCGCCAGGGGCATGAACGCCAACGTCCTGCACCTGTCCCCCAGCGCCCACGCGCTGTGGCGCGAGCGGCTGGGCCTGCTGCTCGAATCCACGGGCGAGGGCGTGTTCGGCATCGACCTGGCAGGCGACTGCGTTTTCATCAACCAGGCCGGCGCGCGCATGCTCGGCCTGGCTGCAGCCGACGTGATGGGGCGCAACATGCATGCGCTCACTCACCATTCGCACCCCGATGGCAGCCCCTATGCGGACAGCGACTGCCCGATCTTCAACGCCTTTCGCAGCGGACTGCCGTGCCGGGTGGACAGCGAGGTGTTCTGGCGCCACGGTGGCTCGGCCTTCGCGGTGGAGTATTCGAGCCACCCCATCATGGAGGATGGACGGGTGCACGGCGCGGTGATCACCTTCGTGGACATCACCGAGCGCAAGCGTGCAGCCGGCGAGCTGCAGCGCGCCCACGACGAACTGGCCCGCGCCAACGACGAGCTGGAGCGCCGGGTGGCCGCGCGCACACAGGAGCTGTCGCAGGCGCTGGGCCAGCTGCGTGAGCTCTCGGCCTATTCCGAGCAGGTGCGCGAGGACGAGCGCACACGCATCGCGCGCGAGGTGCACGACGAGCTGGGCAGCCTGCTCGTGGCCCTGAAGATGGACGTCAACTGGTTGCACAAGCGCCTGGGCGAGCAGGGCGAGCGCACCCCCGAAGCGGCGGGAGACATGCGCCAGCAGATGCGCTGCAAGTGCCAGAACATGAGCCGCCTGATCGAGAATGCGGTGGACAACGTGGGCCGCATCATCACCGACCTGCGCCCCAGCATCCTGGACCACCAGGGCCTGTGGGCGGCCCTGGAATGGCAGGCGCAGGAATTCGTGCAGTCGGCAGAATTGCAGCTGCACTGGCAGATGCATGTGCCCGAGGCGCTGCACCTGCCCGAGCCGGCCGCCATCGCGGTGTTCCGCATCTTCCAGGAGATGCTGAGCAACGTCGGGCGGCATGCCCAGGCCAGCGCCATCCGCATCGACATCGACATCGAGAACGACCAATTGCAGTTGTGTGTGCAGGACAACGGGGTGGGCGCCACGCGCCAGGCGCTCGAGGCGCCCACGGCCTACGGCGTCATGGGCATGCGCGAGCGTGCGCGGCAGCTTGGCGGCCACCTGCACATCAGCAGCGAGCCCGGCGAGGGCTCGTGCCTGAAGTTGCGCATCCCGCTGGAGGCCAGGCCATGAATGCCCCGGTGCGCGTGCTCATCGGTGACGACCACCGCATCGTGCGCGAGGGCCTCAAGCAGGTGCTGGGCGACCCGGCCAACGGCCTGCCCGACATCGTGGTGGCGGCCGAGGCCACGCACGGCCAGGAGGTGCTGGACCAGGTGGCTGCCCTCGGCGGCACGGCCGGCATCGATCTGGTGCTGCTCGACATCGCCATGCCGGGCATGGATGGGCTGGAGGTGCTGCAGGCCCTGCGCAAGGCCTGGCCGGCCCTGGCGGTGCTGATGCTCAGCACCTACCCCGAGCGGCAGTATGCCGTGCGCTGCATCCAGATGGGCGCGGCAGGCTACCTGCACAAAAGCGCCGACCCTGACGATATGGTGGCCGCCGTGCGCAAGGTAGCGGCCGGCGGCCGCTACCTTACGGAGGCCACGGCCCAGGCACTGGCCGGCGCGGTGGAGCGCACCGGTGTGGTGCGTGCGGCCCAGCAGGGCATGCCAGCCGGCGTGGACGCGCTATCGTACCGGGAGCACCAGGTGTTCCGATTGCTCACTGCGGGGCAGAGCGTGGGCGAAATTGGTGCGCAGCTCAAGCTCGCGCCCAACACGGTGAGCACCTACCGCGCCCGCATACTCGAGAAGACCGGCGCGCGCAACGACGTGGAACTCGCGTTGCTGGCGCGCGGCACGCCTGCGGAGTGATTTCCGGGCCCTGCAGGCCCGATTTGTAGTGCTGGCCCTACACGCTGTAGACATCGCCCTCACGAATTCATGACGGCGCAGTGGTCGAGGCGGCAACTGGCCCGCGCTTTGCGTAACGCATGGCACCAACTTCTCCGAGGTGTGCCATGTCCGAATTCTTCTCGCCTTTCGATGCCGACCGCCCGTTGATGCTCAAGTGCAGCTGCGGCCGCGACCACACGGCGGCCGACCACCACGCCGAGGTGTCGGCCGATGCCGCAGCCGCAACCCTGCGCCAGCGCAGCCTGACCAGCGAGTTCGAGGCCTACAGCAACGAGTTCATCGAGGCCACCCTCGTCAAGGCGCTGTTCCCGCAGGATGCGGTGCGCCGGCGTTTCATCAAGGCCGTGGGCAAGGGCACTGCCATGGCGGCCATTGCCAGCGTGCTGCCGGTGGCCAGCATGCAGGCCATGGCGCAGGAAAAAGGCGCGCTGGAGAAGACCAACCTGAAGATCGGCTTCATCCCCATCACCTGCGCCACGCCGCTGATCATGGCCCACCCGCTGGGCTTCTACAGCAAGCAGGGCCTGAATGTCGAAGTCACCAAGACCGCCGGCTGGGCGCTGATCCGCGACAAGATGATCAACAAGGAGTACGACGCCACGCACTTCCTGTCTCCGATGCCGCTGGCGATCTCCATGGGCCTGGGTTCCAACGCCACGCCGATGAACGTGGCCACCATCCAGAACGTGAACGGCCAGGCCATCACGATGAGCCTCAAACACAAGGACAACCGCGACCCGAAGAACTGGAAGGGCTTCAAGTTCGCGATCCCGTTCGAGTACAGCATGCACAACTTCCTGCTGCGCTACTACCTGGCCGAGGCCGGACTGAACCCCGACACCGACGTGCAGCTGCGTGTGGTGCCGCCGGCCGAGATGGTGGCCAACCTGCGCGCCGGCAACATCGATGGCTTCCTGGGCCCCGATCCCTTCAATCAGCGCGCCGTGTTCGAGGAAGTGGGCTTCATCCACGTGCTCACCAAGGACCTGTGGAACGGCCACCCCTGCTGCGCCTTCGGCACCAGCACCGAGTTCATCCAGAAGA
>JAZKEE010000112.1:0-12276 GCA_040387235.1 Pseudomonadota bacterium
ACCTGGTCATCGCCGCCCTCGCTGCCCACGGTGTCGTTGCCTGCGCCGCCGTGGATGGTGTCGTTGCCGGGGCCGAGCACGATCCACTGGGCCGATCCATCTGCGCTGGCGAGGTTCTGGCCGGCGCCGCCGATGACGCGCACGGCACCGACGATCGCGATGAACTCGACGTTGTCCACCTGGATCATGGTGCCCGGGGGCAGGGCGCTGGTGTCGATGACGATGGCCTGCTGACCGCTGCCGCCGGTGATGACCAGGGGCACGGCCGGGTTGAAGCCTGTGCCCACGGTGGGCTTGAGGGTCTGCACCGTCAGCGGCTCGGTGGTGCCCAGCGTGGCCAGGAAGGCCTGGGCCTGCGGGCCCAGTTCGGAGCCTGTGCCGGCCAGGCGCTCGATGCGCTGCATGAGCTCGGCCTGTGCGGCCGTGCCGGTGGGCGCTGTGGGCAGGCCCTCGGCCGCCAGGCCCATGCCGGTGGGCACGCCCGCCTGCAGCAGGCTCTGGCCGCTGCCGTCCTTCGCTAGGGGAATGTCGGCCAGGGTGGGGTAGGGCGTGCCGGGTGTGTCAGGGCGGGTGGATGGCACCACGGGGACGGTGATCACCGTGGCACCGTTGGTGCCCGGGGTGGTGGTGACGGGCACGCCATCGACGGTGGCGGGCGGCGGCGTGGAGGTGCCCGGGTCGGGGGCCGCGGTGTCGTTGGTCGCGGCCATCGCCGCGAAGCTGGCCGCGTCGTTGCCGGCCATGTCCTGCGTGGCATTGGCATCGTTGCCGCCGGTCGGGTCGGTGTAGGCCACGGTAACGGCCTGGCCTGGCTGCGCCGCGCTGGCCAGGGTGAGCGTGACGGTCTTGGCGGTGGCATCCACCGCCACCGAGTTCACTGCGACGGACAGGCCAGCCACGGTGACCGCGAAGGCGCTGGTGGGCGCCTTGTTGACCGCATCGAGCTGCACCGTATCGGTGTAGCGCAGGGTGAGCGCACTGCCGTTCACCGAGGCGCTGGCCAGCGCGGGCGCGGTGCTGTCCCGCACATAGGTGCGGCTCAGTTCCGGCCCGTGGTTGCCGGCCTGGTCGGTCACCCGCACCTTCACGGTGTTGCTGCCGGGCATCAGGGGTATGTTCGACAGGCTCCAGGTGGTGGCACCTTCGGCCACGGTAACGTCGGTCCAGCTCGTGCCGTTGTTCACCGACACCTGCACCTTGTCGAAGAGCTCGTTGTCGGAGCCCAGAGTGCCCGAGATGAGCTGGCCCTCGGCGCTGGTTATCAGATCGGTGCTGCTGCCGCCGGTGTCCGTGCCGAACACGATGGAGTCCACGGTGGTGGTGGGTGCCACGTGGTCGAGGTTGTAGAACTCGCCGATGGCGTACCCGCTGGCGATGGCCAGGTTGCCCACCGTGGTGGCAATGCCGGTGCCGCTGCCCTTCAGGTCGAGCCGCATGGAGCCTTCCGCCGTGGCGTCGTTGACCGTCACGGTGTAGGTGGTTCCGGCGCCGGTGTCCGTGACGGTGCCCACGGTACCCGCCACGCCGGACACCGAGAAGTCGCTGGCGTCCACGCCCGAGACGGCCTGCGAGAAGCTCACGGTGTACTTCACGCTGGTGGCGTTGGTTACCTGCGCCGCGCCCCCTTCGCGCACGATGGAGGTGACCGTGGGCGCCACTGGCGCTGTCAGCGTGAAGTCATTGCCCGTGCCGCCCAGGTAGCTGCCCTTGAGCGAGGTGCCGTTGCCGCCGGCGGTCAGGGTTGCGCTTTCGGCCAGGCCGGCGAAGCTGCCGGTGATGCTATCTGTAACGTCGTTGTCGATCAGGCGATAGATATCCCCCATGCCTGGCGTGTAGCCGTGCGTGGCCGACAGCGTGGCGCCGTTGACGCTGACGGTACCGGTCACGGCCACCTGGTCGTACTGGGTGCCGGCGGTGGTGCCGTTGATGTCCACGGCCAGGGTCGCGCCGGGCGCGAGGGACAGGTTGCCGGTGATGGTGAGCTTGCCCGCACCGCCGTTGCCGGGGGACAGCGTGCCGCCGCTGGCCACGTTGACCGCGCCCGCCGTGGCGACGGTGCCGGACCCGGCCAGGGTAGCACCCGAGCTCACCGAAACGGAGGCGGTGTTGGCCAGGGTGCCGTCCACCACCAGGGTGCCAGACGATACCGTGGTGGCCTCCACGCTGCCGCCGTTGCTGGTGAGGGTCAGGCTGCCGGCCCCGGTCTTTGCCAGGGTGCTGCCTGCACCGGTGACCGAACCCTCCAGCCGGGCATTGATGCCGGTGGCTACCTGGATGGTCGCGGTGCCCGACACCGCGATGGCGTTGTCGATCGTGCTGTTGCCCGTGAGCGCGAGTATGGCGCCATTGTTGACGGTGATGGTACCGGCGCCCAGGTTGCCGTCGCCGGACACGCTCAGCGTGCCGCTGGCGACCCCGATGGTGCCGCCGAACACGCCGGAGTTGCTGCCCGACAGCGTGAGGGTTCCGGTACCTGCCTTGGCCAGTTGGCCACTGCCCACGAGCGCGCCGGAGAAGGTGGTGCTGGTGTTGCTGCCGCCTGCGGTCAGGGTATGGGAGCCCAGGTTGGCGGTGCCCGCGCCGGCCAGCGAACCGAGCGTTTCAGAAGCGTTGAGGGTGAGCGAAGCGCCGCTGGCCACCGTCACCGCGCTGGCGTCGGCAATCGCCGCGCCGCCGCTGAGCGCGAGGGTTCCGCCATTGACTGTGGTGCTCCCCGTATAGGCGTTGGTTCCCGACAGCGTCAGCGTGCCGCTGCCCGTCTTGACGATGCCGCTGCCTATGCTTGAGATCACTCCGCTGAAGGTGGTGCTGGTGTTGTCGGCGCCGATGGTCAGGGTGTAGGCGCCCAGGCTGACATTGCCGCTGCCCGCCAGCGAGCCGATGGTTTCGCCGCCGCCTGCCAGGGCCAGCGTGGCGCCGCTGGCCACCGTCACTGCGCTGGCATTGTCGATGGCGTTGCCATTCACGAGGGCCACGGTGCCGTTCGATACGCTGACGGCCCCGGTGAGGGTGTTGGTGCCCCCCAGTTCCAGGGTGCCCGCCCCGGTCTTGGCGATGCCTCCCGCGCCGGTGAGTGCGCTGTTGATGGTGAGTTTGGCCACGGCATCGCTCAGCACGTTCAGGCCGCCGGTGATGTCCAGCGGCTGGCCCTCAATGGTGATGGCACCGGCGCCGGTCAGGTCAAACTGGGTGTTGGCGGAGACGGTGGCGGTGCTGGCCAGGGTGATGGTGCCGGCGAGGCCGGGGGCGAACCGGATCGTCACGGGGGTCGCACCCGCCAGTGCCTCGCGCAGCGACCCCGCGCCCGAGTCGTTCAGGTTGGTGACGGTGGCGATGTTGGCTACCGCAGCCGTGCTGTGGAAGAAGCCGAAGAACAACTCCTGCCCATCGGTGCTGGCTTCGGGGGCTGTGGCGTAAGGGGTGTAGGTCGTCTGGTAGGTCATGGTGCGGTAGTCCCGAGGCTCGAACAGGAAGATGGCGGGTGTGCCTGATGGCGGCGCATGGCGGCGCGATCAGCAAGGCGGGGTACGTGAAGGCGCACCGAGCGCAAGTCGCTGGGCGGCTGTGGTCCGAAGACTGGCTGGCAGGAAGAAGGCATCGGCAATGGAGGGCATGGGTCCTGGTTGCGACCCTGTGTACTGTTCCGGTGTTCCTTGGCTGCGGGGTGCAGGCGGATGCTTGGGGCGTGTCTGCTGCTTTTGTAATCGGTTGTAAATGAAACCGCCAAAAGGGTCAACCCGCACGGGCAATTCCCCCTGCAAGCCGGTTGCGCAAAGGCCTCTGGAGCAACGCTTCATACACCCCTGCGCCAAGTGCCTGGCCGCGGTTGCGCGCACGCCAGGCCTGGGCTCGCCGCAATGGCGCCGGGAGCAGGCGCGCCGCAAGCATTCGGTGGCGTGCGGCTGATCGCCGCAGACTTGTCGGCAGGCTGCAACACATTCCGCGCATGCCGGGGTCCTGGTGGCAGGGGCAGCGGTGCAGGCCCAGGCTGCACCGCATATATGCAGCGCATTGGCCGCCAGCCCCCGCCCCGCAACACTGCGGGGCATGAGCTTCACCCCACCTCAGCGCCCCGGTCGCCCCGACTTTTTTGCCCCGCCGGCCGGCGGCCTGGACGACGCCGCAGCACAGGAGATTGCCGGCCTGGTTGCCAGCGGCGCCATGGGGGCCGACGAGGTGGTGGCCCTGCTGGCCGAGGCGGCGCAGGTCGATGCAGCGCAGCAGCGCACGGAGGTGGAGGCGCGCGCGGTGCGTGTGGGCGCGTTGGGCCGCCGCCTGCTGTCGCTGGCGCAGGAGCAGGTGCAGCAGCGCCAGGTGATCGAGGAGCGCTGGTACAAGGACGTGCGCCAGTTCAACGGGCAGTACGACCCCGGCATGTTCGGCGACGAGGGCGAGTACGGCAGCCGCATCTTCGTGCCGCTGACGCGCCGGCTGTGCGGGCTGGTGGAGGCACGGCTGTTCGACATGCTGTTCCCCAGCGAAGAGCGCAACTACGTGATCGAGCCCACGCCGGTGCCCGACCTGGACGAGGCCCTGGACCTGGCCGGGCAATTGCCGCCCGACACCCCCATGCAGTCGCCCGAGGGGCCCATGCTCACGGCCGGCGGCATCCAGCAGGCGATTGGCCAGATGGTGGACGAGGCGGCCAAGCGCTGCGATGCCATGCAGCGCGAGATCGACGACCAACTGGCCGAGTGCAGCTACCCGCGCCATGCACGCGATGTGATCCACGATGCGGTGCTGTACGGCACGGGCGTGCTCAAGGGGCCGGTGCCGATGTTTCGCACCACCAAGCGCTGGGCGCGGCAGGGCGATGGCGCGTATGTGATGAGTCTTGCACGCAAGCCGCTGCCGCAGGCCGCGCGCGTGGACATCTGGAACTTCTTCCCCGACATGAGCAGCACCCACATCCGCGAGGCGGAGTTCGTGTTCGAGCGCCACTACCTCACGCGCCAGGAGGCGGCCGACCTGCAGGACATGCCCGATGTGGACGCCGACGCCCTGCGCCGCATGCTGGGCGCCGAGCCGACCACGCCCACCAACAACTACCGCGAGCGGCTGCGCGCCATCAGCGGCGCCAGCGGCGCCAAGGACCGGCGCTACGAGGTGTGGGAGTACCACGGCCCCATCACCGCGCAGGACCTGATCGACTGCGGCTGCCAGGTGGAGGACGACCCCCTGAAGACCTACACCGGCGTGGTCTGGTTCGGCAGCCAGGGTGAGGTGCTCAAGGCGGCGCTGAACCCGCTGGACAGCAACGAGCACCCCTACAGCGTTTTCACCTGGCAGATGGACGAGGCCAGCATCTTCGGCTTTGGCATGCCGTACGAGGTGCGCGACAACCAGGAGAGCGCCAACAGCGCCTTTCGCGCCATGCACGACAACATGGGCCTGTGCGTGCTGCCCCAGGTGGTGGTGGACGACCAGGCCATCGAGCCGGTGGATGGGTCGTGGCGCATGGCGCCGGGCAAGTTCTGGCGCAACAAGCGCCCCGGCTCTGACGCGCGCCAGGGCATCCAGTTCATCGCCATCGATGCACGCCTGCAGGAGCTGCAGGCGATCTTCGGCATGAGCAAGCAGCTGATCGAAGAGGTGGGCACGCTGCCGGCCTTTTTGCAGGGCAGCGAGGCACCGAGCTACATGCAGAGCGCCACAGGCGCGAGCATTGCCTACAACGCCGCCAACCTGTGGGTGCGCCGCGCGGTGCGCAACTGGGACGACGACATCGTCACCCCGCTGATCACGCGCTTCTTCGACTGGAACATGCAGTACAGCGAGAAAGACGAGATCAAGGGCGACAGCCGCGTGCGCGCCCTGGGCATTGCCGCGCTGGTGGAGCTGGAGGGCCAGGCGCAGCGGCTGCAGGCCTTCATGCAGACGGCGCAGGCCATGGGCCTGCCGCCCAGCAACCAGATGCGGCTGATGCGCGAGTTTGCGCGCGCCTTCAAGCTCGACCCCGACCGCGTGCTGCCCACCGAGCAGGAGATCGCCCGCATGCAGCAGGCCGAGGCGCAGCAGCCCCCCGGCAAGAGCGGCCCCGATGCCGAGCGCCTGGCCCAGCAGCGCGAGCAGGCCGCCATGCAGGGCGAGCTGGAGAAGGCCCGCTTGCAGCTGCGCCGCGATGAATCCATGGCCCAGCGCGAGCTGGCCCGGCAGCGCATGGCGCTGGATGCCGCCAGCACTGCCGCGCGCGAGCGCATGGGTCAGGCCGATGCACAGAGCCGCCAGGCTTTCGAGGTGCAAAAGACCCGCGCCGTGCTGGCCGACCGCCAGGCCGACCGCGACAGCAAGGCACAGATGCTGAACGCGGAAATGCAGTTCGCGGCCCAGACCGGGAGGGGTGTATGACCGCAGGGAATTTCACATGAGCTGGATGGAACAGATCAACCCCGCCACCGCCGTGTGGCGCGGCGTCCAGTCCTACTCGGCCGAGCGCATCGCCGAGCTGACCACCGTGTGCACCACGGTGCGTTCCACCGACGCCGAGATCCGCGCCGCGCAGGCCGCCATCCAGGAGCTGCAGGCACTGCTGGCCCTGCCAGGCCGCATTGCCCTGCAGGCGCAGCAACGCGGCACCACCGACCGCAGCAAAGGATATTGACCATGGCACAGTACACGCAGGATCACGTCAACGCGGCGTATGCGACCGAGCGGGCCAACGGCGCGTCGGACGAGGACCTGGCACGCATCGGCAAATCGCTGGGCGTCACTGACGCGCAATTCAACCTGGCCAGCCAGGCCTGGGGCGCAGCGCCGTCGCCAGCCCCGGCACCCTCATATGCCACATTGCCGGCACCCGCCGCAGTCTCCACCGGCTGGGAGGGCGGGCGCGACCTGACTGCCGACGAAATCAACACCGCAAAGAACTGGTCTGCCGGCAAGACAAGCCAGGAGGTCATGGGCATGTTTAGCGGGATGGGCGTAACGCAGAAGCAGCTCGGACAGGTCTACGGCTGGTCTGCCGAGGACTCGGCCATCGGCGGCTATGGCACCGCAGGTGGGCTGGAGAAGCCCTATTACGACTACACCTACGACACCCAGAAGGGCTGGACCAAGGACACGAAGAAGCCGCCCACCACGGGCATCAACCTGTCGCAGCTGCAGGGCATGACGCGCTGGGACGTGGCGCCCAACGAGACGGTGCGCAGCCAATTGCAGCAGATCATTGCCGACGACAGCCCGCTGATGCAGCAGGCCCGCGCCCGCGCGCTGCAGACGGCCAACACGCGTGGCCTGCTCAACAGCTCCATGGCCATGACGGCGGCCGACTCGGCCATGTACGACGCGGCCATGCCGATTGCCCAGCAGGACGCGAGCACCTATGCCCGCTCCGGCGAGTTCAACGCGGGTCAGGCCAACACCTTTGCGCGCGACAACAACGCCTTCGTGCGCGATGCCTATATGGCCGATTTCAATGTGCAGGCCAACGAGTGGGCGGCGCAGCAGCAGTGGGACCGCGACTACAGGATGCTGGACCGCCAGCAGCAGCTGACGCTGGAGCGCGATGCCGTCCAGAACGGCTACCAGTCGGCGCGCGACCAGTTCGCGGCGCAGAACCAGATGGGGATTGCGCAGCTGGAGGCGGCATCGCGCGCGGCGGCCATCCAGCCCGATACCAGCATGGCGCGGCTGCAGTTGCAGCTGGATGCCGACGATCGCAAGACGCAGCAGCAACTTGCCCAGGACAACCGCAATACCTTGACCAACCTGCGCAAGGACGCGACCGACAAGATCTACACCATCCAGTCCTCCGACATGTCGCCGGAGCGCAAGCGCGAGGCCATCGATACCGTGGTTGCGACCAGCAACAAGACCATGACCAACCAGGCCGCCTACCTGGGTATCAGCCCTTCCAGCTGGCTGCTCACCGACCAGGACAGGCCCGCCGTTGTTGCTCCGCCGCCGGCCCCGGCTGGTCTGCAGCCCGCTGACGGCGATGGGGGTGCTCCATGAGCCAGACCACCATCCGCCGCGCCACGCGCGACGACATTCCCGGCCTGGTTGCCCTGGCCTTGCGTGAGCACGCCCAGAGCCGCATGGCCAGCCAGCCCGTGGACATGCCCTGTGTGCAGGCCAATTTCCTGGGCGTCATCACCGGTTTGGCCAGCGTGGTGTTCGTCAGTGAAGCGGCACCGGGCCAGCCCAACGCGGGAAACCTCGGGGGAATGGTCGTCGGATTCGTTCAACCGGGCCTGGTCAACCGCCGCCAGACCGCCTTCGAGCTGCTGTGGTACGCCGAAGACGGATCGGGGCTGCGCCTGCTGGCCGAACTGCAGGCCTGGGCCCGGCGCATGCGGGCCGTGGAGCTGGTGGTCCACAACTATGCCGGCATCGCTGATCCGGTCCGTTTCAACAAGGTCATGGCCCGCCGCGGCTTTGGCGTCATGGGCACGGCCTACGTGTCCGCACTGGAGGGCTGATCCATGGCCATCATTGTTCCCATCGTCATGGCCGCCACGGGGGCGACGACGGCCATCGCCGCGTCGTTGACGGTGGCCTTCGGCACCACGGTCTCCGCCGCGATGGTGACGGCAGTCACCTCGATCGCCCTGCAGGTGACCGGGATCAACAACAAGATCAACAAGGCCGCTTCCAAGGTCTTCGGGGAGGACCTCGTGAACGTCGCCAACGTTGTCGGCGCGGTGTACGGCGCGGTGAATGGCGGCTTCAACTTTGGCGAAGGTGGTGCCGGCCTGACCGAGGCGGGCGGCGCGCTGGGCACGAAGGCCATGCTGGACGGCACCACCGCCTTCGGGGCCAATTCCGCGCAGGGCGCCTTCAACCTCGCAGATGCTGCGAACGTGGGCAAGGCCGCCATGGATGGCACCAACGTGTTTGGCAACCACTCGATCATGGGCCAGGGAGACCAGGGCCTGCTGCGATTGGGCGGGGACGGGCTGCCGATCAACGAAGCCGCCGAAGTGGCCAAGGTTGCCGGGCCCGCTGCCTCGGCGGGCACCAGCGTCGCCGCGCCTGGTCAGCCCTTGGGGATGGACATCGATCCCATCGAGGGTCCCACGGATCTGCCAAGGGTCCACCAGACCGGTGCTGCGGCACCGGTCGCAGGACCGGAGCAGCAGATCTTCTCGCGCTACGTTCAGCACAACGCCTCGGCCCCCGTGACCGCCCCTGCAGTGGCCGGCGGATCCGCCACGGCGCCGGTGGCCCCCGTGAAGGGCAGCTTCTTCGATCGGCTCGGCAGCCTGGCGACCAGCGAAAAGGGCCTGGGGGCGATTGTTCAGGGCGTCGGCACCGGCATCACGAACGCATCGAAGGAAAGGCTGGAGCGCGAAAAGATGGCCATGCTCGAGCGCAACTACCGCAGCGTCTCTGGCGTTCGCGTCGCATAAGGAACCACCATGAACCTGAACGAAATGGCCCGACAGGGCACCCCTGCGCAAGACCCCACGGTCGGCAGCACCGGCGGCCAGAAGCCTGCCAGCGCCCAGCAGCAGGCCCAGTTCGACATGCTGCTGGGCCGCGCCCGCCAGATGATGGGTGAACAGGCACAAGCGTGGCGCGAGGCCATGGGGATCGACCCTGCGCAGGCCGCGGTGCGGATGGGCACGCAGACCTTGCGCTTCCTGGCCATGGAGTCACAGAAGGCCGGCCAGCCCGTGGACCCGGCCGTGCTGTTGCATGCGGGCGTGCAACTGGTCAAGGACATCGCGGGCCTGGCCAACGATGCCGGCCTGGTGCCCGACGAGCAACTGGAGCCCTTTTTGCAGCAGGTGATGCAGGAGTCCATCGCCGAGTACATGCGCATGGATGCCGATGAAGGCCTCATGCCGCGGCCCGAAGACCTGCGGCAGGGTGCTCAGCCGCCTGCGGCGCCTGGCGCGCGCGGCGTGGGCCAGGCGCAGAGAGGGCGGATGGTGCCGCAGCAACTGCAGCCGCAGGGAGGTGTGCAATGAGCTTCTTCGCCAACCTGTTGGGCGGCACGCTGCAGGGCGTGGGCGGCGGCATGTCGGCCATGGCGGCCGATGAAGAGAAGCTGCAGGCACAGCGCGCACTGCTGCAGGAAAAGCAGCAGGAGCGCGCTGCCGACCGGCAGTGGCAGCAGGAGCAGACGGCAGCACGCCTGGCTGGCGGTGCAGGCAGTGGGGCGGGTAATGGTACGGGCGGCAGCGGCCGGGGCTTCAACCTGATGGAAGAAGCCGCGCGTGCCCAGACACCCGGGCAGCGGCAGGACCTCATCAACCGCGTGCGCGCTGTCGATGAAGACGCCGGCCTGCGCCTGGCCGACGTGGGCTTTGGCATGCCTGTGATGAACGCCGTAGCCCCCACGGCGGGCGACTTTGCCCGCTACGACCGCGCAGGTGACATGGGCGCCGCCCCGCCCACCACCACGCTGGAGCGCGCCGCCTATGACCGTGAGAAGGGCTCTCAGGCACTGCAGCGGCTGTACACGCTGTTCCTGGACCCGGGCAAGCTTGACGTGCATGCGCGCGGTGAACGCCAGTTCGGCCTGAACGACAGGGCGGGGGCCAGCGCTCTGGCGGTGGAGCAGGGCGGCGGCTCGGCCCTTGATGCGGCCGCGGCTTTCCAACGCGGCAGTGCACCGCAGCCCGAGCGGGCCCATGTACGTCCCATGGTCGACCCGACTTGGCTGCCTGCGGGCCCCGCATCAGGCGGTGGGCCCGGCCCAGGCGCGCTGGTGGGCACCCGTGCCAGCACCAGCCTGGCCCGGCCGCTCTCGTCCGCGCCGCGCGATGGAACGGTGGTGCGCGACGCCAGTGGCCAGCTGTACGTGGTGCGCAATGGCCGGCCTGAACTCCAGGCAAAGGCGCGGTGATGGACTGGTTCCTGTTTGAGCTGGTGGATGCGCCGGTCGCTTCCAATGCGGATATTGATTGGCCTCCGTTCGAGCTGGTGGCGCTGGGGCCGGGCGATGGCGTGCAGCAGCCACCTTCCTCGCGGCCGGACGCGGCGCCCACGGTGCCTGTGAACGACGGTTGGCGCCCGAGCGCCGCCCGGCGGGGCGGTGCCCCCGTGCAATCGATCGTGGCGGATGCGCCGCCCGTTGCGCGCAGCATGGCAAGTGCCGCACCCAAGGCCGCCGCACCCAAGGGCTTGCTCGGCCGTTTGGGCGATGAGTTCACGCAACTGCGCGACGAAGTCTTTGCCGGCGCAACGAACGCCTGCGCCAACCTGCAGGCCATGAACGCCAGCGCCGCGGCCCACCAGTTGCTGCAGCGCCAGGAGATGCTGGCCCAACTGGTAGGCGAAGGCCTGGGCGACAGCGCCCAGGCGCAGGGCCTGCGCACCTCCATCGCGCACGCCTCCCAGCGGCTTGGTGGTATGGCAGTCGACACGGCTGAGGCCGGCGCCCTGGCCGATGCCGCAAGCCGCATGACCACGCGGCCGCAGGAGCGTGCGGTGTTGGAGGCCAAGAGCTTTGGCGAAGCCTGGGAGGTGTTCAAGAAAGACCCCTGTGCGGTGGTCGCTGGTGTCACGGCCCAGTCCGCTGCGCAGATGATTCCGATGGTCGTCGCCGCTGCCACGATGGGCCCCGTTGCCGGCGCGGCGGTGGCCGGCGGCACCAGCGCGCTGACCGAGTTTGGCAGCGGCATCCGTGAATTCGCGCGCGACAAGGGCGTGGATCCGTCTGACAAGGAAGGCCTGGGCAGGCTGTTTGCCGATCCGAAGATGCTGCGCGAAGCCACGGCCTATGCCGGGAAGGGTGGCGCCATCGTGGGGGCGATGGACGCAGTCTCCGGCGGCGTTGCGAGCAAGACGCTGGTGCCCAAGGTCCTCATCAAGAACCAGGCCGTGCGCCAGGCCATCAACGCGCCGCTGCAGGCCGGTGTGCAAGGTGTTTTGGGTGGTGCGGGTGAAGCGGGTAAACAACTGGCCCAGAAGGGGGAGATCGACCAGCCTGGGCAGGTGCTGGCGGAGGTGGCCGGCGAGCTGGGCGGGGTCCACAATCCCTTGCGAGACACATCGGCAAATGTTGTCGAAAACGATGGCAGGCGTGCAGATGCCCTGCCTGTGCCCTGCCTGTGCCCCGCGTGCCAGCCCAGACGGCAGCGCCGACTGCTCCCGTCGGATCGCCCGGCACTGCAGCGCGCAACTCGGATGCCAATGGGCTGCGGGCTGTGGCCTCTTCCACTGCCGCAGAGGAAACGCGTGCCGTGACAGACAGCGATCTGGGCGTGTCGGAGGCACCCACCGGGCACCACGCCGACGTCGGGACCATCGCCCAGCCGGTCGAGGCGACGGGTGGGCAACAGCTTCTTGCCACAGTCCCAGGCTCGCATGAATCAGCCCCACAAG
>JAZKEE010000112.1:12376-14593 GCA_040387235.1 Pseudomonadota bacterium
GATGCCATTGAGGCGGCGCTGCTTGCCGGTGGTGTACGCGGCGCGAGA
Source organism: Pseudomonadota bacterium (assembly GCA_040387235.1). Lineage (GTDB taxonomy): Bacteria > Pseudomonadota > Gammaproteobacteria > Burkholderiales > Burkholderiaceae_C > Acidovorax. The sequence continues at coordinate 12,425 of JAZKEE010000112.1, forward strand.
CGGTTCGCGAAAGGAACGATGGTGCCCGTGCACGAGGCCGCTCCGGCGCGTGCGGTGATGAGCGCGCCTGCAGAAGGCGTCGAGACCATGGACACCCCGGGGCCGTGGTCCGAGCCCCGGCGCCTTCAACCGGGTGTGGTTGGCCATGACCACCTTGGCCAGGGTCTGATGAGGTACTGGAAAGAAACATTTCATTGGCAATGGAACATGCTTCGAAAATCAATGTCAATCTGGACGGGGTGCTGAGATCCTTGGACGAGCTTGCGCAGGTGTTGAAACTTGGGGAGAAAGGGATTGGTCACCGCCGTGAGCTGGAAGGCGTGCCCGTTGGAAATGTGACGAACTTGGATCTGGAAAATAATGAAGAATGAAAGCTACAGGAAGAAATCCAATTTCTTTTTCAAGGGAAGTCCGGTGGAGGTGGGGCCGTGAAGTTCAAACAGAAAGATATGGATGGGTTGGCCTCTTTTTTAGCTGAGTGGCGCGGTGAAAACGCTTTCTTTGCCGGCTATGTCAATGGCCATGACCGGTTCACCATCGGATTGCAGCGCAGTGGCGTTTCGACGGACTTCATTGGCGTGACATTTGTGCAATGCGTGTATATAAGTGGCCCGGTTCGCTGGTCTGGCTGTGATATCCAATGCGAGATAGTGGCCATGCCAGAAGGAGAGCAAGGGCTGGAGATTCGCGACCGGTCGAGCGGATTCGTGGTCCGGTGTGAAGGCCCCGTGATCATTGGCGGGGGGAAAGTCATCTATCCGGAGTAGCCCGGCGGGTCGCTCTGTTCAATGCAACGGTGGTGTATCGGGCGGCGGTGCGATCAAGCCCTGCCAGGTGCTGGCAGACACGGTGGGCTGACCAGGGGCGGGCGAGGCGCCTTACGCCGCCAGGGGCCGTGCGGTCTCGCTGTGCGACATGCGCAGTGCGTTGGACACGGTGATGTCCAGGCGGCGGGCCCAGGAGTCGAGGTCGTACCGCTGGGCGGTGTCGTGCCGCTCGTTCCAGCTGAGTTCGGCCACCAGGCGGTCGGGCAGGTCGAGCACCGTGCGGAATGCGCGGTCGTGGGCCATGAGTGCCCAGTTGAGCAGCACGGCCTGGGCGTCGGTGGAGGCGGATACGCTGGGCGCAAACCTGCAGACGCCGGCGCGGGTGAATTCGAAGAGTGCGGTAATCACGTTGGGTATGCCACGGTCGCTGGCCTGGCCAGGTGTTGTGTCCCAGGGACCATGGCACCAGCGGGGAGTTGTTCTCCGGGGCATGGGGTCGCCGGGGGCGAGCATGTCTGTCCTTGGCAAAACATTGCTTGCCAGGGAGCATCGACCGTGATTGGAGCGCAAATTCCTGGCGGGTGGTATCCCCTAAAGGTAGGGCTGCGCCGGGCGCGGCGTGGACTGCGCCAAGGCCGTGGATGCGCAGGCCCTCCCTGCGCATCCATTCGATTCAGACGTATTCCAGACCTACCTGGCTCAGCCCGACCAGGTTGATCTTGCTGGCAGTGAGGTCCGAGCTGGCCACGGCCCAGGTCAGCGATGCGCCGGTGTAACTGCCCGATTGGAGCAGGCCTGCCAGGTTCTGCACAGTGCCGGCATCGGCCGCGGTGCCGAACAGGTTGGCGTACAGCAGGGCCACCACCTGTTCGGGTGTGGCGGAGGCGCCGGCCACAGCGGCCAGGGCCAGTTCTGCGAGTTGCTGGGGCGTGGCACCCGATTCGTCCACTGCCTTGATCACGGCACCCACCAGGCCGCGGTTCTTCAGCGCGTCGGAGCCCAGCAGGGTGCTGATGAGGCGCGCAGCGGTGCCGGCGGCGCCGTCCAGGTCCAGCGCCACGGAATGGTCGGCAAAACGCACGCGCTCGATCTGCTGCAGGGTGTCGATGCCGTCGAGGCCGGCGCCCTTGTCGTTCAGCAGCCAGTTGCCGCTGCCGGGCAGCGGCTGCAGCGTGTAGCCGCCGCGTGCACCGTGGACCACCAGCGTGTCCACGCCGCCTGCGCCGCCGAAGGTCTCGGTGGCGGGCTTGCTGTTGAACAGGTCCGCATCGCCCGTGCCCTGGTTGCCTGTGGGCAGGTTGGGGACGGTCGGGGTCGGCTTGGTGGGGGTGGTTGGCGTGGCAGGGGTCGTGGGGACCGTCGGCTTCGTCGGGGTGGATGGTGTCGCAGGGGTGGTGGGCGT
>JAZKEE010000112.1:14693-17039 GCA_040387235.1 Pseudomonadota bacterium
GGCGTGGTGGGCGCCGTGTCGAAGGTCAGCGTCGGGCCCTTGGTCGAGTTGAATCCGTAGGTGCCGCCCAGGCCGTCGCGGCCGTAGAGCCAGTCCAGCGCGAGCAGGTCGTAGCCCTGGAAGGTGGTCTTGTTGGGGCCGGCATGCGTGTACGACATGACGGTGTTGTTGGTGTTGTCCTGCGCCGATGGCAGGGGGCGCGAGGAGTCGAACGGGTGCGACAGGCCCAGCGCGTGCCCCACTTCGTGCAGCAGCACCTCGTAGCCCGAGCCGCCGGCCGTGGGCCGGTTGTTGATGCCGGCGTGCTCCACATTGTCCAGGTAGACCACGGCTTCGATGTTCAGCGAGGTCAACACCTGGCCGGGGACGGTGTAGCCGTAGCTGTAGCCGGACGAAGCCAGGCCCGCCGTGGAGGAGCCCTGCAGGTTGGTGGCTGCGAAGTGCAGGTCGGCCTGGGCCGAAGTGGCCACCTCGGTGAAGACGATGCCGGTGACGGCGGAGGCGTGCTGCAGGATCTGCAGGGTCGACTGCTTCTGGTCGGCGTTGAATGCCGTGACCGCGGTGCCGGTCTTGTTGGCCGCTTCGCTGCCGGCACCCGCGTCGAAGGTGTAGTAGATCACCTTGCGGCCATCGGGCCAGAAGTTCCAGACGGGGGTGCCGCCCAGCAGGGCATCGGCCTGCGGGTTGCCGGAAAAACGCATGTTCTGCAGGTCGGAGACGGTAACGGCCATGTGGTACGGAATGGGTTGGCGTGGATTCGGATGGCAAACGCCCGGCACGGGGCCGAGCGAGGCGCGAATCTATCACCAGGGTGTCGCGCGCACTGTGGCGCGAAACCAAATGTCACGACATGGCGCGGCGCGCCGACGGGCGGTAGCGGGGTGGCGCTGAACGGCGCGTTCGGACGCTTTGCAGGCGCGGGCGGTCGCGGGCCTGCACCGCCGAAGGGAAGGGCGTTCTCATCGCCTGGCGCACACGAAGATGTAAGACGCGCTGAAATCGCTGGCCTGGTAGGCCAGTGCCAGCGGGTAGCGCGCACCAGCGGCCGTGTCCAGCGACACGAGGTACAGCGGAAAGCCGCGGCTGGCGTAGATGCGGTCGCCGCTGCTGCCCAGGCCGTCGAAAGGCACGCTGATGCCGGGCACCGGGATGGCGGGGATGCGGGACGTGTCCACCACCGCCTGGGGGGCGGTGAAGGTGGCGGTGGCGTTGTACGTGGCGCCCGTGTCGCTGGAGCACAGGTAGGCGCCGCTGTAGGCTGCATAGGGGTCGCTCACCACCGGCGGGATGGGGTACTCGGCCAGGGTGGCCACCTGGCGGTATCGGCTGCTGGCCAGCATTTCGAAGAAGTCGGTGCCGTAGCCCACGAAGACAGCCCCACCCAGCTGCGCGCGGGTGTTCCAGTTGTTGACGGTGATGGTCTCGCTCGGTTGGCGGATGGTGCGGTACTCGGGGATCTCGCCGCCCGTGTAGGGCACGAAGCCACGCGTTTCGGACAGCAGGTAGAACTGCCCGTTGTGCAGCAGCACGAAGTACAGCCTGCCCTGGCCCAGGAAACGGGCCTCGGGGTTGACGCTGACGGAAAAGTTCAGGGCCTGCGTGGTGCCGCTGATCGTGGTGGCCACCGTGGTGATCTGGCCGAAGGCGGGCGCGGCGCCCAGGCCCAGTGCCAGGGCGGCGCCAGCGAGAAGGTTGCGCAAGGTACCAGGGGGCATGGCGGTATCCGGTTGGAGCGTGTCACCATTAAACGTGGTGGCGTTGCCCGCGGTTTACATGGAAACGGGCGCGCCGCCAACGCCGCTGCCTGCGCAGCAGGCGTGTGGAACGCATTTTGCGCCTTGCCCGGGCGGCGCGGCGCTTGGCGGGAGCATACTGTCACCGTGGATGCGCGCCCACCCTGCCTGCGCGCTGTTGCCGTTGCCATTCTTCAGCCAAGCCGACTGCCACCATGCCCTCAACGACCCCCACCCCCACCCGCCTGCCCACCCCGTTCGAGTCGCTCGCCGGCGTTGCCAAGTTCCTGGGCACCGAGGAGATGAGCCCTGCCTTCCATGCGCGGCATGCGCAGGCCATCGATGGAGCCTGCGCCTTTTTGCAGGAGCTGGTGCGCGAGCACCCTTCGCTGGACATGGCGTTTCGCGCGGCGCTGCCGCTGCCGGTGGTGGAGGGGGGCACGCTGGTGCTGCAGGCGCTGTCGTCCATCCAGTTCGCCGAGCAGAAGCTGCACTGGTTCGACGGACAGATGAACACCACGCTGCGCGCCCTGGCGCCCGTGGTGCGCGACCCCGCACTGCCCACCTGGATGGCCGAGTGCCGCTGGGCGGTGGATGGGGCGGCGGTGAATGT